>CAMCYH010000019.1 GCA_945883745.1 Candidatus Kuenenia stuttgartensis
CGGCCGAAAGGTTGCCGGGCGTCATGACCAATTTGCAGGTCGCCAGATACTCTTGGTGACGAATACTCGTCGCGAGCAGTCGCCCGTGCGTGAGATCGTACCAAGCTCGCCAGCGTGCAGAGGGCTCGGCAGCGTAGCTGGACTCCCAATCCTCTTCACCGAAGTTTCGGAGCGATTCTTCGATAAGCTTAGCCGAGGTTCCCACCAGCGCTACTTGCTCAGCAATGTTTGCAGTCAGTTGCTGGCGAAAAGCCGGTGGGGGCATGTATGGCTGATACTCAGTGAACGGGTATAACTCCGACCGCACCATAGGAAACCTCATCCTTGGCGGAGCTAGGTTGATAGGGCGGTAGGTGGCCTCTACTGCTCTCATGATCGCAGATCGAAACGGTGATTCCCTCAGTTGCTGCATGATCTCAATAGCGTTGCCGTAGTCAGGGAAATAGCCTTGCATCGCCGCCAGATCGAACGGACTACTCTCGCCAGGCCGATCTAGGATGGTGAACGTGCCGCCAGTTTGTAGGGCAAGCCTTGTTAATGCATACGGCCCAACGCCAGACATCAGCCGCTCACGCAGCGCGCCGCCGTACCACGGCAATCCCTCGGCAACCATGAAGCCGTTGTAGATTCCGGCATCAGCCGATGAGTCGAACCAATACGGCAGAAGCAATCGCTCTTGGAAGCATGTGTCTGGGCCTCGCGTGACGGGAAGCATGAAACTGTAGCCTGTTGCTTGATCCGTGTAGGGCTGAAGTCCGCGGTCCGTGCCAAGCACACTGGACGGTCCAACAACATGGACGACAGTGTTCGACTTCCGGCAGGCTCCAATCGCCTCCTCCAACAGCGATGTGTCGTCACCGGATTCATCAGTCCAGATAACGATGCGTAGTCGACCCTTGGCTCGCAGGGCATATCGATTCAGCACTTGCAGAACGGCCGCCATCACATTCTCCGTTCCACTCTGGTCAAACGGAACGCTGCGGATCGCGTTGAGGCTGCGGGCATGGAAGGCGGAGGTATCTTGGATCTGGTTCACGCCCTGTCCGTAGGCTACGACTCCACTGAGGAGTTGTGAGCGTTCCTTGCCTTGTGGCTCAAACTCTTTGTAGAAGGGCTCTAGGGTGGCCGCGAGCTTGTGCCGATCTTGTTCTAGGCTGATCGACGCATCCAGTAGCCAGATGATGAAGAGTGGGCCGTCCTCTAAATCCTTGCGTAGGTGGCCAATGATTCCTTGCGCGGCGTCTGCTGCCCCCGCGGCACCTTTCACTCCTGTGGCGGCGGACTGCGGCGAGACGCCCGAAGACTCGGAAGATTCCCCGATCAAGACTTTGTTCAATAACTTCGCGGCTGTCTGTTGGATGGGCGGCAACTGTTCAGAGGCAAGCACACCTGCCAGCGACGTCGACACCATCTGAGCGACGGAGTCACTGACCGCGAGGTCGGTGACTGGGGATTCGGTGGAGGCGGTTTCAGTCGACGGACTACTAGCAGCCGTCGCAGCGGCCTGCATCGCCGACGCGATCCCCATATCCGTGGCGAACAGCACCTCCTCGGGCGGAGCGGAATCGAATACGAGGGGCCGAGCGCGGGTTGGCTCGGGCACGTTTCCTAAGCCGATGAAAGCGAGTGTCAGCAAAGAAACGACATGGACCAAAAAGCTCGTAAGCCAAGACGGCACGGCCGGTCGGTGACGGAGGACATGCAAAAATTTGTCTCGCACGCCGGCGAGTCTCTGTCGCCAAGACATAACCGAGAACCCTTTGCGAAGACGGATCAAATCGACGACCACCAGATTCCCCCCATGATAGGGAGCGTTCCCTGCAGCAGCAAGAATCTCAGCGGGCGACTCGTTTAAAAGGCGGCTGTTGCCAGGCGGAGACGCCCCGAGGGGAACTTGGGACGCTGCGGAATCTACCGCTGCTGCAACCCCCCGAGGAGGGCGTTTAGGGCGGCTAGCGTGTCGGGCGGGAGGGCGGCCAGACGGCGGGCGAGGTCACCAATATCGGCTGAGGGGGCGGGGGCCGACTCCTGAGCCAATTCTGAGCCACCGACCTGCGGAACCCCCAAGTTTCCCGGGAAATCCTCCGAAAGTTCGGTTCCAAGACGGGGCACTGATCTGGGACATCCACACGTCAGATGCCGACGGTTCAATCCGATGTCCAGCGGCATTCGTACACCGTGTCCGGATCGGGGCTGATCAGCGACCAGCCGATCAATTGACCGTACGGATGGTCGATCGTGTAGCGGCTGGTCATCGGCTCCGCGGTTTCCGGCTGTCCCTTGGGATACCGCAGCAATCGGTACGTGCGGTAGGGATGGTTCTCCGGGAAGAGCATCCACACCGTCAACAGATCGGTCTCGAAGTCCAGCACCATCGGCATCTTGCCCGGTGGCAGATCGGCAAATTGGAGAATGGCTGCCAGCTCGAGGGTGATTTGCGTATCGAGCGGATACCCGGAGAGGTCAAATTCGAGTTCGTATTCCTTCTGGGGTGTGGCTGATCCCATTGTGCTGGCGTCACCGAAGGGCAGCCTTCGTACCGTCAGCGGCGGCTGATCGGGAGGCTGCCGATACTCGACCTCTTCCAACGGCAGTGCGGTATGAAACACCAGTTTCCGTGGGCTGCCTGGCTCGAGGAGCCGCAGCCGCATTCGGTCTCGAATTCGAATGCGACCCATTTTTGATTGTCGGCCCACCCCGCTCCAGCCTTGGCGAAGGTCGATGATCCGGCTGTGCGAGAGGATCTCCACACCCTTGAAGTCGGAGGGCTGCGGCTTGGAGGCATCGGTCACCGCGACAGGCTGCCAGGAGGTGGTCGGATCGCTCTCCACCAGATCGAGCACGAGTCGGATGTCGGGATCGCCGGCGGCGATCGAGTTGATCACGTCAGTCAGCATCTTCGCGTGACGATGGACCTGATAGAAGCGAGTCGGCAGCACCACAAACAGCAGCAGACCCACGAGGAGGTAGATGTAGGTCGGCCAATCTTTCCAATCCAGCAGCGTTGACCAGACCTTGCGGCGGCCTGAACGGCGAAGTTTCTCGGCGAGCCGCACGGCGACATTGGTGGTCGCCGTGCGGGCGGTGCCGGGAACGGTCGGGTGCTCCGCGGCTGCCGTGACGGCTGCCAGGATCGAGCCTCGGCCGGGAAGTGGCTCCCACACCGGCCCTTCACGGACGGGCTTGATGGCACGATCGGCGATCTGCCGATTCATATCACGGGCCACTTCGTAGCCATGCACGGCGAGGGCGTTGACTTCCAGGTCGCTGAAGCGATCCAGGTCGGTCCGAATCATCGACACCTCGGCCTGCACCACCGGATGGAGTGCATGCGGGTCATCATCCGGGTCGACGATGCGGGTCACCGGGGTGAAGAAGAAGCCGTTGCGATCGCCGAAGTTTTCTCGCTCCAGTTGCCAAACCCGATCCCACAGAATGTCGGAGGCGCGGATCGACTGGGCGACGAAGCCCAACGCGGCGTTGCTGAGAATTTGGAACGGTTTGCCGGCATCGCTCACCAGCACCCGCGAAAACTCCTCTCCCCGATAATGCCTGAGCCAGAGAAACGCTCGCGTGCCCAGGTTGTCATAGACGCCACCGTCCGTGAATGACTCGGTGACGAACTGCCCGTCGTGGACCCCAAGGTCGGCCGCTGTGAACTGCACGGGAGGAAAAAATCCGGGAAAGGCCGATGATGCCCCGACCGCCTTCGCGACACTGGCCGTCTGGCCGGGAACATGGTGGAAGGGGTCGGAATCGCGAGTGTTGCGTTTCTGAATGTGCAGGCCATCCCGATTGAAGACGGCCATGACACCGTCGCTGACGTTGGTGGCGAGCACATGGAGGGCAGGTCGCTCCGGCAGTTCGAAAAGCCGACGATCACCATAGAGAAATTCACGGTAATACCGCTCGAGCATCGCGTTGGCTGAGAACCCGGCCAGGTCGGCTCCCGCCAGCTGGGCCGCCACCCGCAGGGGCATCGTCAGTGGCAGCCGCCGCACGATGTGGTTGCGGACGTCAAACTGAATGAACCGGATCAATTCACGAGCGACCTCGTCGAACTGCTCGTCGGTACCGTTGTAGCGGTGCCAGTTAAGCGCGAGGTGAGCGCCGAGAATGCTCCCGCCAGATACGGAGGCGATGTCCGTGAGCATGTCGAGAATACCGTTGTCGCGCAGGTAGCGGATGACGCCGAGGTGGTAGAGGGTGGCGCGAAACCCCCCTCCAGAAAGCGCCAGTCCAATGCGTTGCGTCATCGGGAAATCAACGTGCCAAGTCTCGCCTATCGTCGGAGGCTATGGTCCGACCTCATCGCAAGAGTGTGCCGTATCGTGGCCGGATTCGGCAAACCTGGCCTGATCGAGACCACGGCGCCAGCCGTCGCGGTAGTGGCGGGGTGAGGCCCCCGTTTTGTTCTTGAACAGCTTGGAAAAATGATACGGGTTGCGGAAGCCGAGCGCCTCGGCGATCTCCTTGACCGGAAGATCCGAGTTCCGCAGCATGTCGCCGGCACGGCGAATGGTGATCTGCAGGTGATAGCCGTAGGGTGTCTGACCCGTCTCCCGGCGGAACGCGCGGAAAAAATGCGTGCGGCTTACGTCGAATCCCTGGATCATGTCGTCGATCACCGGCATCGCCCCGGGCCGTTGCTCGAGGAGCAGGCGGGCCCGACGCACAATCTGTTTGAGGCGGGATGGTGTCGGCCTTGGCTGAGCCGCAGACGTGACGCGAGCGAGGATTTCGAGCGCCTTTGCGGCGGCGAGTGGGCCGGCTCCCGCCGAGTCGGTGCGGATCGCGTCGAGGAGGCCGCGAAACGCTTCCACGATCATGTCGTCGAGGCCGCAGCGAATGACAGCCTGTGGCGGCATGAGAACCTGGCGTTTCTCCAGGTCGCGGGCGATTGCTCCCGCGAAGTGCACCCAATAGATGCCCCAGCCCGCGTCAGGCCGGGGGCGGTAGCGATGCCAGACGCCGGGAAACAGGATGGCCGCGTCACCGGGCAGGAGCTCCAGCCGTCCGGTCGGGATCGACTCAAACTCACCTTGGCCGTGGGTCACGTACACGATGGCATGCTCGCCCAGCACGCGACCAGCCTTCCAAGAATACAAGTGACCGCGCGGGTGCGGTCTGTTGGGAATGGGGGCATCGCCCCGCCCCACGGGCTGGTAGCCGGCACCCGTCACGGTGAGGCCCCAGGCATCACTCTCCGGTGCTGCGATCGGATATCGAAAGTATTCAGGGATATCTTGCGACATCGACACCCGGAGATAGTAATCAATTACGAATTAAAAACAGCAGAAAACTTGATTTTCGGTCGTCTTGGTCCATGATACAAAAAGGCATGCAGAGGGGATGATCGGGCATTGTGAGCCGGTCTTTTTCGGCAATAACGACTCTGTTCTGAGCCCGCCGGTTAACCCAGGAAAAAGCACCGATGAGCACGACAGAAAACCGCCGCGACGAGCAGCCGATCTACAGCGGCCCCCTCTCGCACGTTCAGGCTGTGGAGCGGGTGCCTGTCACCGTGTATGCCCAGCCTCTCGATGCCAGCCGGGCGGTGGCCCGCGAGATTGCCGACCTCGTGCAAACGCGGGCCGCATCCGGCAAAAAGACGGTGCTCGGCCTGGCCACCGGGAGCACGCCGGTCGGCGTCTACGACGAACTCATCCGGTTGCATCGAGAGGAGGGCGTGTCGTTCAAGACGGTCACCACCTTCAACCTCGACGAATACTGGCCGATGCAGCCCGACGCCCTGCAGAGCTACCACCGCTTCATGCGGGAGCACCTCTTCGATCACATCGACATCCCCGCGGCCAACATCCACATCCCCGACGGCACGCTTACCCGGAGCGAGGTGCCGACCGCCTGCGCCCACTATGAGGAGGCGATCAGGGCCGCTGGTGGCATCGATCTTCAGGTGCTTGGCATCGGCCGCACGGGTCACATCGGGTTCAACGAACCGGGCAGCCCGCTGGAAAGCCGCACGCGGCTCATCACGCTCGATAGCGTGACCCGTGCCGACGCAGCCAGTGATTTTTTTGGCGAGTGGAACGTGCCGCGGCAGGCGATCACGATGGGCGTCGGCTCGATCCTCGACGCCCGCCGCGTGGTCCTGCTCGCGTTCGGCGAACACAAGGCGCCGATCGTTCGCAAGGCGGTCGAGGAACTGCCATGCAGCCATGTCTCAGCTAGCGCTTTGCAGCAGCACCCCGATGCTCGCTTCGTGCTCGACGCCGCGGCGGCCGCCCGGCTGTCGCGGTTTGAGTCGCCCTGGCTGGTCGGGCCGCTCGACACCCTGGGCCTCGAGTGGACAACGGCGATGGTGCGGAAGGCCGTGATCTGGCTGGCCCTCAAACTGCAAAAGCCGATCCTCAAACTCACCGACGAAGACTACAACGAGTATGGCCTGCAGGACCTCCTCTCCAACTGTGGGCGGGCCTATGACCTCAATATCGAGGTGTTTCGGGCCATGCAGGACACGATCACCGGCTGGCCCGCCGGCAAGCCGGGGGTGGTACGGCGGGTGCGAGCCGCCGTGGCGGCGGCCGGCGAGAAATTCCCGCAACGGATCGTCATCTTCAGCCCTCACCCCGACGATGATGTGATCAGCATGGGGGGCACGCTGATTCGCCTCTGCGAGCAGGGCCACGAAGTGCATGTGGCGTATCAGACCAGCGGCAACATCGCCGTCTGGGACGAGTCGGCGGACCGTCACGTCGACTTCGTGGAAGAGTTTTGCCACGCCTTTGGCGTGGGGACGAAGACAGGGGAGATCGCCGAGCGGGTTCGGGAGTTTCTCCGCACGAAGCATCCGGGGAGCGTCGACATCGACGAACTTCAGACCGTCAAGGGTTTGATCAGGCGAACCGAGGCCCGGGCGGGAGCCCGCTACTCGGGCGTGCAGCCGGATCGGATCCACTTTCTCGATCTGCCTTTCTACGAGACGGGTCGGGTGCGGAAGAGGCCGATCGGGCCGGAGGACATCGCGATCACGGTGCGGCTTCTGGAAGAGGTGCAGCCCCACCAGATCTATGCCGCTGGCGATTTGTCCGATCCGCATGGCACCCATCGCGTCTGTCTATCGGCGGTGATCGCCGCGATCACACAGGTCAGCGACCAGCAATGGGCACGGCACTGCGAAATGTGGCTCTACCGGGGCGCATGGCAGGAGTGGGAACCGCACGAGATCGAAATGGCCGTGCCGCTCTCACCCGACGAAGTCGAGCGAAAGCGGATGGCGATCTTCAAACACGAAAGCCAAAAAGATCGCGCCCTCTTTCCCGGGCCCAGCGACCCGCGTGAATTCTGGCAGCGGGCCGAGGACCGTAATCGTGATACCGCACGGCTCTACGACCGACTCGGCCTCCCCGAATACGAGGCCATCGAGGGGTTTGTACTGCATCGCCGCACCCGGGACCGCTAGATCGCATCCGGCCTCGGTGAATCGCCGGCTCGAGGGGGCAAAGTCGCCGCTCCGCGGCCTTTCAGATTGTCGCGTGGCCAAACACCGTCCGCCGGGCAACGCTCCACCAGCCCGGCTGATCGAGACCGAGGTAGGGCGAGTCGGCCGGCAGCGCTTGGGCAAGATAATCGTGCGCCGGTTTGAGGTTGTGGTAGGGCATCGACGGAAAGAGGTGGTGCAGGGCGTGGTAGCGGATCGAGAACGGGAAGAAGAGCCAGGTGAGCGGATCGCTGCCGGTGAAGTTGCACGAGTCCAGGATGTGATTTTCCCACGTGGCCGCTTCACCGTCTCCGGCAAAGTGGTGGTCAGCCAGTTGCCGTAGCTGATTGAGCACGACCGTTGTCAGGGCAAGGATATAGAGGAGCACGATCCTACTCGGCGGCGCGAGCCCGAGAAAAACGCTGGTGGGAATCATCGCCGCGCGGATGAAGCAAGGAATTTCCAGCATGGAAATCGACCAGCGATCGAAGGCCGTGATCCGCCGGCGGTAGTGGAGGTTGAGCGTGAGCGAACTGGCCCGTTCCAAGACTGCCTGCCGCAGGGTGGGCGAGAGATACGTGAGCGGCGCGAGAAGAAATCGCAGGAACACGGCGAGCGGAAAAATTGCAATAAACGCCGCGTACTCCAGCCCGCTCCGCCAGTTGCCCGCCTCGAGCACGTTGGCCACGTATTCCGGGTCTTCCGGCGTGCCGTACATCCGCGCGCTGTGGTGATCGCGATGATGCCGGGTGAAGAAGGGGGAAGGAGTGAGCGTCATGACGCCGACAAGGAGATTCCAGGCCACTTTGAACCCCCGCATTTCGTGGTGGCCGAGGTGGCAGACCTCGTGAATCAGCGAACCGAGACGGTACAGCCAAAACACTGCCACCGGGAAGGCCAGCAGTTGGGGCCACGAACCGAGCGGTGAGAGCAGGTAGAGTGTGGCCGACGAATAGGCGAGCACCAGGGAAATCAGGAAGTCAGCCCAATACCGCCAAGGGTTGACTGCGAAAAAGTCGGTGGGCGCGTCGCGAATGACGCGGCGTGCATCACTCACCCAGCCGGCCTCACCACGCTCGCACGCATCTGGACTGTCGGCATCGGTGGGGCACGTGACGGGGGCCGGCATGAGGATCCTTTCGCAGACGAATGCGGCGGAAATAGCCGCATATCAAACCAGAAACGTGCCGCGACGCCTACCCCGGAAAAGGCCAGCTACGGCTGCCCTACGCCACCCCGTGTCGGATCGCCCATACGGCCGCCTGGGTCCGGTCGTTGAGGGACATCTTCCGGAGCAGGTTCTGCACGTGCTCCTTCACCGTTTCCACGCTGATCTCGAGGGAGTCGGCGATTTCCTGGTTGGATAGCCCCATCGCAATGAGCCGTAAGACCTGGGATTCTCGCGGCGTAAGCTGCACCTCGGTATTGGAGAGGGCCGTTCGGTTGGACATCGCGCCCACCATGCGTCGCAGTTCACTTGAACGGGAGGGTTCGCGACCGTCGGCGGCACCGGTCACGGCTGCAATGATGTCGGCTCGAGAGGCTGATTTGAGCACGTAGTCATGCGCGCCGGCGGAGACCGCCCGGGCGACGTAGGTGGGGTTGTCGAAAGCCGACAGCACGACCACCCGTGTGTCCGCCGACGCCGCACGAATCCGCTTGATCGCGTCGATGCCGTCGGTGTCACCGAGCCGTACATCGAGCAGGACAACGTCAGGTTTGTGCTTTTTTGCCGCCTTGATGGCGGCATCGCCGTTCTCTGCCTCCGCCACGATCTGCACCGCCGAATCCCTGAAGAGGCTCCCGAGGCCTTGACGGACGATTTCATGGTCATCAGCTATCACAACGGTCGTCGGCATCGGTCAGCTCCGGTTTTTCGTCCACCCTGAAAATCGAATACTTTGAAACCATGACAACGTACAACGAGCGGGGGGCCTCTGAAAAGGGGGATGCCAATCAGGATGGCTGTCACGCGAACGAGGGGGCCGTCGATGCTGCGCTGCGAATCTGCTTCGAGGCCTCGGGCGTGGTGGGAGTGATCAAGCCATCCGGTCTTCCGACGCAGGCGCCACCAGGAATCGATTCTCTCGAGCTGCGGCTGCGATCACAGCTGTCCCGCGGCGGCTACCTCGGAGTACCGCACCGTCTCGACAGGGCCGTGTCGGGCGTGATGCTGTTTGCGGTGACGCCACGGGCGGCCCGCCAGCTTTCCCGACAGTTCGAACGTCGCCAGATCACGAAGACTTACCTCGCGCTGACGGAAGTCGTCGGCCACCGTGACCCCGCCGGCGATCAGGTTGCCGCGACCACCGCGTGGAGTGAATGGATCGACTGGGTGGCAAAGATTCCTGATCAGCCGCGGGCACGGATTGCAGTGGCCGGCGAGCCGGGCAGTCGGCAGGCTGAGACAGCAGTCCGGCGGATCGGCGATCTCACCGGGCCGAGCGGCCTGTCGATCACCATGCTCCAGCTGGAGCCTCGCACCGGAAGAATGCATCAACTTCGTGTGCAGGCGGCCGCCCGCGGCATGCCGATCGTGGGGGACACCAGCTACGGAGCCGCCGATTTACACTCGGACACGATCGCCTTACACGCCTGGCGCATTGCCTTTACCGATCCGGATACCAAGGAGCGGCTCGAGATCGAGGCACCGCTCCCCGAGGCATGGCCCCCAGCCTGTCGGGAATTTCTTGCCACCGCAGGGCTCTCACCGGTCACACGGCCGGGATCCAGCCCGAGTGGATGAGCAGCTGGTGGAGCCAGGGGAGCGACCAGGGATTCCAGGTGGGGAACGCGACCGACACCATCGACACCACGAGGAGCGTCAAGGCGACGCCGCGGCCCCACCGATTTGCCGCCAGGCGATCGACGGCCGGCACCACCGCTGCGACCCACAAAGGGGCGAGCCAAAACGCCCAGCGAAACCCCGCGGTCATCCCGCCATAGTTGCGGTCGATCTGGTGCCGCGACAGGTAGAACACGATCACGGCCATCGATACGGCGGCGATACCGGCGGCCAGCCGACGGCGGAATATCGCCGGCGCGTTGGGCGGAGCGCCGCTGCCATCGGGGCGGGCCAGAAGAAAAAGCCCCGGAAACACCAGCAGCCAGGCGGGCGTCAGCGAGAAGATGCCATGATGCCCGAGCAGCGCGTGGAACGCGTATGCGAGCGGTGACGCTTCGCCCCGGTCGATCCCACCGGGAGATCGCCAGTAACTGGTCAGCGTTCGGCCGTTCGCCAGCGGCAGTTGATAGTCGTACCAGTTGTCGGGGTTCCACGAGGCGTCGGGTGGCTCGATGGGGATCGCCTGTCCGCCGCCACGATGCCCGTACGGCGGCACGAAATCGCCGTGCGCAAGCCAGTTGGTCAGAAAAAACGCGATCGCCACGACGACCGCCGCCGGCAACGCCGCGAGGAGTGTGCGGCGACGATCGACGGCAGCCAGCATTGCCAACACGACCACAAGCCAGGCCAGCGCCGGCAGCTCACAGGCTGCCGCAAAGGCGGCAGTGAGGCCGGCCCCGGCGAATGACCGCCACGACCGGACGCCGTCGCCGGCGATTCGCAGCACGAGCCACAGGCTCGCCGCGGTGCACGCCGCGGCCGGCAGGTGGTTGGTGAACACGACCGCAAACGTCGTCAGCAGAGTGCCGCCGGCGACCAAGGCCACCGAGTAGATCCGCCCCCAGTCGGTCGTTCCCAGTCGGTCGATGACGCGGGCCGTGAAGAGGATCAGTAGGCCGAGGGGCAGCAAGCCGTACACGATCATCAGGATCCGCCCGAGTTCGAAAGGATGGTCGCCGAGCGTCCAGCCCGTGATCCGATGGAGGATCCAGTACGGGCCGGCCGCGATCACAGCCAGCAGCGGCGGCTTACTTGAATACAGCCTCAGACGGCCGGCCGCATCGGGGTGGGCGACGGCGTCGATCGTGTCCCAGCCGGGCTCGGCCACGAGGTCATCGATCGTGAAGGAGCCCCGCTCGACGACCGCCCTGATCGTGAGCCAACGGCTGCGGTCATTGGCGGAAAGAAACGGTCGCATGAGCCGCTTTTCCTCCTCGATCCGTTGCCGAATTGCCTGTTCGTCGACCGGAATGCCCCCCGCTGCCGCCTTGACGATGGCATCGGCGACGATTCGTTTTTCCAACGCGATCTTATCGACGCTCGTCACGGCACCGATGCGGCCCAGCAGTCCGCCGAGAATGACAGTCGCCAGGATCGCGTACACGCCATGCCGCGTGCGGGCCCGCGATTCCCCTCGGCGACCGACCGCCTGAAACCGACCGCCGCTGCGCACGATGGCGGCGACCCGGAGCAGATCGAAGAACCCGCGGAAGAATCGGCCGACACCGTACTTCGACGTACCGCGGACCCGCGGACGGTGATGCACCGGCATCTCCACCACGCGAAACCCCCGGGCCGACGCCATCACCGGAATGAAGCGGTGCAGGTCGTCAACCAGGCGGAGCTGACTGGCCACCTCGGGTCGCATCACCTTGAGGCCGCAATTGTGATCGTGCAGGTGGAGGCCGGTGAGCCAGCCGACAAGGACGTTGAAGACCCGCGAGGGAATGGTCTTGTGCCACGGGTCAAGCCGCGGTGTCTTCCAACCGTTGACGAGATCGGCAGCCGGCGACGATGCAGCGCCCGCCGACGCGAGCAGTTCGAGCATGCGGGGAATCTCGACGGGATTGTCCTGTCCATCGCCATCGAGCATCGCGAACGCCGCACCCTGGCACCGCCGGAAGCCGGCCGCGAGCGCGGTGGACTTGCCCCGCGGACCGTCGAGTCTGATGCCGGTTACTCGTGCATCGGCGGCGCAGCCCTCGATCTCGTCCCAGGAAGCGTCAGTCGATCCGTCATCGACGATGAACGCCTCCCAGGACAGGCCCTCGCGGCCGAAAACCTCGCGAATCTCCGCGAGCAGGGGAGCGATGTTGCCCGCCTCGTTACGCACGGGAATGACGAGTGAGACGGCAGGCTGCGACATGGGGCGGAAAGGCGAGGGGAGGGAGCGAGGCAGCCGGAAGGAGTGTCGAAACAGGATACCCTTGCAGTAGAATCGAGGCCACCGTGGTTGGCTCCGCCAACGGCTCCAGCCAATCCCCCTGTCGGTACGCGAGAAAGCACTGCATGGCCCGCCTCATCTCTCTCGGTGTTCTGGTCGGGCTCGTGGCGATCTTCGGGCTGTTGTCGCTGCGGGTGATGGCCATCTTTCTCTTGCCGCTTCTGCTCGCGGCGATGCTCGTCGTGATCTTTGGTCCGCTCCACCGCGCCCTCCTGCGGAAACTGCAGTGCCCCGAGTGGGTGGCTGCTGGCCTGACCACGCTCTTCGTGCTCGCGATCGTCCTCGTCCCACTCTTGCTGCTGGTCGTCCGGGCCGGTGGGGATGCCATGGCGATGCTCAAGGCCCCGAATGGCCTCAAACTTGATCCGGCGGTGCTCGAGGGACTCGTGGCGAGTGTCAATGAGGCCACCGGCCTCGAACTCACGGCCGAGGGAATCAATGGCGAATTACGCAGGCTCGTCGAGGACTGGATCGGGCCGCTGGCCGCCGGCGCCTCGAAAGCGATCGTAAAGCTGGTGATCGGCCTGATCGTATTGATCGTCTCATTTTTCTATTTTCTGGCCGATGGTCCGCGGATGTTCAACGCGGTGATGCGGCTGGTGCCGCTCGATCGCCGTTATCAGTGGCAACTGCTCGAGGAATTCGAGGAGGTCAGCCGAGCGGTGGTGAGTTCCACGCTGCTGGCAGCGATCGCGCAGGCGGTCCTTGCCGGGTTTGGTTTCTATGTGGCCGGGCTCAAGGGTATCTTTCTTCTCACGTTGCTCACGTTCTTCGGTGCGCTCGTACCCTTCGTCGGGGCGGCGGCGATCTGGATATCAGCGAGCCTCTATCTGCTTTTCTTTCTGAAGAGCACCGGTGCGGCGGTCGGCCTCGCCCTGTGGGGCGCGTGCGTGGTGTCGACGATCGACAACATCATCAAGCCGATCGTGCTCCACGGGCAGTCGAAGCTTCACCCGCTCCTGGCGCTGTTGAGCGTGTTGGGGGGTGTGGCCGCGCTGGGTCCGATCGGCATCTTCGTGGGGCCGATCGCAGTCGCATTTTTGCAGGCCGCGCTCACGATGCTCCAGACCGAGCTCGACACGATCTCGGCCGCCGACCGGATAGCCAACTCGCCTGCTCCGGTACCCGCCGAACACCCGGGAGTTGCACGACCCGGTGTCGGGAGTGTGAAATCGTAGCCGGCTGTGGATGATCCTGAGGTTGTGCGAGTCTCACTGCCACCGCACCCAGTGGAGAAATGCTCATGATGGAAACACTGATCGCGGTTGCCGCGTTGCTCATGGCAGGCATCGAGACGGCCTATGTGCCGACCGATGAAGGTGGGGGCGACTATCTGGTGCGAGTGGAGCCCGACCTGGTTCGTGACGCCTCGCCCTACACCTTCACCAGTGATGTGCCGGCGGACTCGCGGCACGTGAGGCGGGTGAAGATCTACGTCGCCGATGCCTGGCCGCCGGCCGTGGAGCGGGCGGTGCTCGATGCCGCCAAGCGCCCGCGAATCATGCCGGCGGTGGCTACGGCGCCTGTCGGCACGATCGACACGCCGGGTGTGGTCGACGGCCGTCCTTGGCCGCTGCTCATCGGCAGTTTGATCGCGCTGTTTTTGTCGTTGGGGGCCAACGGCTACCTCGGCATGCTGCTGGCCAACATGCGGGCTCGCTACCTGCGGGACATCCAGGCCGGCATCGGCTGAACGGTGTTCGGATTATGCGGTGCGGCCGCGCGACGCCGGCTTCTTCTTCACGCGGACGATGCCCTTGGTGGCGGTCTCGCTGCCACCAAAGAAGAACTCTTCAGCCGCCCATGTGCCTCCTGATGTTTCCGCCACGATCGCCACGTGCTGGGGCGGCTGCGCGGGAGCAGTCGGTACGGGAGCGATTGCCACCGGAGGCGTTGGTGCGGGGGGCGACACGCGAGGTAGTGCCGGCGGTGTCATCCAACTTGCCGTGGGGTCGCTCAGGGACCGCACCGAGGCTTGGACCGCCGCGAAGAGGGAGGCCACGTGGGCATGGCAGGTGAGGGCGAGAAGTTGCCGCTCACGGGGCTGATCGCTCACGAACTCCATCAGCACGCGGGCCGCCGCCTGGGCGCGACTGTCGTCGAAGTTGACCAGGGCGTCGTCCATCACCACCGGCAGCATCACACCATGTCGCTGCAGGTCGCGAACCAACGCCAGTCGCAGGGCTAGAAAGACCTGCTCGCGAGTGCCGCGGCTGAGCCGCTCCGGCTGCCAGACCTGTCCATCTGACTCGTGCACCTCGAGGCGGGCCTCGTCGATCGTGGTGGTGATCCGTGTGTAGCGGCCGTCGGTAAGCCGCGCGAGCCAATGGGAGGCGTCGCGAAGCGTCGGCGGCTGATGGTCGCGAGCCACGGTCGCGCGGGTTTCTTCCAGAAGCACGCCGGCCCGTTCGAGCAGCCGCCGGCGGTCGAGCTGCGCGGCGAGCTCCTGCTCGACGCTGGCCAACTCCGCCTGGAGCGGTTCGGCGGCACGATCACGGGCTGCGGCGTCGAGCCGCTTGGCGACGGTCGTCCGGCGATCCTCGGCGACCAGGAGCGACTCGCGCAGCCGGTCCGTGGCGGCGCAGGCGTCAGCGAGTCGTTTTTCCAGCGGCAGCGTCGCGGTCTCGCTGAGCCAATGCTCGAGGTCGTGCGGCTCGGTGACGGCCCGCCGAGCGTCCACCCACGCGGCCTCCGCGGCTTCGGCATCGCGACGGGCCTGTCGATAGAGCGGCCGCCGATCGACCTTGGCGAGAAACTCCTGCTCGGTGGCAACGTCCCACCGGCTGTAGAACTGGTGAATGCCGCGGTCGGCAAGCTTGATCTGCTTGAGCGCGTGGCGATGCCGTACCCGGGCTCGTTCGAGCCGTCGCGTGGCTGTGACCCGCAGCCGTACGGCTCGGCCGTCGGCCTCGAGCCGTTCCCGCAACTGCCGCAGGTGATCGAGAGGGGAGCCTTCCGGCACGAGATCGCAGTCGACCATCACCTGGTCGATTCGGTGCGACCATTCCGCGAGCTCATCCCGCTTCTGCCGCGCCTCCTCCGAGAGTCGGCGACGATCGTCGTCGAGCGTGAGGAGCGACTGCCGGTGCATCTCGATCATGCGGACATCGCGGGGCATCAGCGTGGCCGGCAGTCCTCGTTGCTCGAGGGACCGCTGCCATCGAAGCCGAGCCGACTTGCGGTTGGCCAACGCCCGCTTGAGGTCCTGGCGGGCGATCGTAAGGCGGTCGGAAAGCACGTGCATCGAGCCCTCGCGGCCCGCCAACGCTTCCAGCCGCTCCACTTCCGCCTGGAGGGCCGCGAGCTTGCGGTCGAGCGGCTGGGTCGCATCACCGGGGATGGCGGCGTCGAGCTGGGCCAACTGCGCGGCCGCATCCTCTCGCTGCTTGTTGACCATGTCGTACTGCTGCCGCGTGGCCTCGAGCCGCGTCGACGCGGCGCGGTCGAGCGACCAGGTCGTTACCGACGCGAGGCCCGTGCCTGCCAGTCCGAGCGCCGCGATGGCGTAGGCCAAAGAACCGGTGACGCTCGCGGGGAGCAGCAACCCGGAGAGCAGCATGCCCGCGCCTACGACGAACAGGGCTCCGAGCGGGATCAGCCAGCCCAGCGGCAGCAGCTGGCCTTCCATCGAATGGGCCACCTCCCGCTCCAGGTTCGTCAGCGAGTCGTCGAGCTCATCGACCCGTTCGGCCAGCGCGATCCGATTGCGGATGGTCGCGGCACGGCCACTGGCCTCCTCGATCGCCTTGGCGATCGTCACCCCGCCGAGGTGCGAGCCGGCTCCGGAAACCACCCCGCGGGTGGTTTCGAGTTCTGCCTTGGCATCGGCCACGGCCCGCTTGGCCGCCGTGACATCGCGGGACGCTCGGCTGCAGCCGCGGGCCCGGCTGTGCAACGGAGCGAACGAGAGCGCGAATCCTTCGGGAAGGAGCAGTTCGGCGGAGCCGTTGCCGGATGCATCGACCGCGCGTTCGACCGGCACGAGTCGCGAGAGTCCGGCCATGCCGATCTGTTCCCCAAACCGGCGGGCGGCGAGCCGCGCATGGGACTCGACCCGTGACACCTCGGCCATCAATCGCTCTACCCGCGGCTCCTCCTCGAGCACCGCGGCCACGACCGATCGCTTCAGCCACACGCTCGACTCGGTGCTGACGGCTTTGAGTTCGCGGGCTCGGCGGCTGCGAATCTTCTTGCGGCGGGCGGCCTCCCGGACGAGGCGATCGCGCCGCTTGACGGCCCTTTTCCATGAGTCGCGGTCAGGGTGGACCAGGGCCGCACCTTCGAGCTTCGCGAGCCGCTCGCCGGCGGCGAGCATCTCCTTGTGGAGCGACTCCAGTGGCACGACCCGGCGGATGACGGCCTCCGCCTCCTCCGACCGTACGATGGCCGCCTCGAGCGCGGCGATCTCGGTATCGATGCGGGCCAGTTCGGCAGCGAGTCCTCCGGCGGCGAGGGCCGGGGCCTTCAGGGCAGCGAGCCGCTGGAGGATCTCGCCCCGCCGCTGGCGGAGCGATTCGATCGGTGACACGGCCGGGTCGGTCGCATCGAGCCGGGCCAAGGCATTGCGGAGGTGGGAGAGCACGCGACTCACCTTCGAGCGGTCGAGCCCGGCGGCAAGTTCGTACAGCCGGCTCCCGCAGCCCTCCGGATCGAGCGTTCGCAGTTCATGGAGTTCGTCGAGCCCGAAGGCCATGACGTTGGTGAAGGCCGTCTCGTCGATCTCGCCCACCAGATCTTGGAGATAGATCCGTCCGCGGTGCTCGGGGCTGGGATCGAGATCGGTGATCTCGATCAGGTCGCCGTCGTCTCCGCCGAGTCCGACGATGTCATCCTCGTAGCTCGCCTGCGTGAGTGAAGCCAGATGCGGTCCCTCGTGCCTCCGCTCGATCGCGATCCGCCTCCCCTCGGGGCCCGCCACGACGATCACCCGACCGGCGCAGGGTACTTGCGGATCGAGCACACCGCGGCGAAACAACCCCTCAAACCCGAAGAACACCGCGCGGACAAATTCCAGCAGCGATGTCTTGCCGGTCTCGTTGGTGCCGTGCAGCACCTGCACGCCGGGGCCGAGACCGCCCACGGTGACGTTCCGTAGCGACCCGAATTGCTCGACCTCAATCCGCTCGATGAACATGGAATCCTCTTCCTTACTGTCAGGCCGATTCGATCAGTTCCAGCGCCAGCCAGCCGGCTTCCCGAGCCATGTCGGCGGGCATCGTCAGCCCGGCATGACGCTGGGCCGCCGGCTCGTTTTCGATGCCCACGACGATGTCGGCCAAGGCCGATGAAAACGACGTTGTGCTGCCGGGCCGGCCGCCGGAGCGGGCATGGCCCAGCGAAGCGAGCGACTCGCCGGGATCGGCATACAACTCCGCGCACCAGGCACGCACGTTTTTCTTGTCGAAGAGATCTCGCACCCGGGCCAATGTTTCGGCGGCGATCTCGGCCACCCGCACGCGGCGGCCCACGCTCGCGCCACACTCCACCGAGCAGCGGATGATCTGCAGCGGCGACTGCGGATCGGTCGGCAGCGATTCGAGGGCGGACCAGATCGTGGTGGCCAGCTCCTCGTCACCGCCGGCCGCCGACTCGACCGTGATCGTCTTCCAGCCGATGCGTTGTGTTGAAACGGTCCGCCAGCGGCCTGAGCCGCTGGTCCGGTCGACGGCATCGTCGAAGTCAATGAGCGAGAGAAGGCTGCATCCGCCGGATGGGGCCTCATGGATCGACCGCGGCTGGACCGCGGACACTGCACGAACACCGACCGGCAGCGGCTGGGTGCGCCGCGAGCCCCACACGCAGTGGCAGCCTGGTTGGGCCCAGCCGGACAGTGACTGGGGGGCGTTGGCATTCAACGCATCGTCCCACCGCTCGGCGGACCACAAGGACCGATCCCAGCCCACGATCACGCGGTGCTCGAGAAGGCCTGAGCCGGCAGGGAACGCAGCGGCGTGCGATGCGGCCGTGATTCCGCCGTGTGCCCGGAGGATTTCCACGGGCAGACCGCGAACATCCAGCCGGACCGGAGTCGATGGTGTGGCGAAGAGCAGGCCGCGGGGATCTCCCAGCATCTGCGTGATGGCCGCATGGTCGTCGGCGTCGTCGGTCACCCACACGGTATGGCAGCCGACGGCCGCGAGTTCGAGGATCATCGCCCGCACCGCCGCGGCCTGCGAGGGGCCGGCACGATGCGGATCGAGCACCCGTCCGAACAAGACCACGGCGGCAGCCTCTGTCTCGCGGGCCGTCGTCATGGCGGCCCGCAGGGATTGCAGGGGCGCCGCGGATATGGCCTCCGCGATGGCTGGGGGCGCGGCGTCGGGGATGGGGATGGGGCGGTCGATCGCCGGGTCGAAGGCAAAAACGATGTCGGCCACGGTGACGTGCTCCTCGAGAAAAGAGACGGCAGAACAGGCTGGAGTTCGTTACGCACCGGCAGAGTGATCACGACCCGCGCCGGTCCGTAGTGGAGAACTCGGGAAAGATGGGGGCACTGTACCGCCTGCCAGTCGCCTAACGCCACGTCAATTTTCACGCTGCCGGCATGCCGTCAGGTGGTCAGCATCGGTGGCGAGCCGACGAACTCGTCCCAGAGTCGCTCGGCCCACGACGTATCTTCCGCCCTGGGCCCGAGAGCAGCCAGTGCCCGGCCGCGGAAGAGCACGCCCTTCTCAGCGGCGGCTGAAAAGAGCCAGCACTCGACCGTGGTGCGGTCGCTGTCCCGCCGCACCAACAGACCGCGCGAGTCCGCCGGGTGGACGGCCAGAACCACGCTCCCGCCGTGCGTCTCTGGGCGACGGATGAGAATGCAGACGGCTGTCGTTGAGTCGGCATTCTCCCAACGGAGACCCTCGCTTCCCGGGCAGCCCCAGAGGACCTCCTTGGTCGCGACGTTGCTGACCACGGCGAGGCTTGTGTCGCTCTCTCGTCGTGATGTCGTCGCCGAAGCGATCAGTTCCCAGGTGGCGATCCCTGGTGTCGCGCGGTGTCGCCACAGGGCCGTGGCCCGGAGGTGTCGTGGGTCGTCGGGTTCGTAGACGGCAACGACGTCACCACCGCGAATCCAGTGGTCGCTGGCAGCGCAGCAGGACCTCAGGTCGAGGCCCAGGAGCCGATCGCCACCGCAGGCGATGCCCTGACTGGGCGCATCGAGGTCAACCACCGCCGTGACAGGCTCGCAAATTCCGCGTACCTGTTGCGGTTCGCAAGGGATCGCATGGAGTGACGAAGGTGCGGCGGGCATGGGGAATCCTCTTGGCATCGCGCGGTCGAGAACCCACAAGTGTATCCCCACCGGCTACACTCTCGCCATGGAACACATGTCTTTCTCACCCGTGACGATCGACTGGTCCACCTTCGCGTTCGATCCACTGTCTGTTTGCGAGCAGGCTGCGCGGGCCGGTGGCCGCGTCCTCACAGACTGGGTTGGGAAATTTAAGGCGTCGACCAAGGGACCGCGGGATCTCGTGACGGAGGCAGACCTCGCCTCGCAAGCCGAGATTCGGAGGATCCTGCTGGAGGCTTTTCCCGAGCATGGCTTCGTGGGGGAGGAGTCGATCGCCGGGCACGCGTCGCCCGCCAACGCCGGTCAGCCACGGTGGATCGTCGATCCGCTCGACGGCACGAGCAATTACGTCCACGGCTTTCCGGCATACTGCGTGTCGGTGGGGCTCGCTCTGGGCGATGAACTCTTGGTCGGGGTGATCTATGATCCCGAGCGGGACGAGTGCTTTACTGCGCGGCGCGGTGGCGGGGCGGCATGCAACGGCCGGCCAATCGTAGCCAGTGGCGAAAACGACCTGGCGGCCGCGATGGTAGCCGTCAGCTTTCCGCCGCACGTCGCGTCCGACGCTCAGTCGGTTGCCGATTTTCTTGCGGTGCTGCCCCACGTGCATTCCGTCCGGCGCACCGGCTCGACGGCGATCAATCTGGCCTACGTGGCGTGCGGTCGGCTCGATGCCTTTTGGGTACGGCGGATTGCCAGCTGGGATGTTGCCGCCGGCCTGCTGATCGCCCGCGAGGCCGGGGCCGTGATTGGGCCGTTTGCGGGGACGTTGGAAACGGCTGCCTTGTCGCTCGACCGGCCCGCCTTCATCGCGGCCAGTTCACCAGACATCTATGCATCCCTACGGGAAATGCTGGGCCCCGGTTTCGGGTCATAGCGGTTGTGCCGGCGATGCCGGTTGCGAAAAATCAACACGCTGTCTCCTGTTGCGGTGTGCTAGTCTTTCTAGAGTTGGTGAGAGGTTTTCTCTTTTGCGCAACCGTCAAGGTCGGCAGGCGGCCCGCCGAGGCAGGGCACTCCACGAGACCGGGATGACGACGTTGATCGATCGACTGATCAGAGCGGCGACGGCGTGGGGCTTTCTGACTGCGGCCGTGGCCGCCCAGCCGGCCGCGGAGACTCCAGTTCTGGAGCCATCGGCCGTGTCAGCCGGGGATGGCGGCGACGGTACGGCCCCGGCGAACACCGTGCGGCCAGAGTCGCCCGAGCAAAGCCCCCCTGCGATCACCGAGGTCGCCCCGGAACTCTTCTATCTGCAGGATGATGCCGGGCGGTTGGTGCCCGTTCCCGGATTTCGCTACCGCGACTTTATCGACCTCATGCGGCTCAGGGACGGTCTGCCCGGCCAGCCCCAGCCGCCAGCCGCCGTGCTGGAATCGATTTCAATCCGCGTCACGCTTCCCGAGCCGACGACAAACGCCATGGCGGCCACAAGGACCTGCCCGGCGGAATTGCGGTTTTCAGTCCGCCAGGTGCGGCCCGGCTGGGTCAGTATTCCGATCGATTTGCAAGGATTCCTGATCGGAGGGGCTCCGGTCCACGAGGGCCCCGGGCAGATGTTTTTCACTGCCGCCAGCAATGCCGAGCCATCCACGGCGCGGGTCTGGTTCAATGCCTCGGCGGAGCAAGAGGTCCGGCATACCGTCATCATTCCCGGCGGAGTACCTGTCGAATCCGCTGCCACCTCCGACACGGTCACGCTTCTCGTTCCTCCGGCCACTGCCTCCCGCGTGGAAATTCGCTCGTCGCGCGACGATCCTGCCGTGACGGTGCAGCCGGCCTCCCTGCCGCCTGTCGTCGAGCCAATCGCCGGAGACAACGGTCAAGACGGCGGCAGTGTCGTAGCGATTGTCGGCGCGGCAGGGCCGCTGGAGGTGCGGATCGGCGACAGGCAGCTGGCCGATCAGAATGTCGTCGCCGTGCCCGACGTGATGGTCGAGAGTGTGGTGCGAGTGGATGGCAAGACGGCCGTCACCGAAGCCACCCTGCGACTCGACAATCTGCCGGCCGATACCGCCACACTGCGAATCGGCCTCCCGCCCCGCACGTCCCTCCGCCGCATCCGTGAGCCGGCGATCCTTGTGCAGCGGTCGGGCACCATGGAAGCGCCGGAAATCGTCGTGCGTGTGGACCGCGACCCCGCAGGCCGGGCGGTCGTCGGGCTCGAATGCGAGCGGACCATCGACGCTTCCGGCCGCAGCCCCTTTGACCCGCTCGGCTTTACCGTCGCCGGCATTCCCGAATGGCGGCAACGGGGCCGCGTCAGCGTGGTGGCCGAGGGTGATTGGCAGATCGAATGGGATGATGCCGGTGGCAATCGTCGCATCGATCCGCCTGCGTCAGCCCGCCGACCGGGCTTCGTGGCGGCTTTCGCCTACGATTCGCAGCCCGCGGCGCTCCCGCTTCGGGTGCGACCCCGCGGCAGTCGCGTGGTCATCGAGCCGGAGTATCGCTACAGCGTTGGTGCCGCCCGCATCACGCTCGATGCGCGGCTTCGGGTGAGTGTGCGGGGCGCGGCGATTTCGCGGCTGGTCGTGGCGCTCGACGGGTGGGAAGTTGAAGACGTCGGGCCGATCGGACTGGTCGATGCGACGGCCGTGAACTCGGACGGCACGCGGCTCGTCCTTCCATTCCAGCAGGGGCTGGCCGGTGACTCCGTGATCGACTTTCGCTGCAGCAGGCCGGTCGATCGTGCAGCCGACCAGGTTGCCTGGAAATTTCCGGTGCCCGAAGCCAACCTGCTGGGGCCGGCGTCGGTGCTGATCACGAGCGAAACCGACATCGAACTCGTCCCTGAGACCGCGGGGATTCGCGGGCTCGTCCGTCAGGTCGCTCCCGCGCCGTTGCGTTCGGATGCCGACCGGCTCGCATTGGCCTACCGACTTGACGGCACGGACGGGCTGTTTCGCGCCCAGCGCCGGTTTCTCGACCGCCGCATCGACGCCTCGATTCGCACGCAGGTCGACATCGATCAGCAGGTCACTCGCGTGACGGAGACGATTCGCTTCGCGGTCGCGCATGTGCCACTCGAATTTATCGAACTGCTTGTGCCGGCGGGGGTGGCCGCAGGCGACACGCTGGAAATTCGTCAGAGCGGCCAGCTCCTCAATCCCGTTGTCGCCTCGGCTGCTGGCACTGCCGACGACGATCCACGGCCGCTGTCGGACTCGTTTGACGCCCTCTTTGAAACCGATCCGTCGGCCCGGGCTGAAGAGTCGAGCGAAGGCCCTGCGCGGAGCACTCTGGAGCGGACCCGCGTGCGGGCGATGCTTCCGGTGCCGCTGCTCGGAGCGGGCGAGGTCACCGTGACCTACGAACTGCCCACGCCCGACGTGCCTCCCGAAACGACTGTTGCGGAAGACCTTTCGTTGATCGTGCCGGTGGATGCGAAGGTAGGGCGACAGATACTGTTGGTGAATGCTGTCGATTCATTGGCCATCGATCTCCGCGGCGAGGAGTGGAAGCGCGACGCGGCGGCACCAGTCGGAGGGGCGACCCGATCGTGGGCAACAGCTCGCTTCCAAGACGCTGCTCCGCTTACGCTTGCCGCCCGCCGGCGCGAGATGTCCGGCGAGACGATCGTGGAGGCGGCCTGGCTGCAGACACGGCTCCTTGCGGATCGCCGCGAAGACATGTTTGCCTACGCCGTCAGCACTGCGGCCGACCGTATCGCGGTCACGCTCCCGGAACCGCTTCTTCCAGCCGCTGCCATGGCGACGACATCGATCGAGGTGTGGCTCGACGGCAGACGGGTCGACGATGCGATCCGTTCCGACGGAGGCATCGAGGTGCTGCTCCAGTCGGGGGGAGCACGCACGATGGGACTCTTGGAAATTCGAGTGAGCCGACCGTGGACACCGATCGGGATGATGGGGCTGGCCGGACTGGAACGCCTGGCATTGGTGCCCCCGGAGTTTGCGGCGGGGGTGCAGCAACGGCGTTTTTATTGGGAAGTACACCTGCCTTCCGATCAGCATGTGGTCGTTCCCCCCAGACGCTGGACCGGGCAACAACGCTGGACCTGGGGATCGATCGGGATGGAGCGACGGCCGCTCGTGACCCGGGATGCGCTCGCCACGTGGGTCCGGGCGAATGCCGGCCGGGAACGAGAGCTTGGCAGGGATGCCGTTGATACCGGCCTCGTGAGCCATCGGGCCCTCTACTCGGGCGTGGGATCGCCCGGTGATGAAACGGTATGGATGGCGGCTACCTGGCTCCTGGTGCTGGCCGTTTCGGGGCCGGTGCTGCTGGTCGGACTCTTCATGGTCTACGTGCCGGCCGTCCGGTCGGCCTGGCTGATCGTCGGAGTGGCATCGCTGCTCACGCTTCTGGCCGCTGCCTGGCCCGGATTGGCACCGATGCTGGTGCAGGGGGCGTTGCCAGGGGTCGGTCTGGCCCTCATGGCGGCGGCCATGCGGGGGCTGATTCGCCTGCCCTCGTCGGCCGCCCAGCGACTCGCGGCCGGAAGCTCGATCACACGGGGTGTTGCCCCCCCTTCCCTCATCGTGGCCCGATCGGCCATTCATCCTTCCGAAGGCGTGACCACGTCTGGGCGGTCTGCATCATGAAGGCTGCGTCACGCCGACTGACGTGCTTTCTGCTGGCGGTCGCACCGTTCTTGATGGCCGCCGATGGAGAGGATCCGTTGCGTTTCGTGCGGGTGCATGTGCCGCACGGCAATCTCTCTGCAATCGATCTGGGAGGCGATCGCTACGTGCCAATGTCGGCGGCTGAATTCGAGGCCGCCCTGGCCCGCCTGGAGAGGCGTCCATCCGCCGTAGAGCCGTTGCGGGGAGCAACGCCCCTGCTTGACCTGGTTCGCTATGACGCCCGGCTGATTGCCTCGGCCGGCACGTTCACGCTCCTTGGAACGGCGACGTGGACCGTTGACTCGGCGGCGGCGGCCATTCCGTCACTGTCCCTGGGAACCCTCGCGGTGCAGGATGCTCGGATGACAACGAGAGCCGGTACGGGTGATGCCGTCGTGTTTGGTCGGGCCGATGGCAGCCTCGCGATCAGCACTCCCCAGCCGGGTACGTACTCCTGCCAATGGAATTGCCCCGTAACTCGCCATGCAGGCGACTCCTTGTCGCTCGTGCTGCCGATCGTGCCAGCCCTCGCCTCGACCATCCGCCTGCGGCTGCCGGTGGACCTCGTGCCGATTGTCTCGGGCGCCGTGGTGCGCCCCGATGCCGACGCGGATGACGGCTCACTGCCAGGTCGCGGATGGCAGATCGACGTCGGCCCCCGCACAGCGCTTGAGATCGGGCTCGCGTCAGCCACGGCAGTGAAAAGTCGAAACGGCCCGCGACTGATGACCTGGATGACGGCTCTGATCGTGGGGCAACAGATCCGAGTGAGCATGCTCGTGGAGCCCGACGCCGCCTGGCAGCCGACGGTGCTTGAGGATGGCACGGTGCAGTCGGTCGCCCTGAGGCTTGCAAAGCCGCCGTCAACGCGGGTCACCGCGGTGCGACTGCATGGCGCGTCGCATGCTCCAACGGCCGACGGTTTTTCCGGTCTGCTTGCACCACAGCCGCAATGGCAGGAGACCGACGCCGGTGCGAGCCTCTCCATTCAAGTACCGAGCGTTTGTCTGGGGCGTCGGCAGGCCCTGATCATCGAGGCGGTTGCTCCGCTCTCGACCAAGAAAGACGAGCTGGCATTGGTGACGCTCCTCGAAGTGTCCGAGGAGGCGTGGGCAGGGGGAGGCATCGTCGTCCAGGTCGATCCGGCACAGGTCATCGCCGACGTTGCGGTTGAGCGAGCGGCTGTGGTCGACCCAGGCACGGCTTCAGCCTGGCGAACACCCCGGGTGGAAACACCCGGTGCGTTGGCTGTCGAGCCGCCGCGAATCTACATTGAGCAGCAGGGGCCGCGACCGCGTGTCGAGGTTGCAGTGGAGCGTCGCGTGGCCGACGTCAGCGTGCGACGAGTGTCTATTGTCGACGTGTCGCCCGAGGCGGTGCTGGCACGAACCACCTGTGATGTGACCGTTCAGCAGGGCGAAGCCTTCGAGCTCCGCGGCTGGCTCACGAAGGGCTGGTTTATCGACACGGTGGAACTTGTCTCGGCACCGGTCCGCCCGCCCCTGGCCGCACCGCTGGCCGATGCGTTCGAGGAGCCTCCCGAGTGGCGGGTGGTCCGACAAGGAGAGGGCAACGAGCTACGGGTGGCTTTCACCTCAGCGGTGACGCCTGCCAAGCCGGTGATGCTGCGGATCACCGGCCACCGCGCCGGGATCGCCGTCGGAGTGCCGTTTTCGTCCGCAGAACTCGACATGGTGACGCTCCGCGGAGAGGGACCGAATTCCGTACTCGCCGTGAGGACCGGCGCCGAAATGACGATCGACACGGAACAAAAAATCGAGCCGGTTGCGGTGGCTGACCCGCGGCTGGCGTTGCTGCTGGAAGACAGCGGCGTGCGGGTGCGAATTCCGGTAGGTCGCCGGGGTGGGCAGCAGGCGCTCAGACTGGCGCGGCGGCGGCCTCCGCTCGACGTGAATACCGAGGTGCGGCTCACCTCCCGAGACGGGCGGCTCATCGAATCGTTTACGTTCGAGTGTACGCCGGAGCGAAACGAGATCGATTCGATCATCGTCCATTTCTCCACCGTCATGGATGACCGTCTCGAGTGGCAACTCCTGCCGCCGGCGACCGGCACGGTCGTGGCCCGTCGGATTGACCTGCCTGAGCGACGCGGTGCAGACGGTGGGGAGCCCGTCGCCGACTCATGGCTCGTCGAACTGACGCCCGCGGCCCGGCAGCCGGTGACGGTTCGGGCTGCTTGTACGGTCGGTTTTTCGACCACCGTTCCGATTCCTCTGGCCTGGGTCGATGGTGCCACGAAGCATCAGGGAACTGTCACGATTCGTGAGGCGGGGCGGTTTCGGCCGCGGGTCATCAACCATCGGCTCAGTGAACTTCCGCCACGAGACGAAGTGGCCGACCAGGCGTATGCCACAGTGGCCGAGTTTTCCTATGACACCCGTCGCGTCGATGCCAGTGACCTCGTGCCGGCGGCGGAACTGCTGCCGGGGGGAGGCAGTGCAGGGGAGGATGCCCGGGCCTGGGCCTGGCGGGAGCAGACGACCATCTGGAGCCATGCGGCCGGTGCCACGGAGTACGAGACCCGATTTGACATCGAGAATCACGGGCGGGCCAACGTGGCCTTCACGCTGCCGCCGGGCCTGCAGCTGCAGGGAGCGGTCGTCGACGGACAACTCGTGCGGTGTGTCGCGCGGGGAACTGGCGGCGGCGATGTTGCGATCGAACTGCCCCCCGGCCGCCGATCGCTGCAGTTGACCGTGCGGGCCATGGTGCGACAGCCGGCCGAACAGGGCTGGTGGCCGGTCGAGATCCAGGGCGGCTCGCTCGATGTGCCGGTGCTGCAGCGGGATGTGCGGGTGTTGCTGGCTCCCGACGTGGAAATCGTCTGGCCGTCACCGACCCATCGCGTGATCGCCGATGCCGCCGCTCGGCCCGGCAACTGGCCCGAACGACTGCTGGGGGCGTCGTGGCGGTGGGCAGCGGCAAAGGATTCCACCACCGACTCGTCCGCGCAAAGCGGTGCGAATACGGCGCTGCAGGAATCGGTCGGTGCCGGCTATCGCGAGTACCATCTCGTGCCGGTTGTTGGTCGCCGTGATGGGGGTAAGGTATTTGTGGCCGACGCACGGTTCGTGTGGTCGGCATCAATCGTGGTGGCGGCGGCGGCGCTGCTCGTCGCGCTCATCGTGCCCCCGACCGCGGCCTGGCCCATGGTCAGCCTTGCCGTGGTTGCGGCCGTAGGGAGCCTCTGGCTGCCAGCACCATTCGACGGGGTGACTCGGGCGGCCTGGTGGGGCCTGCTTGTCGGAGGTGCGATGCGGTACGGAGGCGGGCGACGTTGGCTGCACACCTTCGGCCGCGTCGCTGCGACCTGCCTGGCCGCACTGCTTCTCCTGCCAGATTCGACTGCTGCGGTCGAACCAGCCGACGATCTTCTGCGGGTCTTTCTCACACCGGTCGATCCGAACGGTGCGGACAAAACCATGGCCCTCGTTCCGGAGTCGCTCTTTCGTCGCATCGTGCGCGATGAGTCCCAACCCGTGGAGGCGCGGGTGCTGGCCTGTTCGGTGACCGATCCAGGGGTCGCGGTGGCCGGTGATCCGACAGCCTGGCGCATGGTGGTCGATGTGGATGCCGATACCGGCTCCACCCTCGTCGTCGATCAGCATGCGGCGGGAGGCCGTGTGCGGAATGCGACGCTCGATGGGCGGCCTGTTTCGATCGGAGGCGATGGGACGGTCGCTCGAATCTCGCTCGTCGATCCCGGCCGCCATCGGGTCGAATGCAGCATCGAACCGGGCCGCGTGCGCAGTGGTCAGGTCGAACTGCTGACGATCGCGGTACCCGTGGCTCCCCGATCGATGCTTCTGCTATCTGATTCTTTGGCCGTGGTGGCGGACTGTGAGCGGAGCCTGTTGGGAGGTCCTTTTCTGCCGGCGGCTCCGGTGGCGGGTGAATCGCGGGCCTTGGGCAGGTTCGACATTTCGCAAGCCGCTGCCGTGCGGGTGGTGCGCCCCGTCGATCCGCGGCTACAACTTGCCAGCGCGGTGCGGTCGGTGGAGAGCCGCAACGACCTCATCTGGGATGTCGATGCCTGTCGCCTCAACGCCACGTTTTCCTTCAACCGACCCAACGAGATCGTCCGGTCGTTCATCGTGCGAGTCGATCCTGGGACTGCCAGCCTTGCGGACAATGTGAGCTGGCACCAGGAGACCAGCCAGGAAGGAGTCGTGCGTGTCGTTCCGCTCGGAGGCGCGCGGTATCTCGTGGAGCGGATTGAGCCGCAGGCCGGCGGGTTTACGGTGCGGCTGACGTTTCGAATGCCACTCCTCGATCCAGTCGGAGTGTTTGGGATCCCGGCCGCCTGGATCGCAGACGTTGGCGTCGATTCGCGCCTGACCCAACTCGTACCCGCCAGCAACCTGACGGTCGATGTGCGGCTTCCCGACAACGCGACGGCTGCCCAGCGCGACGTCGAATCATCGCTGCAAACGCTTGCCTGGCGAACGGACTCGGTCGGCCCGCTCGATCCCGCGGTCTTCGACACCCCCGTGTCCGGATCGTCCGCGAGCGGCACCATCACCGTCCGTCGCCGGCAGCCCGATAGCCGGGCCACCCAGCGGTTGGCCCTCGAGTTCAGCGCCGAACAGATCGGCATGGAACTGCAGGCACGCATCGATGCCACCGACACGCCGCTGGCCGAGACCACAATCGATGTGCCCGTCGACGCTGAAGTCGACCGTGTCAATCTCTTCGTTGAGCGGTTCGCCGATGGCGACACGGAGGCGGCCCGTCCGATCGACATCTGCTGGTCTCGGGTGAGAGCGAACCAGCTGCGTGTCGTCGTGCAACAGCCCCGCACGGGACGGTTTCGCCTGGAGGCAGAGGCCCGCGTTGAAGGACGAGCCTCCAATCGCGGCACGGTGGCCGTGATGCGGGCCGACATCGCCGGCACCGTGCCCCTGGCGGTGGCATGGACGAGTCGTGACGGCCGCGGCGTGGCGGCCGTGCCGATCTTCACCGAAGCCATCGGCGAGGAGAGCGGCGGGATCGTGGCTGGCGATCGCGTCATCAGTGGTGCGACGGATCTGCTTGGCGGCGAGTTGGCGATTTACTACGAACGGGGTGACGTGATCGATGCGCGTCCCGCGAACGTCGCCATCGAGCCGACTGCCGAAGAACTCGATGCCGCCGCCGCCACCGTGGCCGAGCAACGCCGTGAGCGAGTCGAACTCGCCGATGTGTCGCTGGTGCTCGATCAGCGGGGCCGCTGCTGGGGCAGTGTGCGGTTCGACGTCGTGACCGGCCGACCGCTGCTGCGACTGTCACTTCCGGCCGGCCTGCGGCTGTTTGAGACGCTCGTCGATGGTCGTCCCGCCAATGCCGTGCCCCGTGACGACGGCACCTGGGAGATTCCCCTGTTGACCACGCGGTGGCCGCGGTCGGTGCTTGCCGTGTTCGCGGGAGACATGGGATCACAGGCGGGTGACGGAAAACCGTTCGAGATTGGAGCCCCGGTCCTCGATGGTCTGCCATGCATGCGGATGCTGTGGACGGTGCGGACGCCGGAGGGCGAGGTGTTGCGAGTGGCCGATTCGGCTCGGGTCGTGGCTGAAGACGCCTATCGTTCGGAGCGGGCCGCCGCCTTCGATCGTCTGGCATCCGACTTCAGACAAGCCCTCGAGACCGCCAGCGGGCCAGATCGCCTCCGGCTCGAGGAGTTTCTGGCCCTCCGCAGCCGGGGCGAACTCCTCACGGCTGAGAAACCATGGGTGCCCGATTTCGATGTCGACAACGTAGGAAATGCCGCGCTGTATGCGGTGATCGATGCGCCGATGGAGGGCGCGGCTGTTCAAGGACTGGCGTTGCGGGTGGGCCGCCGCATCGATCCCACGATTGGCAACCGCGCGGTGGCCACGCTGCTCCTGGTGGCTGCGGCAGCCATGGCGTGGAAGCTCGCGCGGCACTGGCCGGACGCCTGGACGACGCCGGCGCGGTGCGTCGTGCCTGCCGCGGCCGGCCTGGCCGGAGTGGCTTGGTGTTTTCTCCTCGAGCCGTGGTGGCCCGGGGTTCTCCTTCTGGCCGCGGCCGCCGTCGATGGGCTGCCGCTGGTATGCCGGTGGCGACGGGTGCCTCTCAGCGACGAGAGCACCATTGCCCAGTTCGCCACGCCGTCCGGCGGTGTGATTGCTGATCTGCCGTCGACGCAGCAGATCCTGCTTCCTCCGCGGTGAAAGCGGTCTGGCTCCGCGTGGAGCCGCTCGCTACTTTCCGGCCGCTCTCAGGTGCTGGCCACCTGCATGCACGGTGTTTCGGGGCGAGGTGTCGTGCGCGAGTGCGGTGCGGCGGAAGCAGATCCGTCCGCCTCATGGTTTTGGCAACGCGAACGACGCAGGCACACGGAGGTTACCGGGCATGGCGGACGGACCGATTCTCGATCAACGCTGGTTCCGCGGACTGCTCGAAATAGTTGTGTTTGGCGTCGCCGCTGGTTGCGGCGCCGTGGCCACCGCAGCCGGCCATCGGACCGCCAACTTCATCGTCGAGGCCCCGACACCCGTACTCGCTCGTCGCATCGGTGAGGCGGCCGAGCAGTATCGTCATGATCTTGCGGTCGAGTGGCTCGGTCAGCCGCTCCCGCGGTGGAGCCGCCCCTGCCCGATCTCGGCCGAGGTGGCTCCCCATCTCGGCGCCGGCGGGGCCACGAGCTTCGTGTTTGACAAGGGCGAGGTATTCAACTGGACGATGACGATTCAGGGCAGCGAGGAGCGGATTCTCGATTCCGTACTGCCGCACGAGATCACGCACACGATCTTCGCCACCCACTTCCGACAGCCGTTGCCGCGATGGGCTGACGAAGGAGCCTGCACCACCGTCGAGCACCCGGTGGAGCGGGCACGCCAGCATCGGCTACTCGTCGAGTTTCTCTCGACGGGACGCGGCATCGCCTTCCCCGAGATGTTCGCGATGCGGGAATATCCGGCCGACGTGCTACCGCTGTATTCGCAGGGCTATTCGCTGGCGCGGTTTCTGATCGAGCGCGGAGGACGGCACAAATACGTCGCCTTCGTCGGCGCCGGACTCGCCACGGAGAACTGGCCAGCCGCGCTCGCCAGCCACTACGGCGTGGGTGATCTCGCTCAGCTGCAGCACGTCTGGCTCGAGTGGGTCAAGAAGGGCTGCCCAGCGCCACCGGCCGCCGTGGCCGCGGTGCCGGCTCCTTCTGCCGTCGCCTTGGCGGCATCCGCGCCCCGGGCCCGTGGCCAGAGCCCCGACGCCGGTTTTGATTCGGGCCTCGATACGGATGTCGTGCCGGTGCGCATGCCACAGGGACCGGCTGCGATGAACATTTCCGGCCGCAAGTCGATCTACGCACGGCAGTAATGCACTGGCCCCCGGGCTTGCGCCCGGGGCTGATTGAGTGCGAGGGTTTCATGGCAGCCAGCCGCCAGGGCGCAAGCCGGCGGGATTCCGCACGAACCGGCGCCGCTGCGGCCCCCGGGCGTGGGCCCGGGGCTGAGTGGGGGCTGCGTTTGGGCTCCCTTGCACTGCCCGCCTGGAGGGCGGGCGTATGAGAGCGACCGGAGGGTCGCCAAGAAACCCGAGGCCACGATGGCGAGGGTTTCGTGAACCTAGCCCGCCTGCGTGATCAGCAGTGTCAGGTGGTAAAAGACCGGCGCGGCAAAGCACATCGAGTCGACGCGGTCGAGCACGCCACCGTGGCCGGCGACCAGCGTGCCGTAGTCTTTCACGCCCCGGTCTCGCTTGATGGCCGACATCGTCATGCCGCCGGCGAAGCCCATCACCGCGATCACGAGCCCCGCGAGCGCCGCCTGCCAGGGCTGATACGGCGGGGCAGCCCACCACAGCACGGCGGCGAGCAACGCCGTGCTGGCAGCGCTGCCGAGGAGGCCCTCCCAGGTGCGGTTCGAACTGACGGCTGACGCCACCAGCCGCCGCCCCAGCATGCGACTCCATACATACTGCATACCGTCGGCGAACTGGACCAGCAGGATCAGGAAGAAGAGCAGACGGAAATTGTCGCTGCGTCCCAACGCGGCCTGTCCTTCGACGGGAATCTGCAAGAGCGCCGGCGCGAAGGAGAGGCAGTAGACGCAGACCACCAGACCAGCCTGAATCTTGGCCGTCCGCTCCAGGAAGCGTTTGTAGTCGCCCGCCACCGCGACGCGGGCGAGCACGAAGAGCGTGGCGTAGACAGGCAGGAAGACGCTGAAAATGTCGTAGCGGTTCAGGCCCACGAGCACATAGTGGAGCGGCGTGAACAGGAAAAACACCCAGAACAGTGCACGGTGGTCGCCCTTACGGGTGGGCGTGAGCGTGATGAACTCGCGGAGGGCCCAAAACGACACCAGGCCGAAAAGCACGACGGTGGCTGTCGTCCCCAGCCAGAAAGCGGCCGCCAACACGGTGCACAGAATCCACCAGCCGCGGAGCCGAAGGTTGAATGTCCGCACGGCCGCAGGGTCGAGACCACGGTCGGGATGCCGCTTGAGAAACTGGCCGACGCCCGTGGCGACGGTCAGCAGGGCGAGCACCCCCGTGACCAGCACGATCGTCCGCACGTCGTTCATTCCGCGCTACTCCTTGAGCGCCAGCACCGCCCGGCGGGCACGAACGAGAAAGTCGAGCTTCTGCTCTCCCTGCTCCAGCCACAAAGGCGGGCCAAAACTGATGCACGAGAGCAACGGCACGGGGAGAAATTCTCCGCGGGGCAGCACCCGGTTGAGATTGTCGATGAAGACCGGAATGAGCTCGATGTCGGGCCGCTTCTTGGCGAGATAATAGAGCCCACTTTTGAACTCTCCGACCTCGCCGGTGATGCTGCGGCTTCCTTCCGGAAAGACGATCAGCGATTTGGTGGTGCCGATCTCGCGGAGCATCAGGTCGACCGGACTCTGGTGCACCTTGATGTCGGTGCGGTCGATGAGGAGGGCATCGAACACGTCGCGTGACAGCCAGCGGCGAACGATCCCTCGCGACCAGTAGTCGTTCGCGGCAACGGGCCGCGTGATCTCGCGAATCGACGGAGGCAGCGAGGCCCAGATGACCAGCGCGTCGAGGTGGCTGGTATGGTTCGCAAAGTAGACCCGTTGGCAGGTGTCGGGCTGACTGGCGATCCAGCGGACACTCGCACCGGACAGAATCCGGGCCAGCCCTGCCAGCACCAGTCCGGCCGCGCGACAGAGGGGCGACCGGACCGTCTTCGGGGCCGCGGGGGCAGAAGGAGCGGGAAGATCGGCCGGCGAAAGCATGTCAGCATCATTTCCCGCCACCGCCCGCGCGGTCAATCGGCGTTGGAAACGGGTCTCACGTTGAGTGGCATCCGGTCGCGTGGCGAGGGTCATCGGGTGGCTCGCGGATCGGGCACAAACGGATTGTGGCGGCGTTCATGGCCGACGGTGGTCGAGTCACCGTGGCCAGGCAGCACCAGCGTCGCGTCGGGCAGGGAGTAAAGCTTTGACGTGATGCCGCTTGCGAGCGCATCGAAGCTGCCATCGGGAAAGTCGGTTCGGCCGATGCCCTCACGAAACAGCACGTCGCCGGCGAACACGACCGGCGGATCGCAGTCCATGATGCGAAACACGACATGCCCGCACGAATGCCCCGGTATTTCATGCACGCTGAGTCTCAGGCCGGCCAGGTCGAGCGTCTCGCCATCGGTCAACAGGCGGTCTGCCGGTGGGCTGTTGACGAGAAATCCGAACGGGGCCGACAGGTTGGCCCGTGGATCGCCAAGTTTCGGAGCGTCGTTGCGGCCGATCAGGATCGGTAGCCCTGGCCAGACCTTCCGCAGGGCGGCGTTGCCGGCGATATGGTCCGAGTGGCCGTGGGTGAGCAGAATCGCCTCAGGCTCCAGGCCTGCCTCTTCGATCGCGGCGATCACGGCGTCTGGCTCGAAGCCCGGATCAATCACGAGACAGCGCCGGTTGGGAGGCTGATGCACGAGGTAGGTATTTTCCCCGAACGGCATCGACTCGACGCGCGTCACGGAGAGCCCCCCCGGGGCGGCGATGAAGTCGGTCTGGGACATGAGCGGGAAGCTGCCGGGAAGACTCGGCCTCACGGAGACCTTGTCACCGAGCATGGTTGCGCTGCCAACCAGGGGCAAGCCACGCGGCTGTTTTTCGCAAAATACAGGGCAAACATGGCATGGCTGCCGGAAGGGACCTCCGCTAGACTTCGCCCTCCCGAAGGCAGCCGAGGCTTCGTGTGAAACTTGTGCGGCTCTTCGGAACATGCCGGCGCGGTGAGTGTTTCTCATGGCCGCGGGCGTGTTGAGCGATTCCAACACACAGGATTCACGTTTCCGGGTCTTTACTTCTGCGACATGACGACGGTGGCATGGATGCCTCCGTTCCCAAGCACCCGGCAGGCAGATCCACGGAGGAAAAGATGACCGGCAAGCAGATGTTCCTCAGTTCCCGCTGGACGGGGCTCATAATGGTGCCAGCTTTGCTGGCGTGCCTGCCGGCCATGGCCCAGCAGTCGGCCGCTCCAGTCGCCACACCTGCCGCCGGCGCCGTGACACAGGGGCCCGGTCTGGTTCCGGCCGGCGATGCTTCCCAAATGAATGCCAACGCCGGCGACGCCAACGCGGCCGCAGCCGGTGCCCATCCGCTCGAGCCGGCGTTGGAACTGGCCGGCAAGGGGCTGGCTTCGATCCAGGCCAACATGAGGGACTACTCCTGCACGATGGTGAAGCGGGAGCGGATCGACGGCAAACTCGGCGAGCATCAGTACATGTTCGCCAAGGTGCGGCGGGCGCCGTTCAGCGTCTACCTCTACTTCCTCGGCCCGGAAGACGTGAAGGGACAGGAAGTGATCTATGTCGACGGCAAGAACGACAACAACATGCTCGCCCATGCCGGCAGTGGTGTCAGGGCGATGGTGGGGACGGTATCGCTCAAGCCCCAGAGCATGCTGGCCATGACTGGCAATCGCTATCCGATCACGGAGTTTGGCGTGGAGCGGCTCGCGGAGCGACTGGTCGAGGTCGCCGAGCACGACAAAAACTTCGGTGAGTGCGAGGTCAATTTCTTCCCCAATGCCAAGGTGAACGGCCGGATTTGCACCTGCGTACAAGTGGTGCACCCTGTGCCACGTCGAAACTTCCGCTTTCACCTCGCTCGCGTCTTCATCGACGACGAACTTCTTATTCCGATCCGCTACGAGGCGTATGACTGGCCCCACGAAGCGGGCGGGCAGCCGGTGCTCATGGAGGAATACACCTACATGAACGTGAAGACGAATCAGGGTTTCACGGATGCCGATTTCGATCCCACGAATCCGACGTACAAGTTCGGCGGGAAGAAGTAGGGGCTGTGGTACGCTCGTTGGTGCGTCATCCCGCGGCCTTGCGGCCTGCGGCTAGGGGTTTCTTGGCGAACATCCGTTCGCTCGCGTAAGCCCGCCCTCCAGGCGGACAGTGCCAGCCTCTAACCAGCACAGGGCGCGAGCCCTGTGGCTGCGCTCGGTTTCCTACGCGGGCTTCCTGGCACGGGCAGCCCCGGGCAGATTTCAGGCGCGGAACGGCTACACTCGGGGGGTGAGCGAAATTCATCCAGCGTCAAGTGTTCATGCCAGCGTCTTGTCGGCTGAGGTGATGTCGTTTCTCGCCATCCGGCCAGGGATGCGGGTGGTGGATGGCACGCTCGGCGGCGGCGGTCATACGCGACTCCTCGCCGAGGCGGTTGGAGCGGAGGGGCTCGTCGTGGCGATCGACCGCGATCCCGAGGCCATTGAGCGGGGGGCTCGCGAGATGGCCGGCTTGCCAGTGCGATTTGCCCAGGCCAATTACTGTGATCTTCCGGAGGTGCTCGACGCGCTGTCGATCGACACTGTTGACGCGGTACTGCTCGACGTGGGGCTCTCCAGCGATCAATTGGCCGATGAGTCGCGAGGTTTCTCGTTCAACAGCGATGGGCCGCTCGATTTGCGGTTTGATCCGACGGAAGGTGAGCCCGCCTGGCGGCTCGTCAATCGAATGAAGCCCGACAGCCTCGCCGACATCATCTTCGAGTTTGGCGAGGAGCGGTACAGCCGGCGGATAGCACGGAAAATTGCTGCCGTTCGGGAGAAGGAGCCGATTCGCTCGGCCCGGGACTTTGCCGCGGTCGTCGCCTCGGCAATCCCGCGGCAATCGCCCCCTCCCCGGATCCATCCGGCCACGAGAACCTTTCAGGCCCTGCGCATCGCGGTGAATCAGGAGCTCAAGTCACTACGAATCGCCCTCGAAAGAATTCCGGCCAGGCTTGCGGCCGGTGGACGGTGTGCCGTGATCTCCTTTCATTCGCTCGAGGACCGGTTGGTCAAAGAGGCGTTTCGCAATCGACAGATCTGGGACTGTCTGACACGGTCACCCATCGAGGCGTCTCCGGAGGAACTGGTCCGGAATTCACGGAGCCGGTCGGCAAAGCTTCGGGCGGCGCAGCGGCTTGGCTGAAGCGAGTTGCGGTGGCAAGCCGGGAGTTTGGGGGGATTTTCCGGGGTTCAGACGCTCTGGCATCAGCCAGGCGTTTTTTCCACAATCCGCGGCCCTTTCCTGTCGCAGTGACGGACGATTCATGGGTCGCGAAGCAAACATTCTCCTCGCCTGTCTCGGACTCCTTGCCGGTGCGTTCGTTGGCGTACTGTCGATCAAGCTGCTCTCACCGCGGCCGCCGGTCGGGGCTGGCGCTGATATCCACGGCAGCGTCACAACTTCGACAGCTGCCGAGATCGTGGAGCCGCCGACGCTGTCGATCGCGGCGGAGCCAGCAGTGGCGTTGCCAGCCGATCGCTATTCGGCGAGGACGGGAGGTTTCTCGGCTCCCACCGATGATTCCATGCCTTCAGACGGTGATGTCGTGGCTCTCGATCAACGAATTGAGCAGCCCGTGCCGCCGAGCGACCCGTTCGCACGCACGGGGCAAGTGGCTGCAGCGGCCGTCCCGATCGCGGAGCCGCAGGTGCTGGATCCTCAGGCGGCCGCCAGCGCTCAGCCGATGCCACCAGCGGAGGTGGATGAGGATCCCGCTGCGACGGCTGCAGCCTATGTGCCAGCCCCCACCGGCCATGCGCCCCGCCACGAGGTGACCCGCTATGTGGCGGCTGTCGGCGACTCGTGGTGGTCGCTTGCCGAACGCATGTATGGCGATGGCCGTTATTATCGCGCGCTCTTCGCCTGGAATCGCGCCGTGAATCCGCGAGTATCGCTCGTACCGGGTACGCCACTCGAGCTGCCGCCGCTCTCAAAACTGGCCGTCGCCTGGCCTGCCCTCGTGCCCGACGAGTAGCTGCCTCGGTGGCAGGCAGCGCGAGATGGCAATTCATCCCGCCGGCTTGCGCCTGGCGGCTGGCTTTACGAAACCCTCGCCGTCGTGGCCTCGGGTTTCTTGGCGAACATCCGTTCGCTCTCGTAGGCCCGCCCTCCAGGCGGGCAGTGCAGGGTGGCGTAGTCGTTCGCAGCCTTCCACTCAGCCCCGGGCGCGAGCCCGGGGGCCGGCGTAAACTGAATGATGCGGCCTGCATTATGATGGTGCCGATGTCGGAAGCGGATCTCTATGACTATGAGCTGCCGGAAGATTTGATCGCGCAGGAGCCGCTTGCGCGGCGCACCGACGCCCGGCTGTTGCATGTGTGCCGCGGCCACGGCGGGCTGGCCCATCGGCAGGTCCATGATCTGCCGGAGATGCTTCGGCCGGGTGACCTCATCGTGGTGAACGATACGCGGGTGGTGCCCGCGCGGCTCGTCGGCCACCGGGCGGCGACGGGCGGCAAGTGGGAAGGCCTGTTTCTCTCCGCGGATGCCGAGGCCGGAACGTGGGAGATTCTCGCTCAGACCCGCGGGCGGCCGGCCTGTGGGGAGCGGATCGTGCTCGAGGATCGACCGGGCCAGTTCGCCAACGTGGAGCCCCCTGTCTCGCTCGAACTCCTCGCCCGCGGCTCTGGTGGCAGCTGGGTCGTGCGACCAACGCCGCAGGAGCCGGCCCAGGCTCTGCTCGAGCGGGTCGGCCGGGTGCCATTGCCGGGCTACATCCGCGGCGGCACGGAGGAACAGGGGGATCGCGAGCGGTACCAGACCGTCTTCGCCCGCGCGGCCGGCTCAGCCGCGGCCCCGACCGCAGGCCTCCACTTTACCGACGACCTCCTCGCAGCCCTTCAGGCCCGCGACATCGGGTTGGCTCGCGTCACGCTTCATGTGGGCATCGACACGTTTCGGCCTCTCTCAACCGACAGGCTTGATGATCACCGCATGCACACGGAGTGGTGCGAGTGCCCAGCGGAAACCGTGGCGGCGATTGCCGAGGCCAAGGCCCGCGGTGGCCGCGTGGTGGCGATCGGCACGACGGCGGTGCGGACGCTGGAGACGGCAGCCCAGCGGTCACCAGTCGGCGCGGTCTCGTCCTGGATGGGGCCGACCGATCTGTTCATCAAACCCGGCTTTTTGTTCCGTGTGGTCGACTGCGTGTTGACGAATTTCCACATGCCGCGGACAACGCTTATGGTTCTCGTAAGCACGTTCGCCTCCCGCGACCTCATTCGTCGGGCGTATGAAGAGGCGATTCGTGAGCGGTATCGTTTTTTGAGTTATGGCGATGCGATGCTGATCGAGTAGGAGGCTGTGATGTCAGTGATCCCCCAGGAAGACGTGCTGGTCGTGCCCCGGTCGCTGTTTGACGAGGCCGGTGCATTTCAGGGCTTCTGCGGCGACACGGCGGCCTATTTGCCCCGGCTCCTCGATCCGCGACACACTTCATGGCGTCCGCGGGCGAGTGTCGAAGAAGACCCGTCGTTCAAACAACTGATTCCCTACTGTGTCCTCGCGCACCGCACCGCCGACGGCAGGGTCGAGTATTTTGCCTACACTCGCGGCGGCGGCCAGAGCGAGGCCCGGCTACGGGCCAAGCGGTCGGTGGGGATTGGCGGCCACATTTCGAGCACTGATGGCGAGCATGGCGACGACACGTCGTACGAGGCGGGCATGCGGCGGGAACTGGCCGAGGAGATCGCGATCGGCGGCGGCTGGACGAGCCGCTGCGTCGGGCTGATCAATGACGACTCGAATGCCGTGGGAAGCGTGCACCTAGGAATCGTGCATGTGCTCGAACTGGAGCGGCCCGAGGTGGCATCGCGGGAGAGTGAACTGGTCGAGTGCGGGTTTGCCACGCTCGATGCATTGCTGGCCGACCGCGACCGGTTCGAGACCTGGTCGCAGATCACGCTCGACGCGCT
>CAMCYH010000020.1 GCA_945883745.1 Candidatus Kuenenia stuttgartensis
GCCTATCCCCGGCTTGACCCGCGGATCGTTGGCGACGTGACGGAAAACGCCGCGATCTCGATGCTCGACGCCGCCATGGTGACGGGGGCGGCGGTAGAACTGGGCTCGGTGGTGGTCGGCCCCGTCGCCCCTTCCGCGCCGTCGCCGACCCGCGCCCTGCTCAGGCATAACCGTCAGGCCCGCATATTCGAACTCACCGACGTGTCGGGAATGGTGGCCGCCGGCGACAATGTCCTTTTGAGGCAGGCACTGGCCGGCTCCCAGGCGCAGGAACAGGCGTTTGCAACCATGGTCGCCGCGTTGATTCAGGCCGATGGTGGAAACGCCTACGGAGAGGGGGACACCGTGGCACCCCGGAAGGCCTGGCTGAATCCCGCTCTGGCTGCCGCCTTCGCCGACCCAGGGCAGTCGTGACCTAGTCGCTTGTCGATCGTTCGACGACGTGTTCTTCGAGGCTTGCCTTGTAGCGAATGCTCGACTGGGGACCCTCGAAGCCCACGACTCGGCGGTCAGTCGCCGTCGACCGCGAGCGGACGCGGCCCTGTTCGATGTCGAAGCGGATCGTGCCATCCCAGATCCGTTCGAGGAGACGGGCCTCCAGTCGCGGGTCATCGATCGGTGTGAGGACCGTGGTGTCGACCGAGATGGTCGCGATGCCGTCCTCTATGGCATCGACCTGGTAGCGGAGCCGGGTTCGCACCGCCTTGCGTGCGGCGTGCGGCGCCTCGATGACAAGTTCGTCGGGTACCGTCCAGGTGGTGCCCACCGCGACCGGGTCGTCAGGAAGCGGCACGACGACGAGATCGCCGGTGTTGGCCGGCGGAACCGGCCGGAGGTCGTGCCGCTCGATGATTCGTCCGGCACGATCGACGATCAGCCGCGTCAGCGGTACACCCAGGCTTTGCCGCACCGTTTCATACCCGGGGGGGGGCGGGTCTGTGTCGGAACTGCTCCAGTTGATTTCTCCCCGGTCACTGGTGCGGGAGGTCATCCGTACGTCGTTGACCGACTGCTCGAGCGTGGCTCGACCGTCGTCATCGACCTCCACAACCTGCCAGGTCTTCCGCGAGTCGGTGGCGGTTTCCGTCGACTGCCGCGTGCTGCCGATGGTCGTTTCCGTCACCGCGCGATGTCGCACCTGCATGTCGATGCGATCCCCTCTGTGGAACCGATACGCCAGTCGCACGCCGTCGGCGGCATGTATCTGTAGCGGGGCTCCCGCCAGGCAGACGAGGCTGATGATCGATGCAGCAGCGCATGATCTCACAATGCCGGCTCCGGCGGTGGTGGTTCGTGAGTGCCCTCGGGGCCGGCACCTCGTGCACCCCCCCCCCACGAAAGCTTTTCGCGCAGGGTGCGGTAGTAGCCATGTTGCCGGGTTTCGATGAGCGTGAAGCGAGAAGCCGCCCGCCGCACGCAGACGCGATCTCCGGGAGCCAGGCGTGTAATCACGCGACCATCCACCACGCAGGCCGAGCCAGTGTTGGGGCGTGGCACGACCAGCTCGTATTCACGGGCTGCTGAATCGACCACGGGGCGATTGGTCAGCGTGTGCGGGTTCAGCGGCGTAAAGATGAAGGCGTCGAGATCCTTGCGGACAATGGGGCCGCCGGCTGAAAGATTGTGGGCCGTCGAACCGACCGGCGTGCTCACGATCAGTCCGTCAGCGCGGTACGTCGTGGCCAATTCTCCGTCGACATGGAGGGCGATCTCGATCATCGAGAAGGGGGGGCCAGCCAGGATCGACGTCTCGTTGAGCCCGAGTTCGCGGTGGAGGAGCGTGTCGCCGCGGATGATGTCGCACTCCAGCATGAGGTGATCAACGCGACGATAGCGGCCAGCGGCCAGATCGGCCAACGCGAGTTCGACATTGTCGCTCGACACATCGGCCAGAAAACCGAGCCGACCGAGATTCACCCCGAGGACCGGCGCCTGGCGATACCCCAGCCAGCGAGCAGTCCGGAGGATCGAGCCATCACCGCCCAAGACGATGACAAGATCAGGCCGACCGGTGGGGGGATGTTCCGGACCTTCCCAGGCCGATCGGGGAGCCAGACGGAGGGAGGGACGATGCCCCAGGCGACTCAGGAGCGTCTCTACCTGGCTCGCCTCGGCCTCGATACCGGCCAACTCACTCGGCCCTACAATCAGCACTTCCCACGGGCCGTCAGGCAGGGGCGCGGCGGACGGGCGGTCTTCCGGCCGGAAGGACGTCATGGACGGGCCGTGTGCGCTGCATGGTGTGGCGTTGGTGCGGCATCGCCGACCGCTGTCGGCGATCGGCCGGCCAGCCGGCGGCAGGTGGCCGCGATGCCCGAGGCGTCGAGCCCAAGTTCCCCCAAGAGTTCGCCCCGTTCGCCGTGTTCGACAAACCGATCTGGCAGGCCCAGTCGCACCACGGCCGCGGCTGCCAGACCAGACGTCGCATGGGCGTCGTTGATCGCTTCGACCACAGCTGAGCCAAAGCCCGTCGGCAGGGCATTTTCCTCGACGGTCACGACCCACGGGGCGGCATCGATGCGGGCCAGAAGAAGTTCGGTGTCGAGGGGCTTCACGAACCTGGCGTTGATCACCGCCACATCAATCCCCTCCGTGCGGAGCCTGGCCGCTGCCTCGAGCGCCGCTCCCAGGAGCGTGCCACAGGCGATGATGAGGCCGTCCGCGCCTTCGGCCAGCACTTCCGCCTTGCCAAGTTCGATGGGGGTGCGGGATCCGGCGTGCCGTTCCACGGTCGCCTTGGGATATCGGATTGCGACCGGGCCGGCATGCTGCAGCGCCCAGGGCAGCATCGCCTCGAGGTCGTGCTCGTCTCCCGGAGCCATGACGACCATGTTGGGAAACAGCCGCAGATAGCCGATGTCGAAGGCACCGTGGTGCGTCGGGCCGTCCGGTCCGGTGAGGCCAGCCCGATCGAGCATGAACGTGACCGGCAGATTCTGGAGGCAGACCTCCTGGAAAATCTGGTCGAACGAGCGTTGGAGGAACGTGCTGTAGATGTCCACGATCGGCCGGCAGCCAACCTTGGCCTGCCCCGCCGCAAATGCCACTGCGTGCGACTCGCAGATGCCGACATCGAAGAAGCGATCGGGAAACTCCTCCCGCACCGGCTCGAGTTTGTTGCCCTGGCACATTGCCGCCGTCAAGACGGTGACCCGCGTGTCGTGTCGCATGCAGCTGCCGATCGTGCTGCTCGCCACGTCGGTATAGGCGCGGGATGACGACTTCTTGATCGACACGATGCAGTCGTCATCGTCGCATTCGAAGGGGGCGGGCGTGTGGAAGAAGACAGGGTCGGCCTCGGCTGGCTTGAAGCCATGACCTTTCTCAGTCAGGACATGCAGGAGGATCGGTCCTTCCTGGTCCTTCACCAATTCCAGGTAGCGGATCAGGTTGGGGAGCGAGTGGCCCTCGACCGGGCCGAAGTACCGCACGCCCATCGCCTCGAAGAGCATGCCGCCGTGGAGCGTGGCCTTGAGCGAATCCTTCACGTTGACGAGCATCCGTTCCATCTGCCCGCCGACCATCGGCACGCCCTTGATAAGTTCGGTCGCCTGGGTCTTGATGCCCCGGTACCAGGGGTTGGTGCGAATGAAATCGAGATACTCGGCGAGTGCTCCGACCCGTGGGCAGATCGACATCCGGTTGTCGTTGAGGATCACCAGCAGCCGCTTTTTGAGGAAGCCGGCGTTGTTGAGGGCCTCGAACACGATCCCCGAGGGCAGGGCACCGTCACCAATCACTGCCACGGCTCGGCGGCCGTCGCGGCCACAGAGGTCGTCGCCGCTGGCGAGCCCGAGGGCGGTTGACACGCTAGACCCGGCGTGCCCCGTCATGAAAAGGTCGTAGGGGCTTTCGTCGGGATTGGGATAGCCCATCAGCCCCCCGCGCGTGCGGATGGTGCCGAACTGGGAAAACCGCCCGGTGATCAGCTTGTGGGGATAAATCTGGTGGCCGGTATCCCAAATCAGGCGATCGCGACTGAAGTCGAAGACACGATGCAGGGCGAGGCAGAGTTCGACGACGCCAAGGTTCGACGCGAAGTGGGCGGTCCGTGTCGCGGCGACCTCGCAGAGGGCCTTGCGCATCTCGGTCGCGAGCTGCTCCAGTTGCTCCGGCGAGAGTTGCTGGAGGTCGCGAGGGGACATGATGGAGGGCAGAATGTCAGCCATGAGCGAGGCGGCACCTCAAAAGGGCGGTCCGGGGTGTCTGAAGGCGTCGGTTAATGGTTGCGGGAAACGATCCAATGTGCCAGCCGGGTGAGTTCCGTCGCCGGTTCCCCGAGGCTGGCAACGGCTGCTGCGGCCTCGATGGCCAACGCGGTTCCGCGGGCGCGACTGGCCTCCACGCCGATGATAGTCGGGTAGGTGAGCTTGCCGCGATCGGCATCCTTGCCGACCCGCTTGCCGACGGCGGCCTCCGTGCCTTCAGCATCAAGAAGGTCGTCCGCGATCTGAAAGGCAAGGCCGAAGCTGCGGCCATACGAGGCCAGCGCATGCCGCTGTTCCGGCGTGGCGCCTGCCGACAGAGCCCCGAGTTCGAGGGCCGCCGAAAAGAGGGCGCCCGTCTTGCGGCGGTGGATCCGCTCCAGCCAGGCCACTTGTTCATCGGTTGAGGCCGTTGTCATGGGAGTGATCCAGCCACGTTCGGCGGCAAGGTCGTCAGCCTGGCCACCCACCAGTGCCGAGCCTCCCGCCGCCCGCGCGAGCATCAGGCAGCCCTGCCCCGCCACATCCGCCGGCAGTCCCTCGGCCAGCGTCTCGAAGGCCAGAGCCAAAAGCGCGTCGCCGCAGAGAATCGCCGTGGCCTCGTCGAAGGCACGATGACAGGTGGGGCGTCCGCGGCGGAGATCATCGTCGTCCATCGCGGGCAGGTCATCGTGCACCAGTGAGTAGGCGTGAACCATCTCTACCGCGATGGCGGCGGGAGCCGCCGCTTCCCAGTGGCCGCCACAGGATGACGCAGCCCAGATCGCCAGCGCTGGCCGCAGCCGTTTGCCGGGGGCGAGGAGCGCATACCGCATCGACTCGAGCAGGCGAGCCGCTCCATCAGGTGAGTCGGCGATCGCCGCGTCGAGACGTGGTTCGATGAACGACTTTACCCGATCGAGAGAGACGGTTACGTCGGTCTCGAGTGCGGCCACCGCGCCGACCCCGAGTGCCACGCCGTCGGCCGTCTGGCAGCTTGCCATCCTAAGACCCCACCGCAGAAATTCATGGCCGGAGTGGGATCCGACCGAAACACAAGGACTTTTCGCGGAACACGCGCGAACCACCTTTCAATCCCCCGCAAGTTTAAGCGTCTTCGCGGGCATCGTCCATCCCGGGCAGCACGTTCGACTTCCTCCGCGCGCCGCCAGGGGCCCGCGTTGGTGGCTTGCGGCCGGACTGTGGAGATGGGGCCGGCGGGCTCTCTGTCGCCAGCGGTTCCAGGATCGGTCGACCATCGTCGTCGATCTTCACGAGCCTGCTGACCCGCTCCTCAACGCTGGCAAGTTCAGTGTGGAGTTCCCTCAGAATCGTCACGCCGTGTTCATACGCGGCAATCGACTCCGACAAGCCAAGTGAGCCTGCTTCGAGCCGGGCGACAATGTCACCCAGACGGGCGAGTCCCTCTTCAAACGAGGTGGGCTGGTGAGAGTTTGACGCCGGGGGAGATTCGTCATTCATGTCGGCAACTCATCGTTGAGGTCAGATGTCGTGATGCGTTCCACACGGCTCCAGAGCCGGCCGTCAGCCAACTGCGTGACAAGCGTAACGCCCGGTTTCACCCCGCTGATCGACGTGAGCGCGGTGGGGCTACTATCCAGCCACGTCACCGAGTAGCCGCGGGCGAGTCGCTGGAGTGGACTGCCGGCATCGAGGCGGGCCGCAGCGGCCGCCAGCCGTTCCCGCGTCCGTGAGATCGTTGCCGCGGCAAGTCGCTGGAGCCGGGCGGCCTGATCGACGAGCCCCGCTCTCCGGTCGCGAATCAGCCGCTGTGGCTCGGCGAAGATCCGGGATCGCGCGACGGCTGCCAGTCGGTCACGAGCGGTATCAATCCGCCGCCGGAGGCTCGCCGCGAGTCGCGTGCCGAAGGCCTCCAGGTGCCGGGCCAGTTGTGGACCATCGGGCGAGATCTGCACCGCGGCGTCGGTCGGTGTGAGGGCCCTGCGGTCTGCCGCCAGATCGGCCAGCGATACATCGATCTCATGCCCCACGCCGCACACGACCGGAACCGGAGAGGCTGCCACCGCCCGCACAAGCACCTCTTCGTTGAAGGCCCAGAGGTCTTCTAGGCTGCCGCCACCCCGAATGAGTGCGATCACATCGACCCGCGGCACGATGCGGGCGGCGATCGCAAGTGCCGCGGCCAATTCCTCGGCCGCACCGGCCCCCTGGACCCGTGAAGGCACGACGATGACCTCGCTCGACCGCCAGCGGGCGAGGAGGGACTGCAGGAAATCGGCGATGGCGGCGCCGGTGGGACTGGTGACCACCGCGATCCTTGCGGGGAACGACGGAATCGGCCGCTTGCGGGCGGGGGCGAAGAGCCCCTCGTGGTCGAGACTCGCATGGAGCTTTCTGAGTCGTGCTTCCAGAGCGCCGGTGCCGACGGCGTGGAGGCGGTCGATCGTGAGCTGGTAGCTGCCGCGGGGTGGGTAGACCTCCAGCCGCCCATGGCAGACGACCTCGAGGCCATCGGCCGGTTCGATGGCCAACGCCTGCCGGGTTCCCCGCCAGATCACCGCCCGCAGCACGGCCTCGTCGTCCTTGAGCGACAGGTAAACATGGCCGCTGGAAGCGCGGACCAGGTTGGAGATCTCACCGCTCACCCAGACGTCGGCGAACCGGCTCTCGAGGTGCTCCTTGACGCGGCGGGTCACCTCCGACACGCTCAGGGCCTCCTGAGGAGCCGCATGTCGATCGTTCGGCAGCCCGTCGCTGGAGACTACGCTCATGCAGACAAGTGTATCAGGTGTTTCGTAATGGCTGCTCAGCCGGGTGACCTGCCGTCGACTGCCTCCGAACCGCCCCGCGGCGCGCTTCTGGTCGTATTTCTCACCGTCTTCATCGACCTGCTGGGATTCGGCATCGTGCTGCCCGTGATGCCACGGCAGGCCGAGCCCTATCTGCAGACGCTCGGACTCCCGCCGGCTGGTATCGGAGCGATGATCGGTGTGTTGTTCTCCGTCTTCTCGCTCATGCAGTTCGTCTTCAGTCCGATCTGGGGCCGGCTCTCGGATCGCATTGGCCGCCGACCACTCCTCATTCTCAGCCTGCTCGGTTCGGTGATCTTCTACGCTCTCTACGGCTATGCCGTCACCTTTCCGGAGACACAGGCCACCACCGCCATCGCCCTCATGCTGCTCTCCAGGATCGGAGCGGGGATCGCCGGAGCAAGCGTTGGCACGGCAGCGGCAGTGATCGCCGACTGCACGCCACCGGAACGGCGGGCCCGCGGCATGGCGCTGATTGGAATCGCGTTTGGGGCCGGCTTCACGCTCGGGCCGCTGATCGCCTACTTTGGCCTCGCCCTTTTTCAGCAACAGCCGTGGGGCGTGGGTGCTCTGGCATCCCTGCTTTCCTTTGCAGCGCTCATGATTGCCGTATTTGTGTTTCGGGAGACTCGCCGCCCCGGAGTCCGCAACGCCAAGGAGTTTGTCAGCTTCTCGCGGACAGCCGCCGTGCTCGGTCTGCCCGCGGTCGGGGCGCTCGTGCTGACCTACTTTCTCTCCATCTTTGCCTTCGCCAACTTCGAGGCCACGCTTGCCAGGCTCACCAAACAGTCACTTGGCATGAGCGACGATGACAACTTCCTTGTCTTCGCGTTTATCGGCGTTGTCTTGATGATTGCCGGCGGTCTCTACCGGCCGCTCGCCAAGCGGCTTCCGGAGGGGCGGCTGCTGGCCATCGGCGTCGCCTTGATGATGGTCGGGCTGGGAGGGTTGGGGATCGTGGCTGCTGCCGTGCATCGCGGGGCGGTGGCTGGCCACGTGCCGTCGCTCCTCGAAAACCTGTTCTTCGCGGTCTCAGCGGTGGCGGTCGTCGGCTTCGCCTTCGTCAACCCATCGGTGTCGGCGCTGCTGTCACAACGCGCTGATCCGGACCGGCAAGGCGAGGTGCTGGGCGTCAATCAGTCATTTGCCTCGCTCGGGAGAATCCTCGGGCCGTTCCTGGGCTCGCTCCTGTTCTCGCTGCACGATTCACGGGCACTCCCCTTCGTGGCGGCGGTGGCTGTCTTATGCGTCGTCGCGGCCCTCCTGCCCCGGGCCACGGCGATCACCGCCTCACCAGCCCATATCGCTCCAGCTGGCGGCGAAGAACCGCGCGGCTGATGCCCAGTTCTGCGGCAGCATTCGGCACGCTGCCGCCGGTGCGACGGAGGGCTTCGATGACGAGCATCCGCTGCCACTGATCGAGCTTGAGGGAAGGCGTCTCGGCCACAAACGATTCGATACGGAGCCTCTTCTCAGCTGCGGCACCAGCAGGCCCGTCGGTCCCGTCGAGCCCCAGGTCGGCCCAGGCACTTTCGTTGAGTGAGATCGTGCCGGACGTCAGATCGGCCTCTTCCTCGTCGTCGGTATCCCCGGCATCGAGGTCGACCGTCTGCAAAGAAGAAAGATCCTGTCGCTGGTCGGCATCTGACTCACCGTGATCGTGCATCCTGACGACGGCCGGCTCGGCGTGGCCGGCGCAGGCCGCGGCGGCGAGGCTCGCCAGAGCCACGAGAAAATCGAAGTCAACGCTCCGCAGAGAGCCGGCGGAGGCGAAGGTAGCCAGGGCGGCATGCACGCGATCCCCCTCGACGATCGGCACACACGCTAGTTCATGATCCGTCGCCGCACCGTCGAGCCCAGCAGGCAGGTTCGCCACCCACACGGCGTTTCCCTCGACCGCAACCAGCCGGCGGGTGGCTTCGCTGAGCAGCCGTGACAGTGGACTCCCTGGCGGCACCACACACACCGGCTCCATGTGGTGCTCGCCCAAGACACGAAACCAGCCAATGCCCTTGGTGCCACAGTGTTCGGCGGCCAATTCGAGCGTGGTGCCGATGACTTCCCGAACGGAACGGGACGCGAGCAGCCGAATGCTTGCCTGGTAGAGGAGCAGCGGACGTCGGGCGTCATCCGTCGAGCCCGCGGAAGCCCGCCGCAGCACGCTTCCTTCGAGTTGCGCCACGGGGCCGCAGCGGACAAACTCACCGGCGTCGGCGACCGGCTCGCTGGCGGCGGCTTCAAATTGGCGAAACACCAATTCTGACGTGCCGATCCGCAGCGTTGCGTGATCGACAAGCGCTACCGAGTCGATCTGCTTGCCATCCAGCCAGGTGCCATTCCGACTTCCGAGATCTCGCAGGATCCACTGTCGCGTCACGGGATCGAACCGCACGGCCGCATGATCCCGGCTGGCAAGCCGATCGGCGATCACAATGCCAGCGGTGGCAGCCCGGCCGAGCGTATTGTCGCGGGTGGGGTCGAGCGAGAAGGTCGGCCCCGGTCGCCCGGCGATGCGGAGCGTGAGCCCGGCGGGCGGGGGCGTCGTCGCCGATCCGTGGGCTGTGGAGGGATGCTCGGGAGGCACGGTTTCGAGGAAACCCGGGGAGTGCTGGCCACAGTCGGTTGGATTACAGGACGGGCAGAACAAGCCACACTGATCCAAGAGCGGTACTATAAAGACTCTGGTGCGAATCCGGAAACGTGCCAAAAGGCCGAGAGCCCGAGCAGTTCTTCAACCTGGGCGGAATCAAGCGGGAAACATCGTGATGCATTCCTCGACAGCTGGCATGCAGGCCATCGGGCAACCCGGCCACATCGTCCCCGGAAGCGAAGCGACCCACACCGGTGTGCTCGTGGTCGGGCACGGAACGGCTGATCCGGTCGGGGCTGAGGAAACCAGGGAGGTCGCCCGGAAGACCGCCGCAGTCATGGCGCCAACGCCCGTCGAATTGGGGTTTCTGGAGGTCATCGGACCGTCGATCGGGGATGGCATGCGGGAGCTTGTTGCACGCGGCTGCCAACGGGTGGTCGTGGCACCGCTGCTCTTGTTCACGGCAGGCCATGCCCGCCGCGACGTCCCTGAGGCGGTGGTCGAGGCGGCGGGTCGGTGTCATCTCTCCTTCACCCAGTCGGCGGCCCTGGGCTGCCATGCCGCAATGCTCGATCTGGCGCGGCAGCGGCGACACGAGGCATTGGCTGGACTGGCTCAGACGGCGGCCGCAGATACTGTCGCGGTCGTGCTCGGTCGTGGGTCGAGTGCCGCCGATGGCGTTGCCCAGTTTCGCGAGTGGGTGGTCGCCAGCCTGGGCGATTCCAGCGGGTTTCATCCCGACTTTGAAATCGGCTTCGCCGCGGCCGCCCGGCCCACGCTCGATGAGGCGTTGGGTGCCGCGGCTGCCCGCCGGCCGAAGCGGGTCGTGGTGCAGCCCCATCTGCTCTTTCGTGGGCATGTCGAGCACCAGGTGACCGAAGCCGTGTCGCGGTGGCGAGCCATCTGTCCGGAGATCGAGTGGGTGCAGGTATCTCGGCTGGGGGCGGATGATCGCGTCGCGCAGGCACTCGTGTCGCGGATCAGCGAGGCGGCAACCACGGGCTTTTGCCCTGACGCGGCGTTTTCTCGTGAAAAGAATCTCTCGCCAGAAGTGGGCTGAATCGCCACAATACAGAAACAGTGTCGCGGCGATGAACACGCCGACGGCGGAACCCGGGAGAATCATCCGTATGCAGACCTACAAGAGCGCCGCCACCCTCGGCCCTCGTACCTCCCGCGCCGCCAGGCTGGCCATGCTTGGCACCTTGACACTGGCGGTCGTCGTGGGCCGGACGGAAGTCGCCCAGCCGGCCGAACCGGTGCCCGCAGTGGCGGCCATCGCCGGAGCTCCTGCTCCCGGCCCGAATGACCGGCAGATCACGCTCGCTGTCCGCAGCTACCTGGAGCGAGAGCATTTCCTCCGCCGGCCGATCGATGACGAAGTCGCCCATCGCTGGTTCGACATCTTCATCGAGATGCTCGACCCGATGAAGGTCTATTTTCTGCAGAGTGACATCGATGGCTTCAGTCAGAAGCGACACCTGCTCGACGACCTCGTGAAGCGGGGTGACGTCAGTTTCGCCTACGAGGTGTTCGGCCGCTTTCTCCAGAGGGTCGATTCGCGGCTCCCTCTCATCGATCGCCTGCTGAAGGCGCCGCTCGATTTCACGACTGAGGAGTCGATCGTCATCGATCGCAAGGAGACGTCCTGGGCGAAAAGCGAGGCCGAGGCAGAAGACGCCTGGCGGAAACGCATCAAATACGACCTGCTCGTTCAGAAGATGGAGAAAACATCCACCGAAGAAGCGAGAGACAAACTGCAGCGCCGCTACGCCAGTTTTGCCAAGCGGATGCACCAGATGACGTCGGACGAATTGCTGGAAATGTACCTGACGTCACTCACCAGCAGCCTCGACCCGCATACCAGCTTCATGTCACCAGGGACGCTTGAGAATTTCGAGATCGGAATGCGACTCCAACTCGATGGCATCGGCGCGTCGCTGAAGGCCGAGGATGGCTATACAACCGTCGCCGAACTGGTGCCTGGCGGTGCGGCTGACTCGGATGGTCGGCTCAAGACAAAGGATCGGATCATCGGCGTTGGTCAAGGAGGAGACGGCAGCATCGTGGATGTTGTCGACATGAACCTCAACGAGGTCGTGAAGTTGATTCGCGGCAAGCGGGGCACGGTCGTTCGCCTCAAGGTGGTTCCGGTCGGGGAGACGGCGCCCAAGGTGTACGACATCACGCGGGCCAAGATCGAACTGAAGGATGCCGAAGCTCGTGGCGAGGTGATCGAGCGGGGGCAGAAGCCTGACGGCAAGCCGTACAAGATCGGCGTGATCAACCTGCCGAGTTTCTACATGGACATGGCCGGAGCCCGACAGGGACAGGCCGAATACAAGAGCAGCACCCGTGATTGCCGCCGGCTCCTCGATGACTTCAAGCGGCAGGGTGTCGATGGCGTGGTGCTCGATCTCCGGAACAACGGCGGCGGGTCGCTTCCGGAGTCGATTTCGCTCACCGGCCTGTTCATCGATACCGGGCCGGTCGTCCAGGTGAAGGATGCCGACAAACGGGTGCAGCCCTACGACGATGTCGAGCCGGGTGTGGCCTGGGATGGACCGCTGGTGGTACTTGTCAACAAGTTCAGCGCCAGCGCCAGTGAGATCGTCGCTGGTGCCATCCAGGACTATCGCCGCGGGCTCGTTGTCGGTGACGAGGCGACCCATGGAAAGGGCACGGTGCAGAGCCTGCTCGACCTCGGTCGGCAGCTGTTTCAGCGGCTCCCTAACGCGCCGTCACTGGGTGCCATCAAGATCACCATGCAACAATTTTACCGGCCCGGCGGCCTGAGCACCCAGCTGGAGGGTGTGAAGAGTGACATCGAACTACCGAGCATCACGACGCACCTCCCTGTGGGCGAGTCGGATCTCGATCACGCGATCGCGTTCGACAAGGTGCCCCGGGCCGAGTATCAGTCGACCGGGCGGGTGAGTGACGAGATGGTGACGACGCTGCGGGACCGGTCGGCGGCGCGGGTGTCGGCCGACGAGGAGTTTGGGAAGGTGGCCCGGGATATCGCCCAGTACAAAAAGCGGAAGGAAGAAAAGACGATCTCACTCGTGGAGTCGGAATTCGCCAAGCAATGGAACGAAGGCAAAGCGGCTGACGAGGAGGAGAAGAAACTCGAGGAGGAAATGGAGTCGCGGCGTCGGCCGGTGGTGAAGCAAGACTTCTACTTCGACGAGGCAATGAACGTCACGATCGACTACCTCAAGGCACTTACCAGCGGCACCGCCAGCCTGGCCCGCACGGCGCCACCGGCCGCAGCCCAGCGGCTCCAGCCGGTGCCGACGCCATAACGCGCGCGGTTTGGGGTTCGGCAGAAGGTGCCCGTCGTACGGGTCAGGGCGTGGGCAGCTCCTCCTGGCATCTCAGTTTCCGACAAACTCACACGATTGCTGAGCTGTCGTGGGCCTTCAGGCTTGCCGTATCAGGTCGGCGATTGCTTCCAGTGGATCAGGGTGCACGAGCCTGATCGGCAGATCATGGAAGAGTCGTGATGGGTCGACCCGTTTGTCGGCGCCCCGTGATCGGGGGGCGGTGGTGTCCCAGATCGGCGGCGGGCTGCCGAGGCAGGTGGCGATGTGGCCGTACCAGTCGCGACGACGCACCGGATGGCCGTCGGAGACGACGTACAGAGGGGCCGGCGTGGTGGCGGCGGCGGCTGCGCAGACGATCGCCGCCGCATCGTCGACATGGATGAGGTTGAGCCAGCTATCGGGATCGGCGGCCAGCGGTCGGCCGGCTTCGAGGTCGGCGAGCCGAGGCAGCCGGTCGGGACCGTACAGCCCCGCGAAGCGGAGTGCCACGCCCGGTCCGAGACGGTGGCTCCGCAAGAGCTTTTCCGCCTCGAGGAGCACCCGGCCGGCATCCCGCGACGGATTTGCCGGAGTCGTCTCGTCGACCATGCCGCCCCCCTCGTCGCCCCAGACGCCGGTGGAACTCGAGAGAATCGGTCGCGGCTGGCCGGGCAGCGCGTCGAGCAGGCGGGCCAGGCCCGTCACATGCACATCGTGATGGCTCGCCCCACTCGTGCGGTCGAAGCCGACGGCCCAGAACAACGTGGTCACATCAGGAAGGCTGCGGATCGTTTCCGCACGAGTGACATCGGCCACGATCGGCCTGATCCCGCGGGAGGCGAGGTCGGCTGCCCGCGTGCCGCTGCGCGTGATCGCGTGGACGCTCGATCCTTCGGCGAGCCACCGGGCCGCGACCCGTGAGCCGAGATATCCACAACCGACGATCAGGCGAGCAGGGGGGGATGGCATCATCGGACCCTCAGTCCTCGAGCGGCAACGAGTGGCCGACGGTTGCTGCATGTCTCTGGCTTTCCATCCACGATGCCAGCACGATCTGAGCGGCGACGGCGTCAAACCGCTGCTTCTTCTTGCCACGGGTGAGGCCCGACCCGGCCAGCAGGCCCGTCGCCTCGCGGGACGAGTAGCGTTCATCGTGGAAGACGAACGGCAGCCCGGTCGCCTCTCCAAGCCAGCGCCCAAACCGTTCCACCTCCACCGACATTCGGCTGTCGGATCCGTCGGCATGGACAGGCAGCCCGATCACGAATCCGACGATCGACTCGTCAGCCACGAGCCGGCGAAAAAAGGCGGCATCGGCCACGGTATCACCGGTCGTCTCATGGACCACCAGCGGGCTGGCCAGGATCCGCTCGGCATCGCAAATCGCGACGCCGATTCGCCGTCGCCCATAATCGATACTTGCCACACGGCCCGCCGGAATCGGGGAGCCGTTGCTCGGGCTACCGTTGCGGGGCATAGGCCGCTCCGGCTTCCGTCCGTAGCATTGGAAAGCGTCCTGTGGTGAGAAAGGCCGTCACGGCATCCTGAACGGTGGGGCTTTTCATCATGGCCGCATGCCGCACCGGCACCAGGAAGAAATCGTCGGCTCCATCGAGCCGTGTCTCCGCAACGGTGACCACGGCGTCGTCGTCGCCTTTCAGCAACGGACTGTAGCCGGCGTCATCGCCCGTGCCTCCGGCGACGATGCCGAACGGGCAAGGCGGTACGGGGAGGGTGGGTGCGACGGCGTCCCAATCGACGACGAGATCACGGGCGGCACCCTGAGAGAGTGCGGCCAGCATCCATACCTGCGAGGCCCTCCTGGCAAGTTCGGAACCTTGATTGGGAGGACCGAGCATCACGATCCGGTGGAGACGCTGGAGGTGAGCCGTGTCGGCCTGCCCGATCCAGCTGCGGACGACCAGGTTGCCGAGGCTGTGGCCCACGAAACTGACGCGGGCGCCAGCCGGGAGACTTGCGACCACGCCGGCGAGAGCGCGGCCGTGGTCGGCAATGGCCGCCTTCGTGCTGGCGTAGCCGAAGGCGAGAACGGTGGCATCAAGGCTGTCGCGGAGATGGTCCACGAGCGGCTTCATCGAGCGGCGGCTCTCACCAAGCCCATGCAGCACGATCACTGCCGGGCCGGTGATCGCGTCGACACGGCCCGAAGCTTCCAGCGTCGTAAAGGTGTGGCGACAGTGATCGCCGCTGCCCTCGCAGACTACGCGTTCCCGGGGATCGAGGATCCGGCACTCATCGGTGCCTGGTCGCCGCTGCAGCCGCCAGTCGTCCCGCACGAGTTCGTCTGACCAGTGGAGGGCATCGGCCGACAATCGCAACCGCTCCAGCCACGTCACCTCATCCGCCGCGGCATCGTCTTCAGCCCACGCCGCCCCACCCAGCACAACGGCCATGAAACAGGTGATCTTGAACAGACAGCGGACGAATTGAACCGAGGCTGGAGGCACCGGTTGTCGGCCGTCGAAAACCTTGGCTTTTCGACCGGTCGACCAAGTGCAAAAAGGCCATGGATGGCTTTTTGCACGGGAAGTCATAGGTATTCGACCCATCCGCGTTTCTCGAGTTCGGCGACGACCTTGCGAACGGCTTCCTCGTGGCTCCGGGCGGCGACGAGCGTTGCGTCCGATGTATGCACCACTAGCATATCCTCAAGTCCCATCGTGACGACCAGGTGATGGTCGTCGGAATGAACGATCGTGCCCGTGGAGTCGATCCCAAGGTGCCGGCCCACCACCGTGTTCCCGGCCCCATCGACGCCCCGCTGGCGGGCGACGGCCGACCAGCCGCCGAGATCATCCCATGAAAAAGGCGCCTCGATCACCGCCACGTCGGTCGCCTTCTCCAACACGGCATAATCGATGGATGTCCCCTTGATCGCCGAAAACTCCTGGGCGAAGACGTCGTCACGTCGGCTCGTGTCCCAGGCGGCCGCGATGGCCTCGAGGCGGGCCAGGCACTCCGGCTCGTGGGCGGCCAGCGCGTCGAGGATCGTGCGGGCCTTCCAGACGAAGATGCCGGCGTTCCACAGGTAGCCGCCAGCTGCGAGATAGTCGCGGGCCACGCTCGCTGCCGGCTTCTCCTTGAAGCTCGCGACACGATGCACCTTCGCGGACGAGGCTGTCCCGGCCGGAGGCGCGATCGGCTCACCGGTCTGGATGTAGCCGAAACTTTCGGCGGGATAGGTTGGCGGGATGCCAAACGTCACGAGCCGCCCGGGTGATGCCGCGACGATCTCAGCTGCGAGGGTGATCGCCTCGTGAAACTTCTCGGCCGGGCGAATCACGTGGTCCGATGGCATCACGGCCATGGTGGCGTCGGGATCGTGCCGGGAGACGAGCAGCGCCGCCAGTCCGATGCAGGGCGCGGTGTCCCGCTTGCACGGCTCGCCCACGAGGCCAGACGCCGGCACGAGCGGAAGTTGTTGGCGGACGGCAGCAAGGAGCCGTGCCGCCGTGACGACCATGGTGCGGTCGGGTGGCACGAGTCCGTCAAGCCGATCGATCGTGTCCTCGAGAAGTGTCTTCGTACCGGCGAGTGCGAGCAATTGCTTGGGCAGGGCGGCTCGGCTCGCGGGCCAGAAGCGGGTGCCGGCGCCGCCGGCCATCACGATCGCATGGAGCATGGAGAATCCTTTTGGGGACAGGGAAGATTACGAGCCGATGACCCGGGGCTCTTTGATGGTGCTCCCGGGTGGCAGATACTCGGCGACATCGTCGGCATTGACAATGCGATTGGCCGCCAGTTCGACCGGGACACCGCCGGTCACCGTCACACCCGCTCGACCGAGCAGCCGGCTGGCGTGAGCCACCATGGCGGCCATCACGTGCTCGGCCGTGTCGGCCGCGGCGCCAGAAGCGTTTTTTAAGGGCGCGAAGCCTTCGACCGGATCGACTTCGACCAGCGTCACGGTGCGGGCCAGCGGCATGAGATCGAAGATGAACCGCTCAAACTTGTAGGCGTTGGGGGCATCGGGCACGACACGTGCCCCGGCGCCGTCGATGAACGGCACAGCCTTGTGGGCCATATGCAGCGGCAGCGCGTCGGCGTTGGCCGAGGCACGTTCCAGGAAGTCCCTCGTGAACGCATGGATGGCGATGCTGCCGGCATGGAATTTGAGCCGCCCGTCCGGGAGTCGGGCCGTGGCCAGTTGTGCCGGCAGATCGCTGTATTCGACGATCCGTGTAACGCCACCGTCCGCCACGACCACGCCGACCCGCTCCTTGGGATCGGCCTTGTGCACCACCTGCGGCGTGAATTCAGAGCCGGTGAGCAGGTGATAGCCGAGAAACTCGCTGTCCAGCGGCATGGCCAGCGGATTGTCGACCTGAAAAGAAATGACGTGATCCACTCCCTGGCGGGCGAACCATTCGAGGCCGCCTGCAGCGACGAGGCTTCCGAGCATACCGCCATGTCCGTCGGGGCTCATGGCAAGTTGCCCGAGATCAGCGCGGACGATCTCGCCGGTCGTGTCACAGAGGACCGGGAGGTCGCGCTGTGTGAAGAAGAGCACGCGATCCTTGGGCAGTCCAAATCGCTCGTGTCGGCTGAAGAAATCCCGGGTGACCGCGTCGGTGGCGGAACTGGTCATCACCGCCAGTGGCACCGCGGCCCCATGCCGCTTCGCCACGGCCACCAGTTTGCCACATAGGATCTCCAGGAGGCTTGCCCGCGATACCGGGCCAATCTTGTAAAGCCCCTTCGGGCCATCAAACCCCAGACGTGACCCCTGACCACCGGCCACGAGAATCGCGGCAATGCGTCCGGCGGCCAAGGCCGCGATGCCATGTTCCGCCGCGAGGGCTGGCGGAATCGGATTGTGGTCATCACGCAGTCGTAGGCACGGAGGCGTGACTGCATTGTCGAGATTCGGCAGAACATCGCCGGGTGGCGCAGCCGCCTGCTCGGGCCCTTGTTTTGCAAGCACCCGCTGCCGCATCTCGGTGACCAGCGGCCAGTCGAGCGATCGCAACTGGGCGACTAGTCCGGCGCGGCGGGACTCGTCGAGACGATCCCAGCCGCCGCATACCCGCTCCTGTCCGGCAGTGATGAGCTGCAGGGCCAGATCGGCCGGCAGTTCGGGGGGCAGAGGACGGTGTGTCATCCCCGCACCCATGCCCAGAACAGCAGGCAGAGAAGCGGGAAACCGACGAAGATGACCCCGTAGGTAAAAACTGTTGTCCAGAGGTTGTCGGGCCAACGGGCCATCGTGGGAATGCTCACGACTCGCAGGTCGTGGAGTGCAGAGGAATGGGGTGTGGGGTGGAACTGCGCTCGGCAGGGGGCAGGCTCTCGGTCGCAGCGACGATGTCGATGGGGATCTCGAATGGTTCGTCAGCCGGCTCATCGAGACGGCACTCGATCCGCACTCCCCACGGGAGCACTTCCGTCGCGGTGACGATCGCCTCGACCTCATCATAGGCAGTAGTCACTTCGACCGTCGGGGTCGTCGCCAACGGGGGACAAAACCCGACATGCCCCGACGCCGTTCGGACGCCCGTCGGGACGCCCAAGAAAAGCCGCCCGCGAACACATTCGGTGCCGTCGGCACGGGTGACACGTTCCTGCTGCTGTAACAGATGCTCGTCGCCGGATGGATGACCATTGAAAAAGTCACTCAGGCCCCTGGTCCCCGGAGCCACGCCCGGCAGCGACAGGCTTCTCTCGACGTCTGTTGGGGTGAATGCCGGGGGCGATGATTCAAGAGGACAGGGCACGAGTGAAATCAGGAATGGCGACGGAATGCTGAGCCACTGGGCGGCCCATGGCTGCGCGAGAAGAGCTCCGGCGAAGGCCACGGCTCCGACGGCCATGACCAAGGCACCGGTGCTGCCAACGGGGAGCGGCAGTGCCATCGCCAGGGTCGCCATAAGAAAACCGATCCGGGGCGGCAGTGACGGTCGTCCACCACCGTGTCGTGAGGCCAGATCGCCCGCGGCTACGAGCAGCCCACCGGCACCGCAGACGGCAGCCAGCGTGACCACTCCCGGCGTGGCCGTTGCGCCACCCGAGAGCCGGCGGGCCACCAGCACACCGCCGCAGGCCACCGCCAGCCACCCAGATGCGGCTCCCACCGTCGTCACCAGGAGCCTTTCGATCGCCACACGATTCCGGGCTGGATCGTAGTCGAAGCTGGCGTGTGATGGTGCGTGCGACACGGCGATGAACCAACAAGGAGATCGGCCCGTGCCCTCAGCTGGCCCCGACGGCAGAGGTGGACGCCTTGGCGAGTTCCTTCGCCTTGTCGACCTTCTCCCATGAGAACTCGTTGCGACCAAAATGGCCGCCGGCCGCCGTGGCACGGAAGATGGGCCTTCGGAGATCGAGTTCCTCGATGATGCCACGCGGCGTGAGCGGGAAAAACTCTCGCACAAGCTCGCAGAGTCGCTCGTCCGATACCTTGCCCGTGCCTTCCGTGTCGACCCGCACACTCACCGGATCGCTCACGCCGATGGCATACGCCAGCTGCACCTCACAGCGGTCGGCCAGCCCTGAAGCAACGATATTTTTGGCGACATGGCGGGCCATGTAGGCGGCGCTACGGTCAACCTTTGTCGGGTCCTTCCCGGAGAAGGCGCCGCCGCCGTGCCGGCCCCAGCCGCCATAGGTATCGACGATGATCTTTCGCCCGGTGAGACCACAGTCACCGTGCGGACCACCCACTACAAATCGCCCGGTGGGGTTGATGTGGTAGGTGATGTTCGACGTGTCGAGGTCGCTCGGCAGTTCCTTCGCGATGATCTGGTTGATCACGAATTCGCGGATGTCGGTGTTGCTGACGTGTGGTGCATGCTGTGTGGAGACGACAACAGTGTCGACACGAACGGGCCGCTGACCGTCAAACTCGATGGTCACCTGGCTCTTCGAGTCGGGTCGCAGCCAGTCGACATGCCCCTTCTTGCGGGCCTCCGTGAGCCGATTGAGAATCCGGTGGGAGAGGGCGATCGGAAGCGGCATCAGTTCCGGCGTGTCATTGCAGGCATAGCCAAACATCAGGCCCTGGTCTCCGGCGCCGATGTCTTTGCCGGAGCTCGCGTCGTCATTGACGCCCATGGCGATGTCACCTGACTGCTTGCCAACGGCGACCAGCACGGAGCAGGTATCGGCAGCAATTCCCATCTCGTCGTCGGTGTAGCCGACGTCCCGGATGACGTCGCGGACAACTCGTTGGTAATCGATCGTGCCGCGGGAGGTGATCTCACCGGCCACAACAGCCAGGCCGGTCGTCACCATCGTCTCGCAAGCAACGCGGCTGAGGGGATCCTGGGCAAGGTAGGCGTCGAGCACGCCGTCGGAGATCTGGTCGGCGAGTTTGTCCGGGTGACCCATGCTGACAGACTCGCTCGTGAAAAGAAATTTGCCTGATGCCACGGAAATGCCTCGTGCCTGAAGAAACGGATGGAAACCAACGACGGAACCGGATCCGTCGCGCAACAACCGACACAGTATCCAAAGGAGGCTGAAAAACGACAACCACGGCCATCCATGCGGCGGATCCACAGAGCCCCGGGCTTAAGCCCGGGGGCGCTGTTTTACTGTCAGCCCACCGGCTTGCGCCGGCGGCTGTGTGGAGGAGTGCTCGCGCTGGCGACTGCGTGGGGGAGCGATTCCGGCGGCAGCTACGGGTTCGTTTCCGAAGAGCCAAACAAGCGGTCGACGAGCCTCGCTGCGGTGGCGGCTCGCGAGCCCCGCTGGGAGGCGACAAGTGTTGCAGCCCGGCGACCGCGCTCCGCCGCGAAATTCTGGTCTTCGAGGCAGCGGCGGACGAACGCGGTGAGTTCGTCGCCAGAGTGCACCACCTCCGCTGCCCCGGCCTCGAGGAGGAGACGCACTTCGTCGCGGAAGTTGCGCGTGTGAGGGCCGAAGGCCACGGCGGCGCCGTAGGCGGCGGGCTCGATCATGTTCTGGCCACCCCGCCTGCCGTCGAGGCTGCCCCCCACAAAGGCAATCGTCGCGGTGCCCCACCACCAGCCCAACTCGCCCGTGGTGTCGACCAAAAGAATGCGGGTGGCTGGGTCGGCCGCTTCCGTACCGAGCCGGCTGCGTTGCCGCCAGGGCATCCCTGTGGACTGGAAGATAGCTGTGATCTCAGCCGTTCGCTCGACGTGCCGGGGCACGACCACGAGCCACAGCCGAGGGTATGCCGCGGACAAGTCGCGGAAGGCATCGATGGCCAGTTGCTCTTCGGGAGCCTGCGTGCTGCCGGCCAGGAAGACGATCGCATCGTCGGGGATGCCGGCAACGCGACGGAGCCTGAGTACGTCGGGATCGTGGCGATCCCCTCGCACGCCGTCGAACTTCATCGAGCCGGCTGTGACCACTGTCGGAGCGCCGAGGGCTGTGAAGCGGTCGGCATCGGTATGAGACCGGGCGATCACGAGGCTGGTGCGGCCGAGCATGCGGCGAGCAAGCGGCCTGATCCAACGATAGCCCCGCGCACTGCGTTCACTCATCCGGGCATTGACGACGACGATCGGAATGCCCCGGGCATGCACCGCGGCCAGCAGGTTGGGCCAGAGTTCGAGTTCGCCGAGCACCAGCATCTCGGGCCGAACCCGATCGAGCACGCGGTGAATGGCCCACGAGAAGTCGAGCGGGCAGGGGAACGTGCGGTCGGCGCCAAAGCGTGAGGCTGCCACATCCAGGCCTGTCGTGGTTGAACTGGAGATCACGCAGTCGATGGCCCGACCGGAGTCCGCCACCTGACGACGCATTTCCTCGGCCAAACCGGAAAGGAGCTGCACCTCCCCCACGCTTACGCCATGCATCCAGATTCGGGTGCCCGTGGCGTGAGGCAGGGGAGCGATGCCGCCGGTAAACCGGATCCAGGGAGCTGCGACCGGCCGCCCGCCCGCCACCTTCCGCCAGGCCACCCACGGCAGGGCAAGCAGCGCAACGACGAGGTAGCCAAGGTCGAGGATCATGCACGCGGCCCGTCGTGTCGACGAGGGTTCATCCCGCGGCGACGCTGCTCGATTTGCCGCAGCAGTTCTTGGACTTCTTGCCGCTGCCGCAGGGGCAGGGGTCGTTGCGGCCAACCTTTTGGCCGAAGTTCCGGATGGGCTCGAGGGCCGCGTCGGCTGGGGGTTGGTCGGGAGCGGGTTCGCCGCCGGCGGTCGGCAGAGTCGCCGACGAGGCATCCTCATGGATCGCGGCGGTCTCCTTGAAGGCGCTTCGCATCTGGCCGTCGTCCACCTGCTCGATCCGGTACACGATGTCGACCACCCGCTCGTCGATGCCCTGCCACATCAAGTCAAAGGTCCGCATTCCCTCCCGCTTGTATTCCACCTTGGGGTCGACCTGGGCGTAGCCGCGAAGGCCGACGCTGCTGCGGAGGTGGTCCATCGCGAGGAGGTGGTCCTTCCAAGCATTGTCGAGGATCTGGAGAACAACAGCCCGTTCCATCCGCGGCATGGCATCGCCATAGTGCTGCACGCGGCGGTCATAGGCCTCGCGGGCCACGCGGCGGACTGTTTCCTTGAAGGCGGCTGCATCCGGTCCGTCAGGGCCCGACTCGCTCAGCGTCGTCTCATCGAGCGGCTGGCTAAAACGCCACTCCGTCCAGCCGGCCGCCGTTCGCACGCCGAAATCGGGCGTCAGAAATCGTCGGCCTTCCTCGAGGTCGAGTCGCTGGATTGCCTCACGGGCTCGTTCCTGAAGCAGTTCGGCCACGTCAGCTCGGCCTGCCCGCTTGAGATCCCGGTCGTTGACCGACAGCTTCCAGCGGGCATTGGCAAACGACGCCAAGGCCGACCAGTTCCACTCGCTCTCCTCCTCACCCTCGGGCAGGTTTTCCTCAACGGCGTCGAAGATCTGCGCTTCCGACTGGCGGATCGCCTCATCCACTGCCAGCCGCTCCGCTTCGTCAGGCGACATCCCGCGGAAGTCCTTGCCCTCCAGTTCGCAGGAGAGGTGGCCGGAGGCCCAGGTGGCGTATGTCTGCGGCCCGTAATCCTTGTCGAGAAAGCTGCCGATGTTTTGTTCGATCTGGCGGTCGACCATCTCCATGATGAGGTCGCGGCAGGGATGGCCGTCGAGGATCTTCTGCCGGAAGCCGTACACCCGCTTCCGCTGCTCGTCCATCACCTCGTCGTATTCGAGGAGATTCTTGCGGACCTCGAAGTTTCGTTCCTCGACCTTCTTCTGGGCCGCCTCGACGCGGCGGGTCACCATCCGGCTCTCGATCGCCTCACCGTCCTGCATTCCCAGTCGCGTGAGCACGTTTTTCACCCACTCACCGGCGAAAATCCGCATCAGGTCGTCTTCGAGCGAGAGGAAGAATCGGCTCGAGCCGGGGTCTCCTTGCCGCCCGCACCGCCCGCGGAGTTGGAGGTCGATGCGGCGGGCCTCGTGCCGTTCCGTGCCGACGATCTGCAGTCCCCCCATGCCGCGTACTTTTTCCCCCTCGGGCTTCATGTTCTCACGGGCTGCGATCTCGGCGACCAGCGTGTCCCACTCGGCTTTTGGGACATCAAGCCGCGTCGGGTAGGTGTCCTGGAGTTTCGCCCAGGCAAGTGTGTCGGGGTTGCCTCCCAGAATGATGTCGGTGCCACGCCCCGCCATGTTCGTGGCGATCGTGACGGCGCCCAGCCGACCAGCCTGGGCAATGATTTCGGCCTCTCGTTTGTGCTGCTTCGCATTGAGCACCTGGTGCGGCACGCCCCGCTTCTCGAGCAGATTCGCGAGCCGCTCGCTCTTTTCGATCGACACGGTGCCGACGAGCACCGGCAATCCCCTCCGCTGCACTTTCTTGACCTTGTCGCGGGGAAGCGTCTCGGTCGTTTTTTCCCCCTTCGGCTGAAATTCGTAGCCGGTGTCGGACTCCTTGATGATCGTGCCCATCCGCCACGAGCCGTCCGCAAGGGCGAGCGTGTCCCAGCGATGGATTCGCTCCACCTCGTCGGCGACGGCGATCCACTTCTCTCGTTCGGTGCGGTAGATGACGTCGGGGTGGTTGATTCGCTGCAGGCCACGGTTGGGCGGGATGGCGATCACATCGAGCTTGTAGATTTTCCAGAACTCGGTGGCCTCGGTCATGGCGGTACCCGTCATGCCGCCTAATTTCTTGTAGAGCTTGAAGAAATTCTGCAGCGTCACCGTGGCGAGCGTCTGCGACTCTTCTTTGACCTTGACCCCCTCCTTGGCCTCGACGGCTTGGTGGAGGCCGTCGGACCACTGGCGGCCCGGCATGAGCCGGCCGGTGAACTCGTCGACGATCACGACCTCGCCGTTCTGCACGACATAGTTCACGTCACGCTTGTAGAGATGGTGGGCCTTCAACGAGTTGTCGATGAGGTGGGGCCACTCCATGTTTCCTGCGGTGTAGAAGCTCTCCACGCCGGCAAGTTTCTCGGCTATCCGCACGCCATCCTCGGTGAGGGCGACGGTGTGCTCCTTCTCCTTCACTTCGAAGTGGGTGTCGGGCTTGAGCTGCCGGGCGATCTGATCGGCTTTGGAGTACTTGGTGACGTCGTCATGGGCGGGGCCGGAGATGATGAGCGGCGTACGGGCCTCATCCACGAGGATGTTGTCGACCTCATCGACGATGGCGAAGTTGAGCGGCCCCTGGCTCTGCTGCATGTGTTTGGGAAAGGCGTCATCTCCCCGCGCGGCCATCCGCATGTTGTCGCGGAGGTAGTCAAACCCAAACTCGTTGTTGGTGCCGTAGGTGATGTCGCAGGCGTAGGCCTTCTGCCGCTCGCCCGGGTCCATGCCCGATTGGATTGCCCCGACGGTCAGGCCGAGATTCAGGTAGAGCGGCCCCATCCACTCCATGTCTCGACGGGCGAGATAGTCGTTGACCGTGACGACGTGCACACCTTTGCCCTCGAGGGCGTTGAGGTAGGCCGGCAAGGTGGCGACGAGCGTCTTGCCCTCGCCGGTGATCATCTCGGCGATGGCACCCGAATGGAGCACCATGCCGCCGATCAGCTGCACGTCGTAATGCCGCATGCCGAGGAACCGCTTGCCCCCCTCGCGGCAGACGGCGAATGCCTCCACGAGCAGGTCGTCAAGCGTCTCACCCGCGGCGAGCCGGCGGCGGAATTCCGCGGTCTGGCCGCGGAGCTCCTCGTCGGTCAGGGACTCATATCGGGATTCGAGCGAGTTGATCGCCTCGATCTTGGGGTCGAGCCGACGGAGGTAGCGGGCGTTGGAGGATCCGAAGAGGCCGGTGATCGACCGTTCCAGCCACGAACCGGCGCCGGAAGCGGCGTTGGAGACAGAATCCCAGATGCGTTCCAAATGTTCCATGAATGGCTGATCAGACCCGGGGAGGCCTGGGGATGCGTATGTTTCGGTACCGCTCGTGCGGAGCCTGCGCAGGCTGGCCGAAGGGGCAGCGAAGCGAAACGGGACTGGCCAGATGACTTTCGCCGCGATTCGGATATGAGATTGTCGTAGGGAGTCCGTCCCGCGGTCAAGGCAAGCGGGGGAGCCGGCTTTCTTGACGGCCCAGTCAGGCGTACGCCACATTCTCGCCGGTGTGACCGTTTCGGTGGATCGCGGCGACGTTTGTTTCTGCTCACTTCCACGGGGTATTCATGCTGACCCGGCTCATCTATATCAGCGACGTTGCTGAAATCTTTGAATTCAGTGATTTGCAGTCGATCCTGGAAAAAGCCCAAAAAAATAACCCCACCTTGGGTGTGACCGGTTTCTTGGTCATGGCATCCAAGCGATTTCTGCAGGTGATCGAGGGGCCGGCCGAGAATGTCAACCTGCTCTTCCGCAAGATCATTCGCGACTCACGTCACGCGGATTGTCGTCTGATTGAGTACACCGAAATCGCCGATCGACTCTTCGATCAATGGTCCATGCGGGGGATTCACCCAGGCCTGATGGATCAGCGACTCAAGGCATTTCTCCAGCGAAAGTACGGAACGGACCAGCGTGGCGGCCTCGCCGTTCCGGAGGATCGATTTACTGCCATCAGCTTTCTGTACGACGTTGCCCATGCGGACGCGATCGTCGAAGGGCTGGGGTAATGGTCGCCGAGTCCTTTCCGCATGACGGCTCATGATGGCCGCGGCGGCTTCAGGGGTTCGGGTGAAGCGATTCTGCCGGTTATCGCGGATCCTGATGACGCTGTGGCTTGGGAAATTTGTGCGGCCGCCGTTTGAAGGCTATATGGATGGAGAGGGTGAGAACACCCACGGCCCTTCCCCCAAACCCTTGAGTTCCCATGCAGCTGTTTCGAAGCATGAGTCTGCGCACCCTCATTCTGGTGTCGTTGCTGGCTGTCTCGCTGATCCCTCTCGCCGCCATCGCGGCATTGCTGTACCAGAGGAGCGCCAAGGCCCTGGAAAAGGAGGCCATTGATCGACTTGAAGTCGTCAGATCGATCACCGCCAAATCGGTCGGGCGTTACTTTCTCTCGCTCCAGGATGAGCTTGTAACCGCAGCCGATGCTGGTGTTGCTCGGGAGGCTCTGCAGGCGATGAATGCCGCCGTGGGAAGCCTTCCCGGCCGGGGATCCGATGGCGCGGCGTCATCGCGGGCTGCCCTGGCGGTGTGTCATGGCCAAGGGCTCGGTCGCGCCCTCGAAAAATCTGGGAAGTCGAATTCTGCGGTCGCCGACGTGGTGAAGTCCCTTGACGATGCGACCGTGCAGATGCAGACCCTGTACATCGCGGAAAACCCCAATCCACTCGGGGAGAAGCAGTTTCTGGATGATGCCGGCGATGGCTCGGACTATTCGCTGGCCCATGCCCGCTACCATCCGTCGTTCCGCCGCATGCTCGAGAGGTACGAAGTCTATGACATCTTCCTGATCGATGCCGTTACCGGTCGGATCGTCTACACCGTATTCAAGGAGATTGATTTCGGCACCTCGCTCCGCAGCGGGCCGTTTGCGGGGACACGGTTTGCGAAGGCCTTTAGCCAGGCCGCTGCATCGACGAAGCGCGGCTCGGTGGCCTTCGCCGAGTTCGAGGAATACCTGCCTTCCGCGTTTGCGGCGGCAAGCTTCATTGCCACCCCGATTTTTGATGGAGAGCAGCTGATCGGAGTGATGGCGTTCCAGATTCCGATCGACAAGGTCAGCGGGATCATCGGAGAGACGACCGGGATGGGTGAGACCGGTGATACGTATGCGGTGGGCCCCGATCGGCTCTTTCGCTCGAACTCTCGCTTTGCGTCCGATCTCGGCGTCACATCGACCATCCTGCAGCCTGACCTCAAAGTGGACACGCAGCCCGTTCAAGACGCACTCGACGACGACGCAGCCGGCAGCGGCCGTGCTCTCAACTACCGGGGTGAGCCGGTGTTTTCATCGTGGCAGCCCATCACGGTGTTCAATGAAGAAGCAGATCCGGACCGTGCGGTGAAGTGGGCAATTGTCTCGGATATCGCCACCGCGGAGGTCCTCGCGCCGGCCCGAAGTCTGCGCAACTGGAGCGTGGCCATCTTTCTGATCACCGCCGGTCTCGTGGCTGCGATTGCAGCAGCCATCGCCCGTCGTCTCGCACGTGGGCAGATGGAACTCGAGGCGAAGGTCGCCAGTCTCGCAGAAGTCTTCACGGCGGCCTCGGCAGGCAACCTCACGAGCGAGGTTCATGTCGTCGGAGAGGATGACATGGGGCGACTTGGGCAGCATGCCGGCAGGATGCTGCAGGACCTGCGGATGCTGATTCGGCAGGTGCTCGAGGCGGCTGCACAGCAGCGGCAGGGAGCGGGGGCGATCGCGGAAAGCGCCGCGTCGCTCAGCGACGGAGCGCAGACCCAGGCCGCGAGTGTGGAAGAGCTCGCAGCGGCCACGGAGCAGATGATCAGTACCGTGCAGGATGTCGCCCGGAAGTGCGGAGAGGCTCGGGACAAGGCACAGCTCACCGCAGAGACGGCCCGCAACGGAAACGAACGCGTCAGCAAGGCGATCGACTCCATGGAGCGAATTCGCGGTTCCTCTGAGCGGGTGAGCGGCATCGTTGACGTGATCAGCGAAATCGCCGGTCAGACCAATCTTCTCGCGCTCAACGCCGCCATCGAAGCGGCACGTGCTGGCGAGCATGGCCTCGGCTTCGCCGTCGTCGCCGATGAGGTCCGCAAGCTGGCCGAGCGTGCGAGCGAGGCGGCAAAGGAGGTGAACCACCTCATTCGAGAGTCATCGAGCCGCGTTCAGGAAGGAGTCGACCTTTCTGGGGAGGCGGCAACGTCGCTCGAGGCGATCGTCTCGGAGGTGATCTTGGCGTCGGAGACGATCTCGGAGATCGCATCGCTTTCGGAGGTTCAGGCAGCCAATGCCGCCGAGCTCAAACTTGCCCTGAGATCGATTTCGGATACTACGGAATCGGCGGCCGCCTCTGCTGAAGAGTTGGCGGCGAGTGGGGAGGAGCTCAATAGTCAATCGGAGGGCCTGTACGCACTCGTCGAGCGATTTCGGGTGTAGGGAGCGTGGGGCCGGGGTCGCGCCGAGAGAGTGAGGCCTGCAAACCGCCGGTCGAGACGGGGGCGGATCCGGGGAGGACTTGGGAAAAACCAGTCCGCCCCCGCTACACTCTTGCTCCTCTGACCATGCATTCCCCCCGTCCCGCTCTCCATCCACGTCGCGACCTGTCCGGCCAGCTGCTCTTTCTCGGCACCGGCACGAGCGTTGGCGTGCCGGTGGTCGGCTGTGGCTGCGTGGTCTGCTCAGGCGGCGACCCGCGCAATCAGCGGACTCGCACCAGCGTCGCCCTCGGCCTGCCGGGGGGCACGCTGCTCATCGACACGACTCCTGATTTACGGATGCAGCTTCTCCGCGAGCGGCTCGGCGGCGTCGATGCCCTGCTCTATACCCACGATCATATCGACCACGTCTACGGCCTCGACGACATCCGCCCGATCTGCTTCGCCGCCGGGAAGCCGCTCCCGGTCTACTGCGAGGAGCGGGTGGAGCGTCGGATCCGCAAGGCCTTCGACTATGCCTTCGAAACGGTGCCGATCCCGGGGGGCGGGCTGCCAAAGGTGACGTTCGAGAGGATCACGTCGGCCCCGTTCGATTTGCTGGGCGTCCGCGTCGTGCCACTCCCACTGCGGCATGGTTGTTTCGACGTCCTCGGGTTCCGATTCGGTGGACTGGCCTACTGCACCGACACCAACGAGATTCCGGCCGATACGTGGCCCCTGCTCGAAGGACTCGACACGCTCATTCTCGACTGCCTCAGACCGGAACGGCATCCAACACACTTTTCGATCGGCGAGGCGTTGGCTGTCGCGGCGCGGGTTGGTGCCCGCCGTACGCTGTTTGTGCACATGTCCCACGACATCGACCATGCTGCGATGTCGGCAGGGCTTCCCTCCGGTGTGGAGTTCGCCTACGACGGCCTCACTGTGCCGCTGGGCCTTGCCTGATGCGACTGCGGCCGCTCCCGATCTGATTATCTGCCGGCCTGGCGGACGTGCCGCGCCCGGATGACGTGCGTGGCCAGGCCGAGCCGCTCCAGCACCAGGATCAGGTAATACGTGATGTCGAATTCCCACCACTTGTGCTGCACAGTGGCGCTGGCGGGATCATGGTGGTGATTGTTGTGCCAGCCTTCTCCCATCGCGACCAGGGCCACGAACCAGTTGTTGCGACTGTCCTCCCCGGTGGCATAGGTCCGGTATCCGAAGAGGTGCGTCAGCGAGTTCACACTCCAGGTCACGTGCCAGACAAGCACTGTGCGGACGAACACGCCCCACACCAGCCAGCAGGCCGCCAAGTGAACGCCATGCTGCCAGTCGCCCCCGGTCCAGCGACCGACGAGCAGGCCCGCAGCCGCGAACACGGCCGCGTGGATGAGATAGATCACGAGAATCGCCCAGGGGCGTCGCTCCAGAGACAGGTAATAGTCATCGGAAAGAATGTCGCGGGCGTATTTCTCGAGAAAGGCCATCGAGCGGCGCCGTGGCACCCGCCTGAACAGCCAGCCCATGTGCGCCCAGAGGACGCCGTGCCGCGGCGAGTGCGGATCCGGCTCCTCATCGGAATGGTGGTGATGGAGGCGGTGATTCGCGACCCATCGCGACGGCGTGTCCTCCAGGGAGCAGAGCGCGATGGTCGTCAGCATTCGCTCCAGCCACCGCGGCACCTTCATGCTGCGGTGAGAGAGCAGCCTGTGGTAACAGAGGTTGATTCCCAGGGTGCCGAAGACATTCGTGCCGATCACCGCCAGCACCACGGCCGACCAGTCAAAGCACCAGGGCATCAGGGCTAGGCATGCGAGTAGGTGGACCGTGGCGATTGGCACCAGATACTCCCAGTGCACGTCGTGGGGGATGAGAGGTCGCGAGCGGGCGAACGTGGCCAAGGGAGGGAGTGTCCGGGGGTGGCAGATCCTTGCCGCGGGCCGCGACAGTTCACAGTATCCATGTTTTGCGGCAGGTGTCACGGCCCAATCTTCCTTGCTCGCGACGAGTTCATCATGCCAGGTGCTGATTGCACCGATCAGGGAAGAGAGATGGCCGAACCCTCGACCCCCGACTTTTGTGAAACCGCCGAATCCCGCCTCCGTTCAGCAATACCGCCCGAGGTTTCACGACACCTGGTTTCGATCCGCCGATGCACCGCGGGGTTCATGCCCCGGAATTCGTGTCGTTCTCGTTCTCGTCTCTGGTAGTCTTCCCAAAAGAGATTCACGAGGACGAGGAGCATCAGGGGTGACGAGCAACGGTCGGAGTGAGGCTCGAAACGTGATCCTGCGGCTGCGCCGCTACCGTGATCGAATCCAGGAGATCGCGTCGGCAGCCGCCAGCACGCCTGCCGCAGGAAAGGGTGGGACGATCGTCGTCCAGCGTCAAATCACGTCGCTGAAGAACAATCTCGAGAACGACGCCCACGAGTGCGCGATCGGCCGCAAGCGGATGGTTCAGACCGCGTGCGAGCATGATTTCTTGTGGCCGGCACTTCGCGAAGCAGCCGCCGCCATTGACGTGATCGCCGCCCCGGCCGTGATCGATGGTGGCTCGAACGCGGCGCTCTGTGCCGCCCAGACCAGTATTCAGCACTATCTGACGCAGTTGGAGGGGCGGTGGCCGACCCTGTAGGAATGGGTGGGCGATTCCCCTCCACGCCGATGATGGCGGAGCAGCCGAACTCTCCTCGGGAGTGTGATTCAAACTTGAGGCGTTTGATTTTCATCCGCGCCTCAAGTAGTTTCTCGTGAACGATGGGCGACGATGCTCGCACGACGGACGGGCGGATCGGTGATCCTGTCTTGGCCTTGGTTTCGTGTTGCGTCTTCCCCCTGGCGGGCTGCCACTTTCTGGCTCTCTCGCAGTGACCCTGAAAGTGAACCGGGTATCCATGCCCACGAGGCCCACGAGTCATGCGCCCCAAACGGGTGCTTCACCGCCCCCGCACGACGGTCTGCCATTCGCGTCGCTCGGCCTCTCGCCAGCGGTCCTCAAAGCTGTCGAGCGGCTGGGGTTTGCGGGCATGTCGCCGATTCAGGCGGCGGCGATCCCCCTGATCGTGGCGGGCCATGACGTCGTCGGCCAGTCGGAGACGGGCTCGGGCAAGACCGCCGCCTTCTGCATCCCGGCGATCGAACGCGTCGACCCGCGGGAGCGGAGTACGCAGGTGCTCGTGCTGGCGCCGACCCGGGAACTGGCCATGCAGATCCATGAGGAGGTCCGCAAGCTCGCGGCCTTCGTGAAGGAACTGCGGTCGGTTTCGATCCACGGCGGCGTGGCCTACGAACGGCAGTTCGCGGAACTGAACCGCGGCGGCCATCTCGTAGTGGGCACGCCAGGGCGGCTGGTGGACCATCTGAACCGAGGCACGCTCGACCTGTCCACGGTGAGAATGCTGATCCTCGATGAGGCGGACCGCATGCTTGACATGGGGTTTCGGGAAGATCTGGAGAAGGTGTTTGCGGCTGCACCAGCCGACCGCCAAAACGTCTTTTTCTCGGCGACGATCTCGCCCCCTGTCGCCGCCTTGGTTCGCAGCCATTCCCGTGATCCCAAGACGGTGACCATCACGAAGAAGGCCGCCGGTGGCCCGCCCTTGGTCGAACAGGTCTTGTACGAGGTGCGTCATCACGACAAGTTCGCCGCCCTGTCGCGGCTGATCGACTTTCACGACGTTCGGAGCGGCCTCATCTTCTGCAACACGCAGCGGATGGTCGAGGAACTGGCCGATGCGCTCGTGGCCCGCGAGTGCTCCGCTGAGCGGCTGCACGGCGGCATGGCGCAGGCCCAACGCACCCGCGTGATGGAGGCCTTCAAAAAGGGTGTGTTCCGGGTTTTGGTCGCCACCGATGTCGCGGCGCGGGGCATCGACGTGAACGACCTCGAGTTGGTGGTCAACTATGATCTGCCCTACGACCCCGAAGACTATGTGCATCGCATCGGCCGCACGGGGCGGGCAGGCCGCAGCGGCAGGGCGGTGACGCTTGTCTCCGGCGCCGGCATTCACAAACTGCGGGCGATCGAGCGGTTTACGGGCACACGAATCGACCGCGGTCAGATGCCGACCGCCGAAGCGGTGGCGAAGCGTCGCGAGAACATGCTCCTGGAACGGCTGCGGCACACGCTGGCAGAGGGCCCATTCCCGAACGAAACGCGGTTTGTAGAGCAGCTTCTTGGAGACGGCCGCACGCCCCTGGAGGTCGCTGCTGCGATCCTGCACCACTTCGCCCCGCTGGCTGCGCCTTGCCCGGGGAACACCGACGACATTGCGGCGCCCCCCAGAAAACCCGGTCGCGGTGGCACGCAGCATCGTCCCGCCCAGCGGCCGGCCCGCGGCAAAGCCGCGTTCAAGAAGAAGCATCCCAAGAAGCCGCGCCCGAGAGCCGGCTGAAGCCGGTCGGAGTCTGAGCCGAGGCCGCCAGGGCAGGTTCAGCTGGCTGCCATCCCATGTTCGCCCAAATAGTGGAGGGCGGCGGCCTGCAGGTACTGACGAAAGTCAGTATGGTTCTGGGCGAGTTGAAGCACCCCGTCCCGTCGGAGCGCGTAGACCTCGACGTCGCTCACCGCCCGGATCGTGGCGGCCCGCGGAGCATCCCTGAGGATCGCCAGCTCACCGAAGAATGAGCCCGGCGGCAGCACCGTGAGTTGTTCCGGCGGGTCGCCCCGGAGGACCGCGACCTGCCCTTTCGTGAGAAAGTACATCTCGTCCCCGACGTCGCCCTCGTGCACCACGACGTCGCCCGGCGCGAACACTCGAGCATCGAGCCGCGGGATGATGTCGCGCAGGAAGTCGTTGCTGGCATTCTTGAAGAACGGAACCCGTTCGATCAAGGCGGCGGTGATGGCCCGCATCCGTAGGAGTTCGCGGTCGATCTTGCCAGGCCCCTTGGAGGGCATCTCGGAGATGACGTGGACCTCTGCGGGGACCATGAATTCCGCCAGCCTACCGGCGACAAAGGCCCGCAATTCTTGCGGGCTGGCTTCGGCTCCTGGCTGCAGGATCACGTAGCCGTGGGGCACCTCGCCAGAGACTGGGTCGGGAACCCCGATCACGCAGACCTCCAAGACTGCCGCGTGCTCGGAGAGAGCCGCCTCCACCTCGAGGGGCGCGATCTTGTTGCCCCCGCGGACGATAACGTCCTTGCTCCGGCCTACGAACCAGAGGTAGCCGTCTTCGTCATAGCGACCCAGATCTCCGGTCAGCACCCAGCCCTTCCGGAGGGTCTTCCTGGTCATCGCCGATTCGTTCCAGTAGCCGTCCATGATCCCCGGTCCGCTGACCCGGATTTCACCCACTGTCCCGGTCGGCACGTCAACGCCGCGGTCGTCCACCACCGCCACGGTGACGCCGTGCGACGGAGGTCCCACAGACCCCGGCTTCTTGCGGCCGAACGGGGGATTCATGGCGTAGGGCCCCGTCTCCGTGGAGCCACACTGCTCGGTGACCGGCACGCCCGTCAGCCGCTCGAACGCTTCGAGAAGTTTGGTCGGGACGCGGTCGCCGCCGGCGAGGCAGAGCCGGAGGTAGCTGAAGTCGCAACCGCGGAAGTCGGGACTCGCCATCAGTTGCCCCAAGCCTGCGGGAGCAAGTGTCAGAAACGTCTTGGCGGGCGGCCGACGCAGGGCGGCGACGAAGTCTGCGACCGTAAACCCGCGGAGCAGGCTGACGCGTCCCCCGGCCCAAAGGGTGGGCAGGACCTGGCAGCGGAGCGCCAGGGGGCGCGAGACGGACGTCACGATCAACGCGACGTCGTCCGGCGTGAGCGTGACCCGCGCGAGGTATTTCCGGACGCCGGTCGCGAGCGCCCCATGGGAGAGGACGACTCCCTTTGGCCGGGACGTCGTTCCAGAAGTGTAGATCATCACCGCCGGGCTGTCGTCGTGCGGAGCCTCCGAGGTCGGCTCACGCTCGGCGCCGAGCAGCGAATCGAACGGCCGACGGCCTCCGGCCGCGGAACCACCCCCAACGGCCACCAACCGCGGCACGCCCTTGAGCGCTCCAGCCTCCTCAAGGCCGGCAACACGCTCCTGATCGACGACCAGGATCGATGCACCGCTGTGGCCGAGCGCGTAGCCGACCTGTAGCGGATGGTATTGGTAGTCCAGCGGCACCGTGACCAGCCGCATCCGGAAGCAGGCGAGGTAGCAGACGACCAGTTCGAGGCAGTTCGGCAGCAGGAGGGCTACCCGATCCCCCTCCTCGAGGCCGATGGCCGCCAGGCCCGACGCCAGCCGCGACGCCAGTCGCTCGAGATCCGCCGCAGTCGTCCAAGCCCCGTCACATTCGAGGATCGGCCGCTCACGGTCGATTTCCAGGACACGTTTCAAGAGGTGGTGGAGCATGGCAGAAAGGGCGGCGTCATTTCGGAGAATTGACCACAGCACGCGGCGGCCCGAGTCAGTTGAGGTATAGTCCAGCCAGTGCCGCTGCCACAAGCATGAACGCCCCGAGGAGACCGCCTACCACCGTGGCAGCCACGTTTTCCGACGCGCCGTCTGAGTCCGGTCAGCCAGTCGACGTCGCGACCGGCCGCGACGGTCCGATTCTCTTCACGCTCGCGGCGCTTCAGTTCATTGGGATTGTCGACTTCATGATCGTCATGCCGCTGGGGCCGCAGTTGCTGGCCGACCTTGGCATCAACGCTCAACAGTTCAGTTGGGTCGTATCGGCCTATACGCTCGCCGCCGGTGTCGCCGGATTCTTGGCGGCCCCGTGGCTGGACCGCGTGCCGCGGAAGACGGCGTATCTCGTGTTTTCACTTGGCATGCTCGCTGGTACGGCGGCGTGTGGACTGGCAGGCAGCTACCCGCTCCTGCTCGTCGCCCGCTGCGTGACCGGCGGCTTCGGTGGCGTCCTCGGCGGACTGGCTTTGGCGATCGTGGCGGACGTGTTTCCAGCCGAGCGACGAGGCCGTGCCACGGCCATGCTGATGCTGGCCTTCGCCGTCGCCTCGGTCGCGGGCGTACCGCTCGGCATCGCGCTGGGCACGCGGCTTGGTTGGCAGGCGCCCTTCTTCGCTCTTACGGCACTTGGGCTGCCGCTGGTCGGGCTGGCCGCGTGGTCGCTGCCGCCTTTGGCTGCGCACGTCGACGGCACGCGGCGGCCTCTCGTGGCATACCTGCTCGACACCCTCGTGGTTCCTGCCCATCGCCGTGCCTTCGCCCTGATCGCCCTCCTCATGGTTGGGGCGTTTGCCGTCATCCCGTTCATCAGTACCGCCCTCGTCACCAACGTGGGCGTGACCCAGGCACAGCTCCCGCTCGTGTTCATCGCTGGCGGGATCCTCACCCTCGTCAGCACGCCACTCATCGGCCGACTGGTCGATCGCTGTGGTGCGCTGCGGGTATTTTTTGGCATCGTTCCGCTGTCAGCCGGGATGATGCTGGTGGTGACGCATCTGCCTGCGGTCGGAATCGCCGGCGCGGCACCGGTGGTGGGCGTGCTGATGGCGACCAACGCGGGCCGGATGGTGTCGGCGATGTCCCTGATCACGGCGAGCATCGAGCCGCGACGCCGCGGCAGTTTTATGTCGGTCAATTCCGCGGTGCAGCACGTCGCCAGCGGCCTGGGGGCCATGGTCGGTGGGCTAATCGTCACCGGGAACGCGGGGGAGCCGCTGCGGAATTTCGGGACCGTCGGCATCTTCGCTGCGGGGGCGACCATCGCGAGCCTGTGGCTCGCAGGCCGCATCCGCCCAGCCCCTCCTGCAGCCTGTCTTTCACGGATTCCGCAATCGCAGTGAGTTGGCGATCACCGAGAGTGAGCTCAGCGTCATCGCGGCGGCGGCGAGCATCGGGCTCGTCACATGGCCGAGCAGCGGATAGAGGGCTCCGGCGGCGACAGGGATTGCGAGCACGTTGTAGAGGAAGGCGAGCACGAGGTTTTGCCGGACGGTGGACATCGTGGCAAGCGCCAGGTCAATTGCCCGAGGCACTGCGGCGAGGCCGCCAGAGAGGAGCGTGATGTCGGCGGTCTCGAGGGCCACGTCGGCCCCCGACCCCATCGCGATGCCGACGTCGGCTGTGGCAAGAGCGGGCGCATCGTTGATCCCGTCGCCCACGAAGGCGACCATGCTGCCGTCCGGATCGGCGGCACGACAGGTCTCGACCCAACGGGCTTTCTCCGCCGGCGCGAGACCGCCATAAGCCTCTTCAATGCCGACCCGCGCCGCGACTGCCTGCGCCGTGGCATCTCGGTCGCCGGAAAGCATGACAAGCCTTCGCCCCTGTTCCTTCAGCGTGCCGATCACATCCGCTGCTTCGGGCCGTGGCGGATCGGCGATGGCAAACGTCCCGGCCAGGCGGCCGTCGATCGCAACGAGGATGAGCGTGGCTTCTGGCGTAGCCAGCTGGTGGGTGCCGGGGCTCCCGATGAGGTCGATGCCCTCGGCCGCCAGAAAAGCCTCAGTCCCCGCGAGAACCACATGCTCGCCGACCCGGCCACGGATGCCACGGCCCACCACCGCCGCGACCTGCGTGGCTTCGCCAAGCGAGACTCCGAAATTTGCCGCCGCGTCGGTAAACGCCCGGGCCAGCGCATGCTCGCTGGCCATCTCGAGGCTGGCCGTGATGCCAAGGAGCCGGCGGGCCGAAGAGGCCTGCCATGTCGACCGATCATCACCCTCGATCTCAAGGCGGGATCCGTCGTCATGCAAAACCAGAGTGGCAACGATCCGCGGCCGGCCCTGGGTGAGCGTGCCTGTCTTGTCGAAGACGATCGTCTTCGACCGGGCGAGCTTTTCCATCGCCTCGGCCGATCGCACCAGAATTCCCTGGCGGGCGCCGCGGCCAATCGCCACCGTCATCGCGAGGGGTGTCGCCAGGCCCAGGGCACAGGGGCAGGCGATCACGAGCACGCTCACCGCGGAAAGCAGGCCGAGAGCCAGCCGCGGCTGTGGGCCAAGCAGTGACCAGCCGAGAAAGGTCGCCGCCGCCACGACCAGCACGGCAGGCACGAACACCGCGGCCACCCGGTCGGCGAGCTGCTCGATCGGTGCCCGGTGTTCGTGGGCCTCGCGCACGAGCCGAGTGATCCGGGACACGAGCGCCCCCTCGGCTGCCACATCGGCCCGTACCACGATCGCGGCCGAGCCATTGATGGCTCCACCGAGCACCCGATCGCCGACCACGCGGTCGACTGGAAGCGGCTCGCCGGTGAGGAGCGACTCGTCGCAGGTGGTCGACCCTTCAAGAATCGTGGCATCGGTGGGGATCCGGCCGCCGGGGCGGACGCGGAGCCGATCGCCCCGGCGAATCTGCTCGAGAGGCACCGTTTCCATTTGACCATCGTCAACGATCCGGTCGGCGGTCGGTGGCGACAGGTCCATCAGTGCGCGGATCGAAGCCGTTGTGCTGCGGCGGGCCCTGCTTTCCAGCAACTGGCCGATGAGCACGAGCACCACGATCATGCCGGCCGACTCGAAAAACACCTCCACGCTGCCATCCTCCCGACGGAAGGCAGCCGGAAAGATGCTGGGGACGAGCGTCGCGATCGTACTGGCCGTCCAGGCCACAAGCACGCCCAGCGCGATGAGCGAAAACATCCCGGGCCGGCCCCGACGAAATCCCTCCCAGCCTCCGGTGAGAATGGGCCATCCGCCCCAGAAGACAATCGGAGTGGCGAGCAGCAGTTGCAGCCAGTTGCCAGGCGTTCCTGCCAGCCATTCGGGCACATGGAGGCCAAGCATATGTCCCACCATGCCCGCCATGGCTACTGCCATGAGGAGGGCGGCGAGAATCGCGCACGCGAAGAGCCGCCGTTGCTCGGGCTTGGTGCTCGGCTCTTCGCGAGCGCAGCAGGGCTTGAGAGGTGGGCGGCCGGGGCCGGTCGGTGCTGCTGCGGGCGTCTCGATGATCGTCAAGTGCGGGAGCATGACGTGGCCTGCAGTGGTGGGTCAGGCCTCGCTCGCATGCGAGGCCACGAGCAAGCGCTCGAGCACGCGGCGGGCCTGGCCCGAGTCGATGGCCGCCATGGCCTCTCGTGCCGCTGCGGGAAGGTCGCGAACGCTCCCCGCAGCCCACAGCAGGGCCGCGGCATTCAGCACGACGATGTCCCGGCGGGGGCCGGGCTGGCCATCGAGCACGGAGTGGATACAGGCGGCGCTTTCCTCGGCGTCGGTCGCGAGCAGGGCGGCGCGGTCGTCGAATGATCGCGTCACGAGTCCAAAATCTTCGGGCGTCCAGGTGGCCTCGCGAATGCCCTGCGGAGAGACATCGAGCACGCGGGTCGGTGCAAAGAGACCGACCTCATCGACACCGTCGTCGCTTCGCACAACGATCGCCCGCTGCATCCCGAGCAGCTGCGCGGCTTCTGCAACGGGCCAGCGGGCATCGTCACGGCCGACGCCGATCACCTGCACGGTGGCACCGGCTGGATTGCAGA
>CAMCYH010000021.1 GCA_945883745.1 Candidatus Kuenenia stuttgartensis
TCGAGCGATCTGCGACTGCTCTCCCCCGAGCAGTTGACGGCGGCCCATGTGGTAAGCCCCGCGGTCGATGCGGCGGCGCGGGCCGAGGCGGTGCAGTCGATCAAGACTGCTGCCGACCCCGTGCACACCTTTAATCTGCTGGCCCTGGCTGAGTTGGGTCAGCTGCCCAACTCACCCTTCTCCACGTCGATGGTGTGGGGCATGAGCCTGGAGACGTGGGCGTTTCTTCTTCTGCTGATCGGCTTCGTGATCAAGGTGCCGGTGGTGCCGGTGCACACCTGGCTTCCCGACGCTCACGTCGAGGCACCGACGCCAATCTCGATGATCCTCGCCGGCGTCCTCCTGAAACTTGGTGGCTATGGCATCATCCGCATTTGCTATCCGATTTGTCCGGGCGCTGGGCTCTCGCTCGCCTGGCTTGTCTGTGGGCTGGGTGTCGTCTCGATGGTGTATGGCGCGTTTGCGGCGCTTGCCCAGAAAGACTTCAAGCGGATGGTGGCCTACAGTTCCGTGAGCCATATGGGCTACGTGATGCTGGGACTCGGCGTATGGAGCGCCGTTGCTGGCCAGGAGTATCGCTGGGAGTCGTGGGCCCAGGGCGTCAACGGAGCGATGTTTCAAATGCTCGCCCATGGATTTTCTTCGGCCGGCATGTTCTTCATGGTGGGTGTGTTGTACGACCGCGTGCACCATCGCAACCTCGAAGAGTTTGGTGGAATCTTCAACCGCATGCCGGTCTATGCCGGTCTGGCGGTGGCTGTCTTCTTCGCGGGGCTGGGCCTGCCGGGACTGTGCGGCTTCATCGGGGAAGTGCTTGTGACGCTCTCCAGCTGGAATTACAGCCGCACGCTCGCCGTCATCTCGGCGTTTACCGTGATCCTCACGGCGGCCTACATCCTGTGGGCGATCCAGCGGGTCTACCTTGGAGCTGAATACAAGGGGCCGCACGGCGATCACCTCACTCCGATGACGCCCCGGGAATTGTCGATCGCCACCCCACTCGTCTTTCTTGCCATTCTGTTCGGGGTGGCACCACAGATTCTCTTCAATTACGTCACGCCGACGGTGAACCGCCAGGTGCAGACGCTTGCGGCCTGGACCCGCGATGTGCACGACGCCCCGGCCCCGGTGGCCGTTGCGGAGGTGGGCAAGTGAATGACCCAGTCAACATCGGCACGTTGCTCTCCGGCACCCTCAGCGACACGCTCACGGTGTCGTTGCCGCTGTTTCGACCCGAACTGACGCTGTCAGCCACGATCGTGCTGCTCCTCCTGTGCCGCATGTTGCCGCTGCTGCGGCTTCTCGACTCGGCCCTGGTGGCGCTGGGTGGTGCGGCCTTTGCGTTGTGGTACGCCTGGCTCGACATGCAGGCCCTTCCCGTGTTCGCCGAAGCGGCCAGCACGGCCGGCGGTCGCACCGAGATCTTCTCCGGGCTCCTGGTATTTGACTCCTTCACGGCCTATCTGCGATGCATCCTGGCCGGGTTCCTCGTGCTCTACATCGTGTTTACGAAGGTGTCAGGAATTCCCGACCGCGAGGATGGCGCCGACTTCTACTCACTCGTGTTGGGAGCCACGCTCGGCATGTGCCTGATGGCATCCGCCAACCACCTGCTCATGGTGTTCATGGCGGTCGAAATGGCGAGTGTCCCCTCCTACGCCCTGGCGGGGATCCTCAAGGGGCGGCGGGCGGCATCTGAGGCGGCGATCAAGTACGCGGTATACGGCGCGGGCGCCGCAGGCATCATGCTCTATGGGATCAGCCTGCTGGCAGGCATGCTGGGCACGTGCCATCTGCCGAGCATGGCGGTCGAGTTGGGGCGGTTTGCTCAGGCCGGGGCTCCGGGCGGGAGCGTGATGGTGCTTTGTCTGGGCGGATTGATGCTCGCGGTGGGCCTCGCTTTCAAGCTATCGGCCGTGCCCTTCCACTTCTGGTGCCCCGACGTTTTCGAAGGGGCAGCTGCGGAGGTTGGAGCCTTTCTCTCCGTGGCGAGTAAGGCTGCGGCGGTAGCGCTGCTGATCCGGGTTGCCTACGGCCTCGGCATGCCGGCCGGAGGGGCAGCAGCGGGCGAACTCGTGGCTGACCTCGCTCCCGTGCGACACTTCGCCGTGGCGGTGATCGCGCTGATGGCGGCGGTCACGTGCACGCTCGGAAACCTGGCTGCCTACGGCCAGACGAACATGAAGCGGCTGTTGGCCTATTCCACTATCGCCCACGCGGGCTACCTCATGATGGGTGTAGCCGCAGCAATGGCTTTGGCAGGACCCAAGCCGGCCGCCGCGGCTACGGCTGTCGGGGCCGTGGCCTTTTATCTCGGCACCTACGTGTTCATGAATCTGGCTGCCTTTGCAATCGTGGCATTCCTGCGAAACCGTCTTCGGAGTGAAGAGATCGCCGCGTACGCCGGGCTCGTGCGGACGAGCCCGGGCATCGTGGTGGCTACGGCCGTTGTCCTCGTCAGCCTGATCGGGCTGCCGCCGTTGGCCGGTTTTGTTGCCAAATTCCTTGTGTTTTCCTCACTTGTTCAGGCGATTTCGCTGGGCGTGGATCGCCAACTCATGCTGCTGCTACTGGTTGTGGGCGGCGTCAATACGGTGATCAGCCTCTTTTATTATCTTCGTGTGCTGAAGGTCATGACATTCGATCCTCCGCCTGAAGACCGGGTCGGTGAGGCCTTCCCGCTGGTGTCGCTTTCTGGTGCCGTCGTGACGGCCTTGGCCGTGCCGGTGCTCGTGCTCGGCATCTTCTGGTCAGGTCTCTACGCGGCCGCGCAGCTCGCCGGGGCCTTTGCCTCGTAACTCCACGGAACAGAGCCATGCCAGCTGATGCCCTCTCGCAACTTGCAGCCATTTTGGGGACGTCGCCGGCGATGTATATCGCGGACTCCGGGATCTGGTCATACCCGGGTGATGAACACCTGAAGCTGGCTCTGGCAGACATTGTTGGTGACCAACGGAACGTCGCCGAACGAACTGCGACGTTACTTGCCGAGCGGGAGGTGACTCCCCCCAAGACCGGCTACCCGCTCTCGTACACCGCCTGGCACGATCTTGATCTCGTGTTTCTTCTGCCGCGGCTCATTGAGGGCATGCGACGTCAGGTTTCGGCAATCGACGGACTTGTCGCCGCGGACTCCGGTGATGCCGCCGCCGTTGGCCTGGCCCAAGAGGCGAAGGCGACCACCCTCGGCCACATCGACGTGCTGGAGCAGCAGGCTTCCCGGCTCCGTCACACGTCCTCGCCGGCCTGAACGATGGCCTTCTACGACAGCCACTGCCATCTCGACCCGATGCGGTATGGCGAGGACCTTCCACAGGTGATCGCCCGGGCGCGGTCCGCGGGTGTCACGAAGATGACGGTCATCGGCACGCGGGCCGCCGACAGCGAAGCGGCGGCCGACCTCGCCGGCCGTGAGCCGGGGCTCGTGTCGGCTGCGGGCATCCACCCGAACGACGTTGCCGAGATCCCGGCGGACGAATGGGATCGCGTGGTGCGTCTGCTTTCCACGGGCCGCGTTCGAGCGGTCGGGGAGACGGGCCTCGACTGGTTTCGCGACTTCGCTCCGCGTGAGCTGCAGCGAGATTTTTTTGATCGCCACCTGCGGCTGGCCCAGGGCCTTGGTCTGCCGGTCGTGATCCATACTCGCGAGAGCATCCGCGACACGCTCGACATGCTGCACGATGCCCTTCGGCGTGGGCCGCTCGTTCCGGTGCTGCATTCATTCACGGGTACCCCGGCGGAGGCCGCCGAGGCAATCGCCATGGGCTGCTATCTCGGCTTCGCGGGCATGGTGACGTTTCGTTCCGCCGGCGATCTTCGCGAGGTGGCCAAGACCGTGCCGCTCGATCGCCTGCTGATCGAGACCGACAGCCCCTTCCTGTCTCCGGAGCCCTTCCGCGGGCGCCGCAATGAGCCGGCCCACGTGATCCACACCGCCCGCTGCCTGGCCATCGCCCGCGGCGAGCCGCTGGAAAAACTTGCCGCTGCCACGACGGCCAACGCCGAACGGGTGTTTTCGAACGGGTAACGCTTTTGGTGACGCGGTTCGGGGCTACCCGTACCGTATCGCCGGACGCTCGCTACGGCCCTCCAGGCCTTCGCTCGCTCGATGCCAGCCGCGCTTTCGGCATCCTGCCTTCGCTTGCTGCCAACGCCGGCTCCACGGTACGGGCAACCCCTCGCGGAAGCCGCACTGGGCGGGTTACACTTTGCAAAACGTTTCAGCGAGGTGCTTTCATGGTTCGCACGCCGAGTACGATGCTGCCGCTGGGTACGGCCGCTCCTGACTTCAGTCTTCCGAATATTGATGGTCGCCTGATGTCGCTCGCCGATGTTGCCGGGGAGCGAGGGACCGTGGTGATGTTTATCTGCAACCACTGTCCGTTCGTGAAGCACGTGGCCGACCAGTTGGCGATCTTGGGCCGTGAGTACCTGCCCCGTGGGGTTGGCTTCGTGGCGATCTCGTCAAATGACGTCTCAACCCACCCGGCCGACTCGCCCGAGCAGATGGTTCATGAGGCCGAGGAGCGGGGCTATCTCTTCCCGTATCTCTACGACGAGACGCAGGAGGTGGCGAAGGCCTATCACGCCGCCTGCACCCCAGATTTTTACCTCTTCGATGCCACGCGATCGCTCGTCTACCGCGGCCAACTCGACGCGAGTCGTCCCGGCGGCGATGTGCCTGTGACCGGCCGCGATTTCCGGGAGGCTATCGTCGCGCTTCTCGCGGGGAATCCTCCGCTGGCCGAGCAAGTTCCCAGCCTCGGTTGCAACATCAAATGGAAGCCCGGCAACGAACCGCCGTACTTCAACGCCTGATGCTAGATCGCCTTTCAGGTCGACGGCGGGTCATGTTTCGTGGTGGTTACCGGCGGCCGTCGCTGGGGCGGGATGGGCTGCGGCCCGTGAGTTTGCCGATGTCCTGCGTGTCGCTCGGCTCGAGCCTTGAGGCTCGGAGATTTTCACGCTGGATCGCCTCATAGACCTCTTGCCGGTGGACAGGAACCTCGGACGGAGCATTGATGCCAAGGCGAACCTTGTCTCCCCGAATGTCCACGATCGTCACGACGATGGTGTCGCCGATCATGATGCTTTCATCGCGTTGTCTGGAGAGTACGAGCATCGTTGGTTCCTTCCTGATCCTTTCGTGGGGTCGCCAATCCGCTGGCGACGGCCACTTTCATTATGCACTCTTTTTGAGTGGCGGTCGGGTGTTTGAAAGTTCGTATTGCATCGGCAACTCGCCGCTGGCAACGACTTGACGGCCGGTGCGGGCTTCGAGGTTGATGACGATTGGCGCCTTCAGATTGAGGGTGAGGCCTGTGCCGTTTTTTCCCACTACAACAACGACCTGGGCCTGACGGATGTCGGTGACGGCCAGCGGCGTGAGTTCGCTGCGGGGAATCCGCACCTGGTAATCGGGCACGAAGCGGCGCGGGCTGACGACCGCCAGGGCGACATCGCCTCGGGTCGTGCTCTGGAGCCAGCCGAGAGCGTCATTGCTCGCATCGGCGAGCAATGCCCACTCGCGGCAGTCCTCCAAGCCCGGCAGGCCGCTCGGAAAGGTGAGCACGTCGTTGGCATCGACGTCGATGCGTCCGAATCGGTTGGTGTTGATCCGCATGGCGATGGCACTCCTTTGCCTTTCGAAGCAGGCGGCCCTCCGAGGCAGCCGCACGATAGTGTGGCCTGCCCCCCCGGGCATGGCCTGACGAACTCCCGTCCGTACGTTCATGATCGGCAATCGAGGGGCTTCGGGTGGAGAAAAAAGGCTTGGAGAAACAGGAGGGGTGCGGAAGTCGTTGCGGCGTAGGGGGTTGGGAGCGGTGACGGAGGATTTTCGGGTATGCTTATGGGGCCCGCGTGGTCCGCATAATCGTCACGACACTCCACGGGGTTTCGCAAATAGTACGCCGGGAACGATCTGCATGGCTCGCTTTCGTAGCATCGCGTTCGTGGTTGTGGCCACCGCCGCTTGTCTGTCGATAGGATGCCTCTCCGCAGGATACGAGAAGGACTTTCAGGCCCGTCTCCAGGAATACAAACGGCAGGCTGCCGGTGCCCCGGCAGTCGCAAAGCCAGCTGCGCAGCCCGCCAAGGCCGACGCCGGTTAGGCCGAAGGCCGTATCACTGCCACATCGGCTGCGTACGCCATGCCGCCAGCGGCCCGAGAATGAGTAGTGGAATCCACGCCCCGAGCGAAGGGCTGAAAAGGTCCCCGGTCGTCAGCGCATGGCTCCCCATCACAACGGCGAAGAACACGACCGTCATCAGCACACACAAGCCCACTGCGACGAAGATGCCGCGACGATTCGGACCCACGACGAGAGGAATCCCCAGCAGCGCCAGTGACATGTCGAGCAGGGGAGCCACGAACCGCGCATGAACCCTCAGAGGTACATCCGGCCCCAGCCCCAGGCTAGGATTGGCAATCGATTGGACGAGTTCCGGCGTTGACGAATACTGACGCCAATTGGCCGACCCGATCATCTGTTCGAACGCCACGTCGCTGATGACGAAGCACTGCCGCGGCTCGAGCCAGTCGGCCGCCGAACGGGTAAGAATCACCGCGGGATTGATGGGCTCGATGCGGTCAATGTCGGACGGTTCACGCACGCCCGTGAGCAGATACCCCGACGGTCGGGTGTCGGTGGCGGACCTCCATTGCATGGTCTGGGCATCGAGTTGGGGGCCGTAATGGGCCAGCGTGGGCGGTAGGAGCAGGCTGGGCGAGTCGATGGTCTGGTCGATGAGCAGCGCGTGACGGCCGCGGAAGAGTATTTCCGTACGGTGGTCATACCGCGCCTCAAACGGTGTCTTTTGATCACCGCCAAGATTCTGGGCGTTGCGGGCAAAGTGATGCCGCACTGCGGGCAACACGAGTTCCCGATTGGCGGCGGCCACGAGGCTGACAGCCGCGGCGAACACGATAGCGGGCCGGGCGATCCGCCATCGCGTGATGCCGGCTGCGAGCAAGGCGGTGAGCTCGTTGTGTCGTTCCAGCCACGACAACGCGAACATCGCGCTCGCCAAGGCGATGACCGGACTGGTGGCGTCGAAGAATGAGATCAGCCGGTAGCCGTAATAGCTGCCGAGGACCAAGGCCAGCCCTCCCCCTTCGCCGGCATGGTTGATGAACTCCTCGAGGTTGGTGAAGGCATCGACGACGAACGTGAGCCCTGCCAGGCTGATGAACACGATCGCAAAGGCGTGGAACTGCGCCTTGGTGATGTAGCGGTCGATGAGCATGAGCGCTTGACTCGCCCGGCCAGAGGCGGACGATGGGAGGAAAGAGGCGGAAAAATAGGAGTCCGGCCCGCCCCCGTCAATCCGATTCGGCCCGCATCCATGTCGCTGGCATCCATGTTTCACAGGCTCGGCGGCCGCTGGGGTGCGGAAGGGCTCGATCTGCTCGTCCCCCCCCGCTGCGCGGGCTGCCAGGGCGACCTGCCGGCGGCGAACGGCGAAGCGCTCGGATCTGCCGCCACGGGTGCGACGGGAGTGCTCGTGTGTCCCTCCTGTTGCCGTGACCTGTCACACGATTCGGCGCGGTGCGGCGTGTGCGGTGAGCGATCGGGAGCCTCGCCGCCCTGCGAAGGCTGCCGCCGACTGCGGCACCGCTGCGCGGGCCTTGCCGTCCTCGGGAGCTATCAGGGCCAGCTGCGTACGGCGATTCTGCGGTGCAAGCGGCCGAGTGGAGAACCGCTGGCGGTCGCCTTGGCGGGGCTGCTCGTTGGAAAGCACCGACAGACCTTCACCGACTGGAACGTCGATCTGGTCGTGCCCGTGCCGATGCACTGGTCGCGGCGGATGGTTCGCGGCACGAGTGCTGCCGACGAACTCGCCGTGGAGATCGCCCGCCGACTGAGGCTGCCATGTCGCCCGGCCCTGCGGCGGTCCGTGGCCACCCGTATGCAAAACGAGTTTCCGCTAGAAGCCCGGCGTGGCAACGTCGCCAATGCGTTTCGTGTCCGCAGCGACGTGCGGGCGAAGACGATCCTCGTTGTGGACGACGTGTGCACCACAGGCTCCACCCTCGCCGCCTGCTGCACCGCCCTGATGGTCGCCGGCGCCACCACGGTGTACGCCGCCGTCGTGGCCAAGGCCGATCGATCACCCAATGCAGGAGACGACTGATATGGCTTCTTCACGGCTCCGGATCGGCACCCGGGCCAGCACGCTGGCCCGCACACAGACCCAGTGGGTCGCCGATCAACTCACCGCCCGCGGCGTCGACGTGCAGATCGAGATCGTGGAGACCAGTGGGGACCTGCGGACCGACATTCCGATCGCGAGAATCGGTGGTGACGGCGTATTTGTCCGGGAGTTGGAGCGGGCTCTGCTCGAACGGCGGATCGACGTTGCGGTGCACAGCATGAAGGATCTCCCGACCGCGGAGACTCCGGGGCTGGCGATCCCGTGCGTGCCGAAACGGGCGACGCCCTACGACGCCTTCGTCGGTCTGGCCGCCCCGACGCTCGCAGGGCTTCCCCCGGGAGCGGTAGTGGGGACATCGAGCGTGAGGCGGGTGGTACAGGTAAAGGCGTGCCGTGGCGATCTTGTGACCAAGCCGATCCGTGGGAATGTCGACACCCGACTGCGAAAGCTCGAAGCCGGAGAGTATGACGGGCTCGTCCTCGCCGGGGCTGGCCTGGAACGGCTCGGCCTGGCCGGCCGGATCACACAGGTGCTCGAACCGCCCGTCTTTGCTCCAGCAATCGCCCAGGGTGCTCTCGCCGTTCAGATTCGGGAGGACGACGAGGTCGCCAGAGGAATAGTGATGTCGATCTCCGACGAACCGACCCACATGGCGGTCCGTGCCGAACGAGCCTGCCTCAGGACTCTAGCCGGCGGCTGTCTCGCTCCGATCGCTGGCTGGGCCCGCCACGATGCAGCAGGAATCCTCCTGCTTGACGCCTGGGTCTTCGAGGATCGTGGAACCGACGTGCAGGGTATCCATGCCACTGGTGCGGCAGGGGCAGGGGCGGGGGGTGAACATCCGGAAGCGCTCGGGGAACGGGTAGCGACTGGACTAATCGGCCAAGGAGCAGAGAGGATGTTGGAACGAGCCCGTAGGATGGTGTCTGACCACTCAAGAGGGTGATAGGGCGCACCCCGCCATCCCTCTACAACACGCTCCTGGTAGCGGAGTTAGGGAAGCGTGGGACGACCAGGATCTGGCGTTCCTCGACCGAGGTCATTGATTCAAGTTTATTGATTTTGTAGAGTTCCCCAGGTCGGGGGAGGCACTGCCACGATGGCTCGTGGTGGTTCCTCCGGCCAGAGATATTTGGAACGTGTGAAGCAGGTCTTTATGTCGTCCGTCAAGGTTGTGATCGCCGATGACCATGAGGTTGTCCGCCGTGGGCTGGTGAGCCTGCTCGCCGGTTCAGAGGTGAAAATCGTCGGCGAGGCCGCCAGTGGTGATGAGGCCATCAAACTCGCTCGGAAGCACAAGCCAGACGTGGTCCTTCTCGACATTCGCATGCCCGGCAAAGATGGCTTGGCAGCGCTCGAGAAGATTCGGGCCGACATGCCGTCGGTGCGGGTCGTGATGCTCTCCACCTTTGACAATCCCACCTATGTGGCCCGCGCCGTCGCCGCCGGGGCCCACGACTACATGCTGAAGGGGTCGACGCGGGCTGAGCTGATCAATTCGATCACCGGGGCGGCCGCAGGGCAGCTGCCCATGCGGGCCGGTGAGTTGCGACGCGTGGCCACCACCATGGCCAACCGGGTTGCTGCTCCCGATCCCGACATTCCCCTCACGCAGAGGGAGACGCAGGTTCTGCGGCACATGGCGCTGGGGCTTTCCAACAAGGAAATCGCCCAGTCACTGACGATCAGTGTGGAGACGGTGAAGGAACACGTGCAAAACATCCTGCGGAAGATCGCTGTGAGCGATCGCACCCAGGCAGCCGTTTGGGCCGTCCGTCGTGGACTGGTGTGAGCCGTTGGTGACGCGGCTCGGGGTTGCCCGAGCTGGTGGTGGTGGCAGGCTCAAGCCAGTCGTGCTTTTCACGTCGGGCTACTTCGCCCGCGGATGAGCGCGGTCGAAGGCCTCGAGGAGACGGGCCGTCGTGACATGCGTGTAAATCTGAGTCGTCACGAGACTCTTGTGGCCGAGGAGTTCCTGAACGCTGCGAATATCGGCGCCGGCGTCGAGAAGGTGCGTGGCAAAACTGTGGCGGAGCGTGTGCGGACTCGCGCGGCCGGCGAGACCCGCGGTTGCGAGGTGTTTCTCGAGGAGCCGGGCCACTCCCCGGACGGAAAGCCGCGTGCCGAACTTGTTGGTGAAGAGCGGCTGGATGACACGGCCACCACCAGGGAGCGCAGCCTTCGGCCGCGCCGCCAGCCAGGCCCGCAGGGCCGACTGAGCATGCGAGCCGACGATCCCCAGTCGCTCGCGGCGGCCTTTGCCACGCACCCGGATCGTGCCACCCCGGAGGTCGAGATCGGTATCGTTGAGGTTCACCAATTCCTGAACGCGGACGCCGGAGGAGTACATCAGTTCGAGGATCGCGCGGTCACGGATTCCTGCGGCGTCGACTGCAGGCGGTGCGGCGAGGAGGCGGCCGATCTCATCCCCGGTGAGAAAACTGGGCAGCTTGCGAGCCCGCCTCGGGCTGCGAAGTGGCTTGGCAGGATTGCTCCGCACCCATCCCTCACGGTGCCCGAAGGCGAAGAAGCTGCGCATGCTCGCCAGTTTCCGGGCCACGGTGCTGGAGGCGTATCCCGCCGCGTGCAGGCCCGCCGCGAACCGCCGCAGAATGACACTCGACGCATCCCCGGGAGAGCGGCAGCCTGCCGACAGGAGAAAGTCCTCCAACTGCAGGAGATCTTCCCGGTAGCTCTTGATCGTCAAGGGAGAGCCGCCCCGCTCGGCAGCCTGGTACTTCAGAAACCGGTCGATCGCCGATCCAAATGCCGATCCGGTCGCCACGTGCTGCCTCGTCAACCGGGCGGCAGCTAGTCAGCCTTGCGGTCGGCTCGCGACACGAAGCCCGCCCGCTGGCTCCGCGGCGTGTTGAGCCGCACCTTCTGGCCGAGCACCGCCGCGTCGTACCAGGAAAAACTCAGGTCGGGATTGGCCGCATACCTGCCCAATGTCTTCAGCGCTTCCGCCCGGCTGTCATCGTCATAGAGAAACACATAGCGTTCACCACCCTTGACGAGTGCGATGACGTTGACGTCGCGTGAGGGCATGAAACCATTCCGGGGGGACGCGTGTCGGATTCCGAGTGCCCGACACAGGGGGTATCGGCCACATCCCTGCGGAAACACGAGCATTCCCGGCGCGAATCCCCCAACTCCGTCTGATCGAGACAGGCCGTACGGGCCGCAGGGCGAGATGGCCGCACTGACGTTAAAAGAGGCTGGAAAAACCGCTTAGTGCGATTGGTTCCCGAGCGAAAAATGGCTCGCCGTGGGTCGTGCCGATCACCGAGCCCCACCATGCCGCCGTTGCCGCCACCCGTTCGAGCACGTTCGGGCTCGGGGCGTCGGCGGGAAACTGGCTGGCGTAGCAGGCGAGGGAACGCCATTTGGTTTCCCAGGTGGAGGAGATGTCGACCACGAAAGCCGGGCGGCGGACGAGTTTCAGGTGGACACACCAGTAGTGATAAATCCGCTCGGGATGCCACGGTTCACCCGGGAGGTCGCATTTGGTCAATTTCCCCCAGAATCGCGCCGCCTCCACCAGGCGTGTCGCGGCCACGTGGTCGGGGTGAGCATCGACCCAGTAGGGGGCGAACAGCCACCGGGGACGGGTCTGGCGGATGACCCCGGCCAGAGCTCCCCTGGCAGCGAGTGTCGCGCGGAGCCGACGGTTGGGAAGGCCGAGATTGTGCCGCCAGTCCAGCCCCAGTGCCGCCGTCGCCGCAGCCGTTTCGCGGGCCCTGATCTCGGGCGTGCCCCGCGGTGTCGGCTCGCCGTCGGTGAGATCGAGGATCCCCACCTTCATCCCGTGTGCCCGCATGAGCGCGATCGTGCCCCCCATGCCGAGTTCGGCGTCATCGGGGTGGGGGGCGATGACGAGCGCGTCGAGCATGGGCAGACCCTTCGGAGAGATGGTCGGGAACGTTGTCGTGGCAGGAGGAACCCAGCATACTCTGCCACATGGATCAATCGCCGACGTCCACCCACGCCGCCCGGGGCTCCGAAGCGGCCCTGTTCGAACAGGCCTGCATGACTGCTCGCGAGGCGGCCGTCCTGGCCTCGGTTGAAGCAGCTCTCGGCTGGGATGAACGCACGCTCATGCCGCCGAAGGCCGCGAGCTACCGTGGCGAGCAGGCAGCCGCGCTCGCGGGGCTCGTACACGCCAAGCGAACCGATCCCGCCCTGGGGGAGCTGCTCGCCACGCTCGCCGCGAGTCACCTGGCAAGCCAGGGAACTCCCGAGATCCGGGCGGCGATCCGTCTGATGGCCCAGGATTATGAAAAGCAGGCCCGGCTTCCGGCGCGTCTGGTCACCGAACTTGCGAAGACCTGTGTTGACGCCCAGCAGGCGTGGATGGTCGCCCGGGCGGAATCCTCCTGGCCGACGCTCGCACCGTGGCTCGAAAAGGTGTTCGCCCTCAAGCGGGAGCAGGCGTCTTGCCAACGCCCCGACCTCGACCCGTATGACTCGCTCCTCGATGACTATGAGCCAGGCGGACGCTGGCCCGCGGTGGCGGAGCGATTTGAGCGGCTCCGCACAGCGCTCGTACCGCTGGTGCGGGGCTGTGTTGAATCGTCCAGCCGTCCGAGTGACTCGGTCATGCGACGACACTACCCGATCCGTGATCAAGAGCGATTCGTCCGTGCCGTGGCCGAGCGGATCGGATTCGATTTTCAGCGGGGTCGGCTCGATACGACTGACCACCCGTTTTGTTCGACGCTCGGCCCCGACGATTGCCGCATCACGACCCGCTGGGACGAGTCCTATCTCCCCACTGCGTTGTTCGGCGTGTTGCACGAAGCCGGCCACGGGTTGTACGAGCAGGGCCTGCCGCGGGAATGGTTCGGACTGCCACCTGGCGAGGCGGCGTCGCTCGCCATCCACGAGTCTCAATCACGGCTGTGGGAAAATTTCGTGGGGAGGTCACCGGAGTTTTGGGAGTGGTGCCACCCGCTGGCGCGGGAGTTCTTTCCCGAGGCGTTGGCTGGCACCACCGCCGCCGACGTACAGGCTGCGCTGCTCGTGGTTGAGCCGTCCTTCATCCGGGTCGAGGCCGACGAGGTCACCTACAACCTTCACGTGATGATGCGGTTTGACCTGGAGCGCGCCATTGTGCACGGTGACTTGGCGGTGGCCGATCTACCGGCGGCCTGGAACGAACGCTTCGGAAAAGACTTCGGCCGCCGGCCGCCGACGGATGCCGAGGGGGTGTTGCAGGACATCCATTGGAGTGCCGGTCTCATCGGCTACTTCCCCACTTACACGCTCGGCAACATGTTTGCAGCGCAGCTGATGCAGGCTGCCGAGCGGGCGATCCCCGGGCTCGACCGCCAGATGGCGGCGGGCGAGTTTGGCGACCTCCTGGGGTGGTTGCGGCGAACGGTCCATGCCACCGGAAGGACGCAGGAATCCGGGCCGCTCGTGGAGCAGGTCACAGGCGAACCAGCATCGGAGCGCTGGCTCGTCGAGAGCCTGTTTCGCCGCTACGGGACGGCGTACGGGCTGACGTGAGCTCGGCCTGAGGGCCTCCGGTCTCGGACGTGGCGGAGGGCGGATTGGCGATGGTACCATGGCGGCATCTGGGTTGACCTTCCGCGGAGATCGCTTGTATGGCAGACGACAAAGACGAGGCACTCCCTGACCCGTGGGCCGGGCTCGAAGGTGCGGGTGAGGGAGATGAAAAGGACGAGTTTGCTTTTTCCTTCGACGGCATAGAGGTGGATGCCTCCGCGGAAGAAGAAGCCGCGGCTGTGATCGAGAATCTCAACGACGATCCACTTGGCGGCGGGCTCGATGCGTTTGCCGCAGAAGCGGTCGTCGAGGACGAGATCGCCGGCTGGCTCGAGCCGGCCGCGACCAGGTCCGACGCCGAGGCGGTGCCGGAATCTTCGGCCGATCTGGGCCTCGCCGAGTCCATCTTTGCAGCCGCTTTACCCGACGAGCAGGACGAGACCTCCGCTGCGGTGGTTTCCTTCCCCGTGGTGAGCGACACCCCTGATGAGGATCAACAGGCGGATACCCTGTTGTTTGCGGATGGTGCGTCCCGCCTGAGTGATGGCGAACACGATGCCACTGATGGTGACGAAATGGCATTCGATGGCGGTGGCCTCGATGTGGTGGAGTCGGACGAACTGGTCGCGGAATTGGAAAGCGACGACGCTGATCTGGAACCGGCGGCCGTGCTGGCCATGGGCGGATCGCAGGTCGCCCGAGCAGCGAGCAAGCCAATCGCCAAGAAAAAAATGGGGCCCGGATTCCTCGGCCCCGTCCTGGGTGGATTGCTTTCCCTCCCGGTCGTCTTCGCGATCCTTTTGGGGCTCCTGTGGGGCACCGGCCGCGATCCAATCGGGATGCGGTCATGGCTGCCCCCGTTCTTGCTGCCGTCACAAGACGGTGCACCGGCAGTGGCCGCTGCCACGGTCGCCAACACCAAGCCGCCATCTCTCGACGACCTCGCGAAGTCCGAGTCAGCAGGAGCGACAGACGTCGCCGCTGAGCCGAAACCGCCGACTCCCGAGATTCCATCGGATCCCGCTCCGCTGGCGAACACCATTTCTGCGCCGCCGATCGAGGCCCCGGAGATCAAAGACCCGCTGCTGGCGGTGACTCCCGCCGTGCCGTCGATCCCGGTGGCCGTGCCGGCGGCGGCCATGCCGCCAGCCTCGCCGCCGCTGGATCGTTCCGGGCTCGAGGCCGCGGTGACCGATGCCTTGGCGTCGATGGACGTCGCGGCCGGAATCCAGGATGGTGACCCGGCCGAACGCCGTCGGGCGCTCGTCGCGTGGTACAAGAGCCTGGCCCGTGTCGGTACGGAAATGGCGACGCTTGAAACGGCTGCAGCCGACACCGGTCGTCCACTCGACCAGACCCCCGAGCCGGTCACGGCACTCTACGATAGGCTCGGCTCCGCCAACGGCCTTGCGGCCGACTTGAAGCGTCTCTGTCGCAACTGGGTCGACTATGCGAAGCGGCCGGCAGACGGCGTGCTCCTTGTCGGTGTGCTCGATGCGGCCCGGCAGGTCGGGCCATTCTGGTACACGACGCTGTCACTCGAGCAGGTCGACGGATCGATGCGGACGGTGTCGTTGATTTCTCGTCGTGAACCTCGAGCTGATTCTGGCGATCGCGTGGCTGTCGCCGGAGTTGTGTTTTCCGAAGACACCGTGTGGGCGGCCGATTGCGGTCGGCTTGGTACTGCAGCCGCTCGCGAGGATGATCCATTCTGAGTCGTCCCGTGTGCACCGTTCGTGCCAGTGAAGGCGCAGGCATCGCGGAGATCGCAGCCGACTGCCTGGCCGGTCGAGTGGCCGTCGAGGCCGTGCTGGAGAGCCATGTGGTTCGCCATCAGGCCACGCATGCTGCGCTCAATGCGTTGGTTCAGCCTCGCCATGCGGCCGCCTTCGAAGAAGCCGAGGCCGTGACGGCAGCCATCGCCGCGGGTGCGCCACCGAAACCCCTGGCGGGTGTGGCCGTGAGTGTCAAGGAATGCTTTCCCGTTCGCGGCCTGATCACGACGCTTGGTATCGCATCGCGACGGCACGCGGTCGACACGATCGACGCGTCGATCGTCACCCGCCTGCGGGCGGCCGGCGCTGTGATCGTCGGGAAGGCGAACGTGCCGCAGGCGATGTTTCTTCACGAGACCGACAATCCCGTCTGGGGGCGGACCTGCCATCCCACGCATCCCGACCGCAACCCCGGGGGGTCGAGCGGAGGCGATGCAGCGCTGGTGGCGGCGGGTGTGGTGCCGCTGGCCGTCGGCACCGACTTGGCCGGTAGCATCCGCCAGCCGGCCCACGCCTGCGGAATCGCCGGCATCGTGCCGCGGACGGCAACGCTCGGCGATGGCGGCAGCTTGAATACGATGCCACACCTGCGGCTGGTGCGGCCGCGGGCCGGCCTGTTGGCCGCGCGGGTGGCCGACCTGCGGACCGGCTTGGCTGCGCTCAACGCCGCGCCGGCTCACGCGATCACCGATATCCGGAGACTGCGGATCGGCTGGTTTGACGATTGTGGACCATTGGAGTCCGCTCCCGCGATCCGCCGAGGCGTGCGCGAGGCGGTTGCCGCGGTTACCGCGGCTGGTGCGACCGTCACGCAGATCCAAGGCAGCCTCTGGGAGGAGGCTGCCTGGCTGCAGTTGTCACTGTTGTCTGCGGACGGAGGCAGCGATGTGCGGGGCCTCTACCGAGGCTCACGGCCGATGCCATCAGTGGCGCGATTGTTGCGGTTGGCTGGCCTTTCCCGCTGGATCCGCCCCGCTGTCGCTGCGATTGCCCAGGCTTCTGGCCGCGAAATCGAGGCACAGGCTGTGCGGGTGACGGGGTGGAGGTCGGCAGCGTCGATGCAGGAGTTGGAGCAGGCATGTGCCGAGTTGCGGCGAGAGCTCTTTTCTCTCGCCGCGTCCTGTGACGCGATCATCTGCCCCGTGTCGGCCGTGCCCGCCATGCGGCATGGCACGGCAGGGCGGCTCGTCGTAGCCGCATCCCCGTGCCTGGCGGCCAACCTGTTCGACCTGCCCGCGGGGGCGGTGCCCGTCACAACGGTGCGGGCGGACGAAGAAACAGGTCGCCCGCCTGCTCGCGACCCGGTGGCCCGCCTCGCGGCTGAGACCGACCGTGAAAGCCGTGGGCTGCCGGTGGGCGTGCAGGTGATCGGCCTGGTCTCGGAGCCACTGGCCGGCGAGCAGTTCGTGCTCGACGTGATGGACTGCATCGAGGCCGCGACCGCCTGATCAACCCGCGCGGGCGCGGACGTCTGCGGCGGGCACATCGTCGGGCACGCGCAGCCGGAGCGTCGGGGCCGGTGGCGCCCGCCGTTCCTGGGCGAAGCCCCGGGTACCACCCGAAAGAAATTCCCGCAGGTGCGTCACGGGACCACTCGCAAACTCTGCCTCGAGGGCGGTCAGCACATCCTTCCAGGGCAGGCCGCGGCGGTAAATCGTGCGATACGCGGCCTTGAGTTCGGCGATCGCTTCCGCCGAATGACCGCTTCGCTTCAGGCCGACGATGTTGAGGCCCACGACACAGCCGGTCTGGCCGTCAATGAGCATGTAGGGCGGAATGTCCTGCACCACGCGGGCATGGCCACCAACCATCGCAAGACGGCCGATCCGACAGAATTGATGCACCGCCACGGCCCCGGAGACGAATGACCGATCTTCGATCACGACGTGGCCGCCGACGAGAGCACCGTTGGCACAGATGCAGTTGTTGCCGACGACAACGTCGTGGCCGAAATGGGCCGTGGCCATGACGTAGTTGTTGTCGCCGATCGTCGTGGCCGCGTCGGGCTTGAGCGCCCGATGGATGGTCACATGCTCACGGAACACATTATGGTCGCCGATGGTCAGACTGCCGATGTGCTCCGGCCGGGCGACGTGCTGCGGCGCTCCACCGATCACGGCGTGCTCCGCAAACTCATTGTGGCAGCCCGCGGTGACACCCGACTTGATGACGGCGCCTGACGCGACCGTGCAGTAATCACCGAGCACCACCCCCGCCTCGACGGTTGCAAAAGCGTGAACGGTCACTCCCACGCCCAGGCGGGCCTCGGGGCTCACGGCAGCCAGCGGATGAATGCTCACAAAACGCCCTCTGCGGCCTCGAATTGGTGCACGGCGTTGCGACCGACCGGATTGCCCGGACGACGTGGCCGCCACCCACGCCGTGCGGGTTTATCGGCGTCTTTGTGGCTGCAATTCAATGCCAATTTTGATTCGTTTGATCACCTTGCCCATTTCCCCCGGTTCCCCACCGGGTGAATGATGGGAGGACATGTTGGACCTCGCGGACCGCCGGTGAGCGGCCGCCCGCCCGCCCGCCCGCGCCCCGTCGCCGATTTGTGCCCGCTCCATTTCCAGCGAAAACGTGCCCGTGGGGTAGACTCAGGGCTATTCGGTAAAGGCATAACTCGTCAGTCCCCGGAGGTGCTGCCTGTTTTCAGCGGGTGGTCGAAGGAAGCATGGAAACTCGTGAGGATCGGTATGCGGCGGCAGAGTCGCTGAAGGATGCCGGAAAGCTGGCGGAGGCTGTGACGTCTCTGGAGGCCGTTGTCACCGACCATCCCGATTTTTCCCTTGCCTATTCGGCGCTGGCTGCCTGGTGCACCCGCCTCGAGCGGCACGATGATGCCGTTCGTCATGCCCGTCGGGTCGTGGAACTGGAGCCCAACGATCCCTTCAGCTACACGGCGCTCAGCGTCGCCTGCATGCGGGGCGGCCGGATCGCCGAGGCCGAAGACGCGCTCGCCCGCTCACGGACGCTTCAGGGCGGCTGACACCTGCCGGTCAGCCTGCTCGAGCAGCCGTTGGTCTCGGTTGTCGAGGCGTGGCGAAGGCCCCATGAGCCGATGGGCCCGACGGAGGATGACGGCAGCCCGCTCGATGTCGCCTGCCGCGGCATAGGCTGATGCCAAATGGATGAACTTCGCGGCTGACGGCACGAGGCTCGCCTCTTCGAGATCGTCGACAGCGGCCGTCACATTCCCCTGCGCGAGCCGCACCATGCCGCGGGTGTCGAGGAGATCTGGGCGGGGCCCGAGCGCCGCGATGGCGGAGTCGATGAGCATCGATGCCTCATCGGCTGTCGCCGGTGCGGCCAGCGCGAATGCAAGATTGTTGGCGGCGACCGCCCGTGGCTCAGCGCCGGCCTGGGCGTCCTCGAGAACGGAGCGATACAGCGAATTCGCCATCGCCTGATTGCCTCGGGCTGCCGCGAACTCCGCCTGCAGCAGTCGCAGTGCCGGTGCGTCAGCGGCTTCGACGGCAGCGTCGCTGAGCCACTCCGCTACAGTGGAAAAAGCCTGCGGAGATTCAGCCGGGTCGGCTGCCTGCACCGCCGTGACCGCCGCCCGTAAGATCCGCTGGCGGGGCACCGTGATGGGAACATCGTGCAGAAGCTTGCCCAAGAGACGGATCGCATCATCGATCCGTCTCTGCCGAGCCAGGAACCCTGCCTGGTCGACGATTGCCGCAGGGGTAACAAACGCGATCTCCGCATAGAGCGAGTTGGCTGCCTCGGTGAGTGTTAATTCCTCCATCAGCCTCGCCACCCGCCGGGCGGCCTCCACGTCAGCCGCCGGGACAGGGCGAACGGGCACAAGCTTTTCGACCGCGACCCGTGCCGCCTGCCAATCGCCACAGGCGGCGGCGAGCTTCGCTTCCAGTACCAAGAGATCTGGGAATTCGGAGGAGGTTCGGGCGAGTTTGGTGAACCACGACCGCGCCGCTGCCAGTTCACCATGCTCGATGAGTTTCTCGACGAGAAGTGACGTGATCGTCGGTGGTGAATCTGGAGCCGCTGCCAGGGACTGGAGTTCGGCACGACACTCCTCCCACTGGCCGAGACGGTCCCAGAGGTCGGCGATCTGAACCCGTTGCGCCTCCGGAAGAAGCCCGCGTGACGCAAGAGACTCCAGTACCGCGACGGCGGCCCGCCAGGCGGTTGGTTCGGGCCGGCGACCAAGAAGTGCCGCGGCCATCACCCCGTCTGCAAAAGTGCCGTTTGCCAGACGGGCGGCTTCATCGAACTGCCGTTCGGCGACCAAGAGCGTGATGAGTCGGCGCGAAATGGCGGCGTGTCGCGGTCCGACGGCCAATGCCTGCTGCAGCCGGTCGCACTCCTCCTGACGGTTACCGCACAGCCGTTCGGCCTCGGCGAAAAAGAGCTGGATGCGTTGCCAACCCGGTCGCTCAGCCTCGGCCTCGATAAGGAGATGGCGAGCCTCCTCGAGGAGCGATCCGTCGTGGCTCGGCCGTTCCGTGGCGCCCCGAAGCAGCAACTGGCCCGCCCGGGCTGCGCGGCCGTCGGCGGATGTGGCGACGGCGAGCCGTTCGATGGCCTCGAGTGCGGCTCGCGTTGCCCCGGCGTCACCCGTAGCCGTGGCCAGCCCGTGGATTTCCCATGCTGCAGTCAGGTCATCAGGATGTGTCGTGCGGACGGCTGCCCACAGTCTTGCCGCAGTGTCGTGATCACCTCGGCTGGCATGGATTTTGGCGAGTCCTGTGAGCACGATCCGCCCTTCATCGGCTGCCATCGATTCAGCCGCCGCCTCGATCGCGGCGAGTTCACGGTCGGCATCGTCCGGCGGTTGACTGGCTGCCACCAGTGCACGGGCCACCAGCAGCGGCGGTGTGGCGGCAAGGGCCGCAGGGATGGACGCCAGCAACTCCCGGGCTGCCGCCGCCCCCTGCTGCCGGAGAAGTGCCTCCACCAGGCTGGCCCGGACCTGTGGGTCGGCAGGCTTCCGATCGATGGCCTCGGTGAGCAGGTCGATGGCCACATCGACCTGTCCCATGGCGAGCAGACATTCGGCCCGCAGTGCCGTCGCCTCATCCACAAGGTCCACAGCCGCATCGTCAAACAGATCGAGGGCGTCTGCCGGCCGGCCAACCGCGGCAAGCGCGGAGGCTGCGCCGAGCCGTGCCGCCGCCAGATCGGGATCCTCAGCGAGAAGACTCTGGCAGACGGAGAGTTGCTCGTCGAAGGCACCGAGCGGTCCGAGGCAGCGGACCAAAAGCAGGTCAACCCGGCGTCGCATCTGGGCGACGGTTGCCAGTTGAGGTCGCAGCCGCTCAAGCACCTGCTTCGCCGAGAGCCACCGGCGTTGCACCACAAGGCACCAGCCCTCGAGAAAGGACACGATCGGCGCGTCGTGTCCATCGGTTGAGATCAGTGAATCGATCATCTCGCGGGCGGCGGAGAGGTCGCCCTGCTCGAGCAGCAGCTCCGCGAGCATGGCGCGGAGCGAACCGCTCCTTGGCTGTCGGGTCAGCCCCGCACGGAGGGCCGCCGCAGCTTCGTCAGGCCGGCCACGCCGGATCGCCAGCAGGGCCTGCCCGCGATACATCCGGTCGTCATCGGGATGCGCGGCTATGCCCTGCGCGACCGCCCGCTCAGCGGCGGTGAAGTCACCCCGCGCCAGTGCCACCTCGATGCAGATCAGCGCGGTCTCCGCCTGGCCAGCCGCGAGTGCCTCGCAGTGAGCCGCCGCTGCTGCGGCGGCCTCCGGGTCGCCATGGTCAAGATGCCAGCGAGCCAGGGCGGTCCAGCTCTGCGGGTCGTGAGGGGAGACCTCTTGAAGCCGTCGCATGACGACGCCTGCCGTGACCGAGTCGTCGAACCTCGTGTCGAACAACGTGGCCAACAGCGTGAGGGCCGTGGCGGTCTCGGGATCGGACCGACTGCCCGGCGAGAGAAACGCCTTGCGTTCCGGATCAAAGCCGGTCATCGCCGCGAGGATCTGTACTGCCTCGGACAGGTCGTCGGTGCCGATGGCTGCACGGGCACGGACAAGGTCAACGGCGTTGCTGGTTTCGCCAGAGTCTGCACCGGTGGGCGGCGACATCATCTGTGACAGGTGGTGCTGCGCATCGGCATGGCGACCAAGCCGTACGCACACATCGGCCAACTTCAACCGCAGCGGACCATCAGCGGGGTTGTCGCGAACGGCTGTTTCCAACGCGGCGAACGTGCGGCTCACGTCGCGCGGGGTGGGGCGCGTCGTCTCGAGTCGCGTCAGCAGCGTGGTGGCAAGCTCGGCCGATGCCACAGCATCGTCGGGCCGCAGGCCCACGTACCGACTGAACAGCCGCGCCGCCTCGTCGGTCTCTCCGCGGGCCCGCTTCTCACGGGCGCGCCTCACGAGCGTGTCGGCATTGCGAGCCACCTGAAAGCCGTGCAGCAGGTGGACGGCCACGGTTGACGGCACAGCCACAGCCACGAGCAACGCCAGCAGGCGGGTATTGAAGCGACGCACGGGAACACTCCAAAGGGCGGACGTACCGCTCCGCGTTCCCTGCCGAGTTACCAACCATTGACATTGTCGGCGGCCGGGTCGCTCGAGGCAAAATACGAGGAGCACGATTTCGTCTGCGGCCACGTGCCAGAAATGCCGATAACCCATCAGGGGGGTGTCGTGCGTGATCTGATGCTGGCGGTGGTTCCGGGACTGGTGATGGCGGCAGTGAGCTGCGCCGACGATCCGGTGGTCGTTCCGGCAGGGCCCTGGACCGCTCCCAGGATTGGCGTTGGGCCTTGCATGGAATGCTGCCCAGTGCGGCCCGATCAATTCGGGTTCTACGCCACACACTGGCGGCCATGGCCTGGACTCGTGCCGACCGCTCCTCCCCGGTCCATGGATCCGCTCGTCCCTTCCACACCGCCGCGATCGGTCGTGCCCGATACAGACCGCGAGGGCGACGCCGCTCCACAGCCGCACACCGCATTCGATGACGGAGCGGGCCGGGAGTAAATGCGAGAGGCGGGACTCGAACCCGCACGCCTTTCGGCACTGGAACCTAAATCCAGCGCGTCTGCCAGTTCCGCCACTCTCGCGTGAAGCCGTCGTCGGCATCGACCCCTATGATTATGGCATTCGCCAACGCGACACAACACGCTGTTCCCGGGCGGCGGGGCGGTGGTTTCTTGAAAAACCTATCCTGACAAAACTACAACTCTTCCAAGCGGAATGCCCCGCCCGGTGATTTGTCCCGTCCGATTCCCTGGCGAAGGCAACGGAAGAACTACGAACTGGGAGATTGACGCAGATGCATGTTCCCGTGGTGGTGCTTGGTGGTGGTCCCGGAGGCTATGCGGCGGCGTTCTTGGCCGCCGACCTCGGCATGGAGGTGACCCTCGTGGAACGCGATCCGCGGCTTGGCGGCACCTGCCTGCTCCGCGGCTGCATTCCCTCCAAGGCGCTGTTGCACGTCGGCCGCGTGCTCGCCGAGGCGCGGGAGATGGAAGAGTGGGGCATCGCCTTCGAGAAGCCGGCAATCGACCTCAGCGCACTGCGGGCTCGCAAAGACAAGGTCATCGCCTCTCTTACCGGTGGCCTGGCCCAGTTGGCTAAGCGGCGAAATGTGACGATCGTGCATGGCACCGCCCGGTTCACCAACTCCACCACACTGGAGGTCGCCGCAGCGGAGGCGGGTGGCGCCAGCCACACGATCACGTTCGACCACTGCATTCTCGCCAGCGGCTCACGGCCGGCGCGGATACCGGCATTCGATATCGGGAGCTCACGGGTGATGGACTCGACATCGGCGCTTGAACTGGCCGACATTCCGGAGTCACTGCTGGTCGTGGGTGGCGGCTACATCGGGCTCGAGATGGGCACGGTGTATGCGGAGCTGGGATCGCGGGTGTCCGTGGTTGAACTCACCGACACCCTCTTGCCCGGGGCCGACCGCGATCTGGTCAAGCCGCTTCAAAAGCGGCTTGAGGGGCTCTTCGCGAGGATTCACCTCAGAACGAAGGTGGTGAAACTCGAGGATCGCGGCACGGCAGTGGCTGTGCACTTCGATGGACCAGATGGTCAGACCACCCAGGAGTTCTCGCGGGTGCTGGTTGCCGTCGGCCGCCGCCCCAACTCCGACGGCCTGGGGCTGGAAAATACGCAGGTGGTCGTGAATGCCAAAGGCTTCGTGGAGGTCGACGGACAGCAACGAACCGCGGATCCGCACATCCTTGCCATTGGCGACGTGTGCGGAGAGCCGATGCTGGCCCACCGGGCCAGCCACCAGGGAAAGGTGGCGGTGGAGGTGCTCCATGGCGAACCGGCCCTCTTCGCACCGCGGGCGATTCCCGCCGTGGTCTTCACCGATCCGGAGATCGCCTGGGCAGGGCTTACCGAACACGAGGCAGAAGCTTCCGGGCGGCCTGTCGAGGTGAGCAAGTATCCGTGGGCCGCCAGTGGCCGTGCCCACGCGCTGGGCCGCACCGACGGGCTGACCAAAATTCTCGTCGATGCCGAGACCGACACCGTGCTCGGGGTCGGGATCGTCGGCTCGGGTGCTGGCGAGTTGATCGCAGAAGGTGTTCTGGCGATTGAAATGGGCTGCTCCGCCCGTGACCTCATGGAGGCGATCCATCCGCATCCCACGCTCGGAGAGACGGTGGCGTTTTCGGCGGAGAATTACTTTGGCCTGGCGACCGAAATCTACCGTCCCCGCGCTGAGACCGCGGCGACGTAAAAGAGGCTTCGGCCCGCTGCCCGCCGGAAATGACAATCGGCCTAGACGCCCCCCGGAACCCGCGGAATAATAGGAAAAGTTGTCCTATTTTCACGGATTCCGGAGACGCCATGTCCAGCCCCGATATCGACCAGACCAGCCACGACGCGGCGGCAGGGACGAGTGAATCCGACAACGGTCACGGCGACGTCTCCTTGCCGCGCGGGGCCCATGCTCCCATGGCGATTGGCCAGGTTGGGGCGGCGGCTTCGGGCCAGCCTGAGCCTGTCGATGGCGTTTCATCGGTCGACGGCGATCCGACCGAGACTCGCGAGTGGCTCGACTCGCTGAGGTATGTGATCAACAGCCGCGGTGGTGATCGGGCGGCGTATCTGCTCCACGCAATCGAGCAAGAGGCCTACCGCCTCGGCGTGCCAATCCCGTTTTCGGCGACGACTCCCTATATCAACACGATTCCTGCCGATCGGCAGCCGCCGTTCCCGGGAAATCGTGAGATCGAGCGTCGCATCAAGAGCATCATCCGCTGGAATGCGATGGCGATGGTCGTCCGCGCCAATCGCGAAGATAAAAGTATCGGTGGGCATATCTCGACGTTTGCCTCGTCGGCCACGCTCGTCGAGGTGGCGATGAATCACTTCATCCGCGGCCGCGGTGACGACTATTCCGGTGACCAGGTCTACTTCCAGGGGCATGCCTCGCCGGGCATCTACTCCCGCGCCTTCCTCGAAGGACGGCTCACCGAAAAGAACCTGGAAAACTTCCGCCGTGAACTTGCCCCGGGGGGTGGGCTGTCAAGTTACCCGCACCCCTGGCTGATGCCGGAGTTTTGGGAGTTCCCGACCGTCTCGATGGGGCTGGGGCCGATCATGGCCATCTACCAGGCCCGGTTCAACAAGTACCTGCAGGACCGCGGCATCAAGGACACGAGCAAGCAACACGTCTGGTGCTTCATCGGTGACGGGGAGACCGACGAGCCGGAGACGCTCGGCGCCATTTCGCTGGCGGCCCGTGAGCAGCTCGATAACCTTGTGTTCGTCATCAACTGCAATCTCCAGCGGCTCGACGGCCCGGTCCGCGGCAATGGCAAGATCATTCAGGAACTCGAAGGTGTTTTTCGGGGTGCCGGCTGGAACGTGATCAAGGTGATCTGGGGCGAGGAGTGGGATCCGCTGCTCGACAAGGACGACGAGGGTCTGCTCGTCAAGCGGATGAACGAGATCGTTGACGGCCAGTACCAGAAATACACCGTCATGCCGGGGAGCTACATTCGGGAGCACTTCTTCGGGGCCGACCCGCGGCTCATGGAGATGGTGACCCATCTCTCCGACGAGAAGCTGAAGAAACTGCGACGCGGTGGCCACGATCCGGAGAAGGTCTACGCCGCCTACGCGGCGGCGATGCAGTGCCACGGCAAGCCTACGGTGGTCATCGCCAAGACGGTGAAGGGCTACGGCCTTGGCGAGGTGGGCGAGGGACGCAACGTCACCCACCAGCAGAAGAAGCTCAACGAAGACGAACTGCGGGCCTTCCGCTCGCGGTTCGGCATTCCGATCTCCGACGACGAAGTGGCGAAGGCCCCGTTCTACAAGCCGCCGGAGGATTCGGAGGAGATGCGGTATCTCCGTGAGCGACGGAAGGCCCTCGGTGGGTACGTGCCGGGCCGGCCTGCCGAGTCGCCGGTGCTCAAGACGCCGGCCCTCGACGACTACCGTGCGTTCATCGAGAAGAGTGCCGGTCGCGAGGTCTCGACCACGACTGGTGTCGTGACGCTCATGGCGCAGCTTCTCAAAGACAAGCACGTTGGCAAGTACATCGTGCCAATCGTGCCCGACGAGTCGCGAACGTTCGGCATGGATCCGCTCTTCAAACAGTGCGGCATCTACGCCCATACCGGTCAGCTCTACGAGCCGGTCGATTCGGACCAACTGCTCTACTACCGCGAGGCCAAGGATGGCCAGATCCTCGAGGAAGGGATCACGGAGGCGGGCAGCATGTCGAGTTTCGTCGCCGCTGGCACGGCCTATGCCAGCCACGGCGTGCCGATGATCCCGATGTTCATCTATTACTCCATGTTTGGCTTTCAGCGGATCGGCGACCTGATCTGGGCCGCCTGCGACTGCCGCGCAAGGGGATTCCTGCTCGGTGGCACGGCTGGCCGAACGACGCTCAACGGCGAGGGGCTGCAGCATCAGGACGGCCACAGCCATCTCTTCGCCATGGCCTATCCCACGGTGCGGGCCTACGACCCGGCCTTCGTCTACGAGGCGACCGTGATCATGCTCGACGGGCTCGAGCGTATGTATGCCAAGGGCGAGGACTGGATCTACTACATCACGGTCTACAACGAAAACTATGAAATGCCGCCGATGCCGGCCGGCTGTGAGGAGGGCATCCTCAAAGGGATGTACCGGCTCAAGGATGTGGCGGCCGGTAGCCAGGCGTCTGCGCAGCTACCGCACGTGCACCTGCTCGGGTCGGGGGCGATCCTTCGTGAAGTGATTCGCGCCGCCGATCTGTTGGCTGAGCGGTGGGGTGTGTCGAGCACCATCTGGAGCGTGACAAGCTGGAAGGAGTTGCGGCGTGAGGCACAGGCGAGTCGACGGTGGAATATGCTCCATCCGGAAGCGACGCCCAGGACCAGCTACCTCGAGGATCTGCTGGCCGATGAGGAGGGGGTATTCGTTGCCGCCAGTGATCACGTGCGGGCCGTCGCGGAACAGCTCGATCCCTGGATCCCCGGCGGCCTGTTCGCGATGGGCACTGACGGCTTCGGCCGCAGTGAGACCCGCGGTCCCCTGCGCAGGCACTTCGAAGTCGATGGCGAATGCATCGCGGTGGGTACACTCTCGCGACTGGCGGCGCGTGGAGCGATTGGTGCTCACGTCGTCGCCGAGGCGATTGCCTCCCTCGGCATCGATCCCAACAAGATCGATGCTGCTCTCGCCTGACATTTGGTGGTTCTCCGTTTCGTGTCCGACCATTTCCCCCCAGTTTCAAACCCTCAGGACGATCTTCGACACCAGACATGGCAACTGAATTCACGCTCCCTGATCTTGGCGAAAACATTGCTTCCGGTGACGTCGTTACCGTGTTCGTTTCGGAGGGAGACGTCATCAAGCCAGGGCAGGCCCTGCTGGAAGTCGAGACCGACAAGGCGGTGATCGAGGTGCCCTGCCCGCCCGGCGGGAGGATTGCCAAAGTCCTCGTCAAAAAGGGTGAGACCGTGAAAGTGGGCCAGGCGCTGGTGGTGCTGGAGGCGGCTGGTGCCGCCACGGCAGCGGCTGCTCCCGCTCCCAAGCCGGTGGCCGCCGCCCCGGCCCAGGTGGCTGCTCCCGCAGCGGCTCCCGTCGCGGCGAAGCCGGTGGCTGAGCCGGCCCCGGTCCCCTCGGCGGCCGTCGCGGGTCGTCGTCATCCGGAGCCATCTCTCGCTGCCGTCGAGCAGCCTGCTCCCGCGGCTGCGACAGCCACGGTCGAGCCTGCAGGCCCTGCCGTGCGGCGACTGGCGCGTGAGTTGGGCGTTGATCTGGCGCGGGTCCGCGGGAGCGGTCCAGCTGGTCGGATCGTGCGTGAGGACGTGATTGCCGCGGTCCGTCAGGCCAGCGCCGCACCATCGCGGTCACGGCCTGACTCGACGGCCACGGAACGGGACGACTGGGGGCCAATCCGGCGCGAGCAGATGTCGCGGATGCGGAAGACGATCGCTGCCAACATGGTGCGGAGCGTGTCGACGATTCCACATCTCACCAACTTCGATGACGCGGACGTCACGGAACTCGAGCATCTTCGCAAGGCGAGCACGCAGGAATACGCGAAGAACAACATCAAGCTCACGGCGCTCGCCTTTGTTGTGAAGGCGGTAAGCCTGTCGCTCCGCGATCACCCGGCGGTCAATGCCTCGGTGGACACCGAGAAGGGCGAGGTCATTTACAAGGACTATGTGAATGTCGGCCTGGCCGTCGACACGCCCCGGGGGCTCGTCGTGCCGGTGCTGCGTGACTGTGACCAGATGTCGATTCCACAGATGGCCCAGGCGATCGCCGAAACCGCCGAGAAGGCGAAGAACGCCCAATACGGCCTCGAGGATCTCCGCGGGGGCACCTTTACGATCAGCAACCTGGGTGCGATCGGCGGCACATACTCCACGCCGATCATCAACTGGCCGGAAGTCGCCATCCTGCTCGTCGGCCGGTCGCGAAAGATGCCGATGGTGCACGACGACCGTGTTGAGCCACGGCTGATGATGCCTCTTTCACTTTCCTACGACCACCGGATTATCGACGGCGCTCTGGCGGCCCGCTTCCTCAAGGAAGTGATCGGGTACCTGGAGAGCCCGGGCCGACTGCTGCTGGCCATGTGACCAACGGAACCTCACTGTGACCCCCCTCGATCGCATCGATTCGGCCGGCACGGCCTCGCTTTCATTCCTCGAAGAACTCTTCGAACAGTATCAGCACGATCCAGCGAGTGTAGAGTCCGAATGGCGGGCCTACTTTGACTCGCTGACGGCGGATCGGGCTCAGACTGCACCGGCGGCGTTGCCACCTCCGGTCGCCTCCGTGGACGGCGACGGTCACGGTGCGTTGCCGGCCGCGATCCACCGCAACGGCGTCCGGCCACGGGCCGATCGGCTGGTCACGCCCGACGGCATCGCCTCGGCCCATGCCGTGGCAATGGCCAACGGCGCGGTGGCGCTCCCTGAGGCGCCTGCCGGCGAGGCCATGCCGCTGCCGCTGCCGCCAGTGGCCCAGGGGACGCAGGGAGAAGAGCGGGTCGCCTTCCTGCAGGACCGCGTCGACCAGCTCGTGCGGGCGTACCGTGTGCGTGGCCACCTGATGGCCGAGATTGATCCGCTGGGCCGTCCGCGGCCAGGTCTTCCTGAGCTTGATCCCGATTTCTATCACCTCACCGAAGAGGATATGGATCGGTCGTTCTCCACCGACACGATCGAGGGACCGCAGTCGATGTCACTGCGGCAGATCATCAAGCGGTTGCGGAACACCTACTGCCGGTCGATCGGTGTGCAGTTCATGCACATGGACGACCTCCTGGTGCGGCAGTGGCTGCAGGTGCGTATGGAGGGCTGTGAAAACCGGATCCAGCTCGACCGCCGGCAGCAGCTGAGGATCTACCGCCAGATGACTACGGCGGCCGTTTTTGAGGAGTTCATTCAAAAGCGGTTCCTCGGGGCAAAGAGCTTTTCGCTCGAAGGATCGGAGAGCCTGATTCCGCTGTTGGAGATGGCAATCGAGCGGGCGGCTGGCCACGAGATCGATGACGTCGTGCTGGGCATGGCCCACCGCGGTCGGCTGAATGTGCTGGCCAACATCATGGGCAAGAGCCCGCAGAAGATCTTCCGCGAGTTTGCCGATCTCGATCCCGAGCTCCATGTTGGCCGGGGTGACGTGAAGTATCATCTCGGTCATTCGACCGATTACCGGGCAGCCAACGGCCGCAACGTCCATCTCACGCTCTGCTTCAACCCGAGCCACCTCGAGTTTGTGAACCCCGTCGCCATCGGGCGAGTGCGGGCCCGCCAGGATCGCTCCAGCGACTTTGCCCGCCAGGGGGGCATGACGATCCTGGTGCACGGCGATGCCGCCTTCGCGGGCGAGGGCATCATCCAGGAGACGCTCAACCTCAGCGAGCTCGACGCCTACCGCACCGGTGGCACGCTCCACGTCGTCGTCAATAACCAGATCGGGTTTACGACCGGGCCCCGTGAGGCCCGCAGCTGCATGTACGCGACCGACGTCGCCAAAATGCTGCAGATCCCGATCTTCCATGTGAACGGCGAGGATCCCGAGGCGGTGGCACAGGTGGTCAACCTGGCGATGGACTTCCGCCGCGAGTTTCAGCGGGATGTCGTGATCGACATGTACTGCTTCCGTCGTCGCGGCCACAATGAAGCCGATGAGCCCGCCTTCACGCAGCCCGCCCTCTACCGCGTCATCGAGCGGCGGCCGAGTGTGCATGAGAGCTATCTCGAAAAGCTGCTCAAGCTCGGCGAGATCAATCGCGACGAGGCGATGCGAATCGCCGATGAGCACCGGGCGAAGCTCGACGCGGAACTGTCGGTGGCGAAGAGCGACGATTTTGTCCATCGCGGGGAAGTCGCGGGCGTATGGTCGTTTTACATTGGCGGTCGTGAGCGGGATGCGGCCGACGTCGACACGGGCGTGCGGCGCGACGTGCTTCAGCATCTGCTTCAGCGGCTGGTGACCCTTCCGGATGGGTTTCAGCCGCATTCCAAGATCCAGAAATTTCTCGAGACACGCCTCAAGATGGCCGACGGCTCTGCGGCCATCGATTGGTCGGCCGGTGAGGCGCTCGCGTTGGCAAGTTTGGCGACCCAGGGCCTGCGGGTGCGGCTCTCTGGGCAGGACAGCCAGCGAGGCACATTCAGCCACCGCCATGCGGTGATCCACGATGTCTTCACCGACGAGACGTTCTGTCCGCTTGAGCACCTTTCCAACGATCAGTCACCGGTTGAGATCTACAACAGTCCGCTTTCGGAAATGGGTGTCTTGGGCTTCGAGTACGGCTACAGCCTCGACTGTCCCGATGGCCTCGTGATGTGGGAGGCCCAGTTCGGTGACTTTGTGAACGTGGCACAGGTGGTGATCGACCAGTTCATCGTGAGTGCCGAGGACAAGTGGAATCGGCTCTCCGGGCTGGTCATGCTTCTGCCACACGGGTTCGAGGGAATGGGGCCGGAGCACTCGAGCGCTCGCCTCGAGCGGTTCCTGATGCTGGCCGCCAAGGACAACTTCCAGGTGGTGCAGCCCACCACACCGGCGCAGATTTTCCATTGCCTCAGGCGGCAGGTGCTCCGCGTGTGGCGGAAGCCGCTGGTCGTCATGACGCCCAAGAGCCTGCTGCGGCATCCGGGCTGCGTGTCGAATCTCGATGAACTCGTTCACGGCAGTTTCCAACGGGTGCTGTGCGATGTGGCGGCATCGCCGCGGGACGTACGGCGAATCCTGCTCTGTTCGGGCAAGGTGGCCTACGAGTTGGAGAAGCGGCGTCAGGAACTTGGCCGCCGCGATGTGGCGATCGTGAGGGTTGAGCAGCTCTACCCGTTGCCCCGACGAGCACTGGAGGAGGCGCTGGCCGACTATGCCCCCGGCACGCCGGCAGTATGGGTGCAAGATGAGCCCGAAAATATGGGTGCCTGGCGGTTCTTTCGCATCCACTTCGGCGACAAACTGCTAGACCGGTTTCCGTTCTCGGGCGTCTGCCGGCAGAGCGCCGCCAGTCCGGCGACCGGCTCCAAGAAGAGCCACGATCTCGAGCAGAACGAGTTGCTTGCCGCGGCCTTCACCAGCTGATCCCTCTTTCTTCATTTCGTCCCCTTTCCCCGCATGAATCTTTCCCACCATGGCACTTGAACTGAAGGTCCCCGAAGTCGGCGAATCGATCACCGAAGTGATGATCGGCACCTGGAAGAAGCAGGAGGGCGACGCCGTCACGACCGATGAATCGGTCGTGGAAATCGAGAGCGACAAGGCGACTGTGGAGCTTCCTGCCCCGGGACACGGCACCATCACAAAGATCCTCAAGGGCGCCGGGGAGCGGGCAACGGTGGGTGAAGTGATCGGCTACATGGAGCTTGTCGGTGCCGCAGCGGCTCCGGCACCTGCGTCTCCACCCGTGGCTTTCGCTCCGCAGCCCACGTCATCTCAGGCGTCGCCAGCAGCGCGGGTCATGCCTGCGGCGGCTCGTGTCTTGGGCGAGGCTGGCGTGCCGCCGGCGGCCGCCGTGCCGAGCGGGCCCGGTGGCCGCATCACCAAGGCCGATGCCCAGCAGGCCGTGGCAGCCACCGCCCCAGCAGCCGTGCCGCGGGCCCCCGCCTCCGCACCGGTCGCAACGCCGGCTAAGCCGGCGCTCTCGCCGAGCCTTCCTACGGCTTCCGGAGCCGGCAGCCGCGAGGAGCGGTATCAGCTCATCAGCCCCATTCGGCAGCGGATCGCCGAGCGGCTCGTGGCGGCCCAGCACGAGGCCGCCCTGCTGACGACCTTCAATGAGGTCGACATGTCGGCCGTGATGGCACTGCGGAACAAATTCAAGGATCTGTTTCATGAGCGGTATGGTGTGAAACTGGGGTTCATGTCGTTCTTCGTGCGGGCGGCGGTCGAGGCGTTGCGGGCGGTGCCGCAGGTCAACGCCGAATTTCGCGAGCCGCACATTGTCTACCGCGACTACTACGACATCGGCATCGCGGTTGGCGGTGGCAAGGGACTCGTCGTGCCGGTGATCCGGAACGCGGAGGCATTGTCATTCGCACAGATTGAAATGACGATCGGTGACTTTGCCAAACGGGCTGGTGCCAATAAGCTCAAGCTGGAAGAGTTGCAGGGGGGCACGTTCACGATCTCCAACGGCGGGGTGTACGGGTCGATGCTCTCGACGCCGATCATCAACCCTCCCCAGAGCGGCATCCTGGGGCTGCATGCGATCCAGGATCGTCCGATGGCGGTCAACGGGCAGGTGGTGATACGGCCGATGATGTATCTCGCCCTCACCTACGACCATCGACTGGTTGACGGCCGCGAGGCAGTGACGTTCCTCAAACGAATCAAGGACACGATCGAAGATCCCAGCCGGTTGATGTTGGAAGTGTGACCGATGACCGCGCGACGAATCGACTCCCGGAGCGGGTACATGACAGGCCTGGAGGCCCCCAGGATCTTCGCTCGCGTGAGGTCGCCTTCATCGTTTAAAGCCGTGTGAGGAGACCGCAGCGACGGAGTCTTTCATCCCAGCCTTGTGTCGCGCTGATATGGATCTGCAGTTTTTCCCACGCACGAAAGGAAAGGTTTGAAGATGCCAGCCCACGACCTCATCGTGATCGGCGGCGGACCCGGGGGGTATGTGGCGGCCATTCGGGCGGCGCAGCGCGGACTGAATGCGGCCGTCGTCGAGAAGGACGAGAAACTTGGGGGCACCTGCCTGCGGGTCGGCTGTATCCCATCAAAAGCGCTTCTCGAATCGAGCCACAAGTTTGAAGAGGCGGGGCACGAACTGGCCACGCATGGAGTGCGGGTCGAAAGCGTGGCGCTCGATCTGGCCACGATGATGCGCCGGAAGGACGAGGTGGTCTCCACGCTCTGCAAGGGAATCGAGGCGCTGCTGAAAAAGAACAGAGTGACACGGTATGTCGGTACCGGGCGGCTCGCCGGACCGGGCCGAGTCGACGTGACCGCCACGGACGGCTCCGCCACAGCCCTCGAAGCGCCGCGGGTCGTGCTCGCCGTCGGAAGTCGCTCCACGGTGCTCCCGGGTGTCGAAGTCGATGGCCGGTTCGTCGGCACGAGCACCGAGGCCCTGTCATTCGATGCCGTGCCGCCGCACCTCGTGGTGATCGGCGGTGGCTACATCGGCCTCGAACTGGGTAGCGTGTGGCGGCGGCTCGGCTCGAAGGTGACCGTGCTTGAGTATGCCGACCGGATCCTGACGGGCATCGACGCCGAGATTGCGAGCGAGGCGCTCGCGCTGTTCCGCAGGCAGGGGCTCGAGATCCGACTGGGGGCGCGAGTCCGGTCGGCTCGCGCCAGTGGCGATGGCTGTCGAGTGGAGGTGGAAGGGCACGAGCCGATCCTCTGCGACCGTGTTCTCGCTGCGACTGGTCGGCAGCCGGCCACCGATGGCGTCGGCCTGGAGACCGTCGGCATCACGACCGATTCTCGCGGCCGGATCCCGGTCGACGATCATTTTCGCACCGTGGCAGCCGGGGTGTGGGCGATCGGTGATTGCATTCCCGGCCCGATGCTCGCCCACAAGGCCGAGGAAGATGGCGTGGCCTGTGTCGACGGGATGACCGGGGGCTGGGCCCATGTCGACTATGGGGTCGTTCCCGCTGTTGTGTTCACGCATCCTGAGATTGCCACGGTGGGCGCGATGGAGGATCAACTCGTGGCGGAAGGCGTCGCCTACAAGAAGGGCGTGTTTCCCTTCCGGGCCAACGGCCGGGCGCGAACCATCAATGACACCACCGGCAAGGTGAAGGTACTGGCAGACGCCACGACCGATCGAGTGCTGGGAGTTCACATCATCGGGCCCTCAGCCGGTGACCTGATCGGTGAGGCGGCGGCTGCAATGAACTTCGGGGCTACGGCCGAGGATATCGCTCGGGTGTGCCACGCCCATCCAACGCTCCCCGAAGCGCTCAAGGAGGCCGCCCTGGCGGTCGCGGGTCAGGCGATTCACATGTGAATCGTCGAGACGGGATGGCAGGCAGGGCCGACCGGCTCGAATGACTTGTAGCCAAGCACGAACTCCTGGTGACCGAGGGCTTCCGAGGCAGTCGGAACGCCGGCAGCCACCCGCTGCACCAAGGCCACGATCTCATCGCCAACCTCGGGAAGGCTGCCCCGGCCCTCCAAAACGCGGCCCGCGTCGATATCCATATCACCGGCCAGATTGCGGAAGGTCTCGGGGTTTGCACAGATCTTGACGACCGGTGAAATGGCGGAGCCGACGACTGAGCCACGGCCGGTCGAGAAGAGTGTGACGTGCGAACCGCAGGCAATCAGTTCGACGATCTCCGCGGTGTCGTTGACGTTGGGAAAGCCGAACCGCACTTCTCCATCCGGCACGACGTCGAGCAGATAGAGGCCGCTGACCGCGGGCACGTCTCCCGGCTTGATGAGCCCGGTGATCGGAGCTGAGCCGCTCTTCGAGAAGGCTCCCATGCTCTTCTCCTCCTGGGTGGTGAGGCCACCATCGGCGTTGCCCGGGGCGAAGCTCCCATGCCCGAGGGTCGCGTAGTAGCGGGCCGCCTTCTCCACCGACTCGACGAGCTGCGCGGCGACAGGGGGGGTGGCGGCCCGAGTCGCCAGGATCTGCTCACAGCCGATGAGTTCGCCCGTCTCCTCGAAGATGCAGGTGGCACCTGCGGCGACCAGCCGATCGAAGGCGAGGCCGATGGCCGGGTTGGCCGTGATCCCACTGGTGCCGTCGCTTCCACCACAGATCGTACCGATCACCAGTTCCTCGACTGTGAGCGCCGCCCGCGGCACCGTCTCCAGTTGCCGGAGGATTTCGCCTATCCGTACCCGCCCCTGTTCGATCGTCGTCCGAGTGCCGCCACATTCCTGGATCACCAGCAGCTCTGCAGGCCGGCCGGATCGCCGAATCACATCGAGCAGCCCCGCGCGGTTGAATCCCTCACAGCCCAGCGACACAAGCAGCACACCACCCACGTTGGGGTGTGTGCAAAGGGTCGTCAGCATGCGAAAGGAGTAGTCGTTGGGGTAACAGCCGCCGAATCCCAGCAGGTGCACGCCCACCTCGCGGAAAGGCAGCTGAATCTCGCGGGCCACGTGGTGGGCGCACTCCACGAGATAGACAACGGCCACCGTGTTGCGGATTCCCTTGCGGCCGTCGGTCCGCAGGAACGCATCGTTTCGAATGCAATTCATGGAGTGGACACTCCCCGAAAGAGACGATCGACATCCAGCGTGTATGTCGGGAGGTAGTCGCTCTGCATGTTGTGCAGGTGAACGTGCTGGCCGGGGGCGATCGGCTGGGTGGCCGACCCGATCGAGACACCGTACTTCATGATCTTGTCGCCGATGGCGATCGGTTTGCAGGCGATCTTGTGCCCCAGACCGAGATCCCGGTCGAGAATGACCTCGCCACTTTCCAGCGACACCCGGGCTCCCGCCGGGAGCCGTCGCACCAGCACTGCGACATTGTCGAGCGATGAAAGCTGGATGGCGTCCATGGATGACCGGGCCAGCGGCATGATGGTCGTGTGATCGCTTCGAAAACGGTATCGTATTGGTCGCCGTGGCCTTTCGCCACAGGGATTTTGTCTGGGGCCTGATGTCGACAACCGTTTCCCAACCACCAGCGACGATCCGTGAGTCACTGGCCTATCTCGGGCCGGGGATCATTCTGGCCAGTTCGATCGTCGGATCGGGCGAACTGATCGCCGCCACGACCGTGGGCGCTGAGGCAGGCTTCGTGCTGCTGTGGCTGATCGTGATCGGTTGTGCCATCAAGGTCGCCGCCCAGGTTGAGATCGGCCGCTCGACGCTGACGTGGGGTCGGACCCCCCTGCAGGCCTTCGACAGCGTGCCGGGGCCAAGAGTGGCGGGACGAGGCTGGGTGTACTGGGGCTGGGCCATCATGACGGCGCTGATCGTTGTGCAGCAGGGGGGTATCCTCGCCGGGGTCTCTCAGACCCTCGCCGGAGGTGTGCCACTCACGAGGCAGGGCCGTGACTGGAATCGCCTACACGACGAGGCGGCTGCCGTGCGGATCGCCGCCGCCTCGGCGAGTCGAGGGGGTGATCAAGCAACAGCGGCTGGTCTCAAGGCACGGCTGACCGAGCTTGACCAGGAGAAACGCGGGCTCGCGACTCCCATCGACGGCACCCTCTGGGCGATCGTCGTGGCCATCGCCACGTCGTGTCTGTTGGCCTACGGCCGCTACGGGGTGATCGAGCGGGTCGCGATCGTGTTGGTCGGGGGCTTCACGCTCGTCACGCTCGCAGCACTTGTCATGCTGCAGTTCGATCCGACCTGGGCGATTTCACGAAGCGAATTGGCGAGCGGCCTGGTGCCCTCCATTCCGCCGGCGGTCGGCGGCCGGTCGCCGTTGGTTGCGGCTCTGGCGACATTCGGCATCATCGGCGTAGGGGCGGCCGAACTGATGTTCTACCCCTACTGGTGCCTCGAAAAGGGATACGGTCGCGCGGTCGGGCCGCGCGACCAGTCTCCAGAATGGGCAGCGCGGGCCCGCGGATGGATGCGGGTGATGCAGCTCGACGCCTGGGCCTCCATGGTGGTCTACACGGTCGTGACCATCGCGTTCTACCTGCTCGGCGCAGCCACGCTCGGCCGACTGGGGCTCTTACCCGAGGGAGACGAAATGGTACGGTCCCTCGGAGCGATGTATGCGCCCGTCTTCGGTGAGTGGGCCGCGAATGTCTTCCTGGCCGGTGCGTTTTGCGTGCTCTATTCGACGCTCTTCGCTGCCGCCGATGGCAACTCACGAATCGTGGCCGACGGCCTCGTGCTCGCTGGTGTGGTCGCGGACGACGAGGCGTCGCGGAAGCGGTGGACCAAGCGAGTGGCGATCGCCTGGCCGCTGGTGGCCCTGATCCTCGCCTTGGCGATCCGGGCACCGGTTGCGATGGTGCTTGCCAGCGGCATGGCCCAGGCAATCATGCTCGCGGCACTCGGCGTGTCGGTGCTGTTCTTCCGCTACCGAGATGCGGATCCGCGGCTGGTGCCATCGCGGTGGTGGGACGCCCTGCTGTGGGTCTCGTCGCTCGGCTTCTTGATCGTGGGGGCATGGACCGTCTGGCAGAAGGCCGCTGACCTGTTGGCACAGTGACGAGAGGCTCCAGGGAACCCGTCGTTCATGCGTCTCGATCTCACAGGTCGTCGAGTTCGGCGAGAACAGGCTCTGCAAAGTCGTCAAGCGGTTCTTCCGAGTCCGAATCGGAGTCGGTCCCGCGGACGTAGGCGAGCAGTGAATTTTTCTCGCTCTCGGAAATCTCGGCGTGGAGGTACCCGTCGACGATCTCCACGACGGGTGGCATGGACGAGCCGTCGTCGTTCGAGTCGACTCCTTCGAGCCCGCGTCGGCGAACATACCGTTCGCAGAGTTCCAGAAGTTCTTCCCGCTCCATTGGCCACCTCCCTTGAACCGCCGCTCGGCCACCCGGCCGATTCAGGGAGTATGTACGTGGCTCGTGAGGAAATGGTTCGAAAATGGGAAAATATTCTGGAAATACGCCCGGCTGGACTCGAACCAGCGACCCTGGGATTAGAAATCCCATGCTCTATCCAACTGAGCTACGGGCGCGTGTGCCCTATTGTGGTGGGAGAGTCTGTCGCTGTCCAAATGCGGCTATTTCCCAGTCCATTTCCGTAGCATGATGCACCCCGCCGCCCTCGACTCCGCTGCCCTCCTCGCGGAATGCCGTGAGATCCGGACAAAGCGGTCCGGCCCGGGCGGGCAGCATCGCAACAAGACCGAAACGGCCGTCGTCCTCACCCATCTGCCCACGGGACTGACCGCCGAGGCCTCCGAGCGACGCTCCCAGTCGGAAAACCGCCGCATGGCCCTCTGGCGGATGCGACTCCGTCTGGCCATCGAACACCGCGTTCCACCTGTCTCGGCCGGCCCGTCCGTGCGGTGGCGGTCCCGGAGTCGAGATGGGCGGCTTGCGGTGAGCATCGAGCATGACGACTATCCGCCGCTCATCGCCGAGGCGCTTGACCACCTCGATGCGGCCCGCGGAGACGTGCCCCGGGTGGCTGACGCGCTCGACGTGACGCCGACCCAGTTCGTGAAGCTCTTCAAAAAGCATCCCGCCGCCTGGATCGCCCTCGCACGGCTCCGCGATCATAACGGCCAGTCGCCGTTGAAGTGAGTCGCCGACAGTTTTGGCTCAGTCGTCGGAATTCGCGGCGCCGACCATATCCATTTGAACAGGCTATGCTCATTCGTTT
>CAMCYH010000022.1 GCA_945883745.1 Candidatus Kuenenia stuttgartensis
TTTTTTGGCCTCGGCACCGGCTCGACGCCACTGGCCGACACCTTCGCCGGCGACCCGGCCGGCGTCTACACGTCGTCGCTCTCGGCGAGTGAAATCCTGCTCACGGTGCGACTCTTTGAGCCGTTGGCCCTGTTTCGGGCCTCACGGAATCCCCACGCACCAAAACGTTGAAAACGGCGGCCGGCAGGGCATGATACAAGGCGGTTCGCTGACGCAGTCTTTCTGTCGCCTATGAGCCCTCGCCCCCGTAGCCACACCTTTCGACGGGCCCGCATCCGTCGCTCCAAACGCGCTCTGCTTGCAGCGGCCGAGCGTCTTGAGAGCCGCGCGCTCCTGGCTGCGGGGCAGGCGGTGTTCAATCCCACGGGCGGCCCACAGGATTGGGAAATCCCGCAGGGCGTGCAGAGCGCCTCGATCACGCTTGTCGGCGGGCTCGGAGGAACCGACGGCTCTGGCTCCACATATAATACGCCAGCCGCCCAGGTGCAGGGCACGCTCACGTGGCCTGCCGGCACGTTCGCGCTCGATCTGTGGGTCGGCGGCAACGGTGGGAATGCCGCCGGCAAGAGTTACCCGGGGGCCGGCGGATTCAACGGCGCCGCGACCGGCGGAACCGGCAGCGAGTCGTCGAGCGCCGGCGGAGGCGGAGGCGGAGCGACCGACATCCGCATCGGCGGCTACCTGCCAGACACGCGCGTGATGGTCGCCGGTGGCTCTGGCGGGGCGGGTGGCACCGATCCAAACGGCTACGCGCCGGAGACCGGAGGCAACGGAGGCACGGGCGGCGCGGGCACGGCGGTGGCCGGGGTATGGCCCGCCGGCAACGGCGCCGCAGGCCAAGGCAGCGATGGCGGCAGCGGTGGAGCGGGCGGTCAGGTCCCGAATGGACAATCGACGGTGGGCGGCAGCGCGGAGACGCTCAGCGCCAACGGCGGCGGCGGTGGCGGCGCGGGTGGGTATTACGGCGGCGAGGGTGGCGACGCCGGCACGGCGGGCTTGATTGGCACGGCCGGCGCCGGTGGTGGAGGCGGCGGCGGATCCTCGTATGCCGATCCGACCTTGGTGACCAACGCAACGGCCTCCGTCGGCTACAACATCTTCGCGGCCTCGGCGACGATCGACTGGGTCCACATCGGCACGACGTCGATTGAGCCACTTGAGGTAGACGTCAGCACGCAGCAGCAACTGGTGGCGACGTTTCCCGACGCTTCGTTCACCCCGACCTGGGAGGTCACCCACGGGGCGCTCCCCGAAGGCCTCGCCTTGAGCACGGGCGGCGAACTCGCGGGGACGCCGACCAAACCTGGGCACTACTCATTCACGGTAACGGTCACCGCCCAACCGACTGCCGTGGCCACGTCCACGAGAACATACACCGGCTCTGTCGCCAGCACTGTGCCGGGAACCCCCACGGACGTGCTGGGGCAAGCCGGGTATGAGTCGGTGGCCCTCACCTGGACAGCCCCGATGACCACGGGCGGCGAGGCGATCGATGGCTATGCCGTCCGCTACTCGACCGACGGCGGATTTTTCTGGACGGTCGCGACGCCAAACACGTTCTCTTCCGCCACGTCCTACACCGTCACCGGGCTCACCAGTCGCAGTGGCTACCAGTTCGAAGTGGCCGCCATCAACGGCGTCGGCACCGGCCCCTGGTCAGCAGCAAGCAGGACGGTGGTTCCGGAATTCGATCCCGGTGCTCCTGTTGGTCTCATCGCGGTGGCGGGCGACGCCAGCGCGACACTCTCGTGGCAGCCGCCAGCCGACAGTGGCGGCTCCATCACCGGGTACCGCATTGAGGCCGAGGTCGGTTCGACGACGATCATTCTCACCGAAAACACCGGCACAACGGCCACAACCTACGAGGCCACCGGGCTCGTCAATGGCAGCTCCTACCGCTTCCGGGTCGCGGCGATCAATGAGGTTGGCCCGGGCCCCTTCTCCGCGTTGTCAAACGCTGTCGTTCCCGCGGCCCCGTCGTCGGTTGTCGCCGTGCAGGTGCTCGACGATCTCGTGATCACGGTGAACGGCGGGGCCACCGCCTACTTCCGAACGATTGCCGGCCGCATCGAGGTGGCGTCGAATCGGGTGTTTACTGCCGCGCAGCAGTTCGACCCAGACGACGTGAGTGATGTGATCGTGAGCGGCAACACCGGCGCGGGGGGCTTCGTCTTCACGGTAGGCACCCTCAACGCCGACATTGAGATGGCGGAAATTGGATCGATCGCGTTCGAGACCGGTGCGGTCGCCACCGGCACCGTGCAGGCTGCGATCGCGACCGGGCCGCTCGTGGTCTCAAGTGCTATCCGCGGCCTCGGCGGCGTCACGCTCGATGCCGACGTACGGCTTGCCGATGACGTCGAGATCGACGGCGGTTCGGGCAGCGTAACGTTCACAGGTACGGTCGATGGCCAGTCGCTCGGCGAGCAATCCCTCATGGTCACGGCGCTCGGATCGACCATCTTCGAAGCGGCCATCGGGGCAGCCGTTCCGCTCGAGCGTCTCGAAACCCGGGCCGTGCGGCCGCTCGTGCTCTCATCCGATACGACGCAGAGCCGCACGATCCCGCTCCACTACCTCCCCTACACGGCGCCGGACGGCAACGTCGAAGACAAATACGGCATCGAGGTGGCGATCGGCAACAACCCGGCGCGGATGTATGAGTTCGACACCGGCGGCACGGGCTTCTGGGCCGGCTACAACCCGGAGTGGTGGCAGGGCGTGGTGCCGTCGGCCAATGCCGCGGTCATGGAGAACAAATACACGTCGGGCAATTACTTTGACGGCTTGGCGACGAATGCCGTGCTGACGCTCGGCAATGGATCGCAGACGGTCTCGACCGGCGGCGCCGTGCAGATCACCGCCATCACGGCCGGCGGCAACGACAAGACTGGCGCGACTTTTGATTTCTCGACCGCGAGCGCGCCGCCGATCGAAGGCCACTTCTTCGGTGATTTCGGCGCATCGTTCGGGATCGCGAAGCCTCCGGGAGGCCAGGTCGATCCTCCCGTGCAGGTGACCAATCCGCTCCTCCAGTTGCCGGGCAATCTGTCGAGTGGATTCGTGGTGCAGCTTGGCCCGCTCGGCACGTCGCCACGGGTGGTGGTCGGCATCACCGATGAGCTCCGCGGGCAGTTCCCCACGGCCATCCCGCTCACCGAGATCGATGGCCTGCTCTATCCGAATCCCAACGGCGCGGCGTTCCAACGGCAGGCCTACGAGCAGTTCGCGTTTTCGGGCGAGTATTCGCTCTCTCGAGACGGTGGCGCAAACACATTCGATCTCGGCACGATTGAGACACTGATCGACAGCGGCGCACCGACGATGACGATCCACTACCCGGTTCATTCGAGGCTCCCCGGAGACGAATTCGTCAGCGGGGGAATGGTCACGAATGGCACGACGTTCACCGGTGTGTTTCCACTGCCCGGAGCGCCGTCCTTCAACTGGAGCTTCGTCGCCGGCAGCGAAGCCTCGGTCGATGCGATCGACTTCACCACCTCGGGCAGCGCCGCCTCCACGGGCAACAGCGTCAACACCGGCCTCAATTTCTACAACGCCTACGACGTGATGTTCGACGTGACCACGGGCTACCTGCGGGTGCGGCCGAGCGGCGGCCTGTCGAGCGCGCAGCTGGAGTCGGTGACGACGCTGGGCAGCCAGCGGTATGGCCAAAACGCGATCCTCTCGGGTACCTACACCACCGGTGGAGGTGAGTTCTTCGTGGCCGGCGCGACGACGCTCGCCGGTGCGGTGACCGTTTCCGCCGGCACCGGCGCGGTGACCTTCAGCGGCACGGTCGATTCGGCAGCTGGCGGCCACCAGCCGCTCGCCATCGAGTCATCGTCGCAGACCGAGTTCGTCCGGCCCGTCGGCGCGATGTGGCCGCTTGCCAGCCTCACGACCGACACCGGCGGCACGACAGCAGCCGTGTCGGTCAGCACGACGGGCGGCCAGCGGTTCGGCGACGCCGCCACGCTCGCGGGCATCTACACGACAAACAATGCACTCTTCTCCGTCGCCGGCGACACGACGCTCACGGGCGCCGTGACGATCCAGACCTCGGGAGCCGATGGCGATGGGAGCGGCGGCCCGATCCAGTTCACCGGCCGGATCGATTCCAGCGTTGACACGGCATTTCCGCTCTCGCTCGACGCCGGTGATGAAACGATCACGGTGGCGGGCGCGGTGGGGGCCTCGCGGCCACTCGGCGGCATCGCCATCGCGTCGGCACAGACCGCGTTGTTCACGGCGGCCGTGCATCTCGATGGCAGCGGCTTCGGCGCCGCCGCCGACGGGCTCGTCGTGGCGGATCAGGTCACGGTCCGCCTGTCCGCAGGCGGCTCGATCCGTCGGTTCACCGGCAGCGGCGTGGTCTTCGACAAGGAGTCGCAGCATTCGCACCTCCGCGGCTTCGAGATCACCGACAACGTCTATGACGGCATCCAGATCGCCGCCAAGACCGCCGGCGGCACGATCACCTATTCAGGCACGGTGATCGAAGGCAACACGATCCACGGCAACGGAGCCTTCGGCATCGAGGCGGCCGGCCCGGTCCGTGGCCTCACCATCCACGACAATACGATCGGCCGCGAGGGCACGACAAACCCGTGGGGCTATGTGAGTGGCGGGCCAAATACCCACGGCGTCGTGCTCGCTCCCGGCAGCTACTCCGGCACCGTGATCAAGGGCAATTCGATCCGCTTCAATCGCCGCAGCGGCATCATGATGCCCGGGGGCGTGCAGGGCGTCGCCATTTCCGGCAACACGATCGAGCGCAACACGGCCCACGGCATCGAGGCCGCCACGGGCGACTTTACCGGTACGACGGTCACTCGCAACACGATCCGAAACAACGGTGGCGACGGCATCTCGCTCGGCGGCGGCATCGGGCAGGGCGAATCGTCCGGCGGCAATCCGCAGGCAGGCTACTCGGCCGCGGTGGGGCATTATCTCGTGCCCTACGCGAACAACCCGAACTTCTACAACGACACGAATCCGCCGGCCGACCCGCAGATCGCGATGCAGGTGGGCACGAAGCAACTCGCGGTGAACCTCGACACCGGCTCCCGCGGCCTCTATTTCGATGCCCTCCAGCTCGACGCAAACATCGCGCTCGACGGGCCGAAGGGGCACGTCTTTCTGAACAGTTCGAATCGACTGTACTTCGGCCAGTGGTCGAATCAGACGATCACGTTCACGCAGTCGTCATACGTTGGAACGGGTAACGCCAATTCCGGCGGCAAGGCACAGGCGCACGTGCCGGTCCTCGTCGTCACGGCGATCGGTGCCTCGACGACGCCGGCACCGGGGTCAACCGTCGCAAATACCACGTTCGGCACGACGATCTCGAGCGGCTCGATCACGATCACTGACGGCACGCTCACGCGCACGGTCGGTATCGTGCCAAACGCCACCGGCATCGGCCCGGCGGGCACCGTCACGATCCCCGGCGGCTGGTGGGCCAACTATGCCGACAACATGCTCACCGCGACGACGTCGAAACTCGCACCGGTAGCGAACTTCGGCATCGGCTTCGACCGCTCGGGACAGGGCACCGCCCCGACCACCGGTGACCGAAACCAGCTCTACAACGCCTTTTTGAATCTTCCCGAGATGCAGGCGGGCTCGATGCGGCCGGGCTACGTGATCTCGGCCGAGGGCGTAAAGCTCGGGCTCGACAGCGGCGTGAGCGGCTTTGCCTCTACCGACCTCGCGCCGACCGGGCTCCCGCAGCAGGGCCAATCGGCCCCCGATTGGCAGCCGGCCACGGGCACGGTGACCTACGAGAGCACGACGAGCGGCACCGGCCAGATCGTCATCGACATGGGCATCCCCAGCGGCATCCTCACGCTGCCAGGGAAGAGGCCGTCGTCGAAGTTCAGCGGCACGATGACAGTCAACCTGCTCAACTCGACTGGCGCGGTGGGCTACGACATCGACACGTCGGATTCAAGCAACCTGCTCAACCCCACGGAGGTCGAGTTTTTCAATCCACTCGCCGGCACCTCCACCGAAAACCTCCCGCCACAGAGCAGCCAGTTTTTCAACACGGGCCGCAAGGTCTTCGCGGCCTTCGACTACCTCTACGACGCTGCGGCGGGCCTCCTCGGGCTCAAGGTGGGGAGCACGACGAATGCCCAAAATGCCTTCGCTGATGGCGGCGGCCAGTTCACCGCGGCCCATTATCCCAACCCCAACGCACCGGCGGGCGTCACGGACCTGAGAATCGGCGGCGACTCAGCCTGGCACGGGAACACGATCGCCGACAATCGAGGGACCGGCGTCACGGTCAACGGCGCGGGCTCAGTGGGCAACCAGATCCTCTCGAACCTCATCTTCGCCAACACGGGCGGGGGCATCGTGCTTGCGAACGGCGGCAACGCTGATCAGACCGCCCCGACGCTGGCCGGTGATGCAGCGATTCGCGGAGAGCGCTCGATCCGGGTCTCGGGCACGGCACCAACTGGCAGCGGCTTCGTTACGGTGCAGTTCTTCGCGAGCCCCGGCAGCGATGCCACCGATCCTGCGGTGGTGCAGGGCCGCCGCCTGCTCGGCACGAGCGAACTCACCGCCGGCCAGCCGTTCACGGTGGAGTTCGCGGTCGCCGAAACCATGCTCACCGACTGGATCACGGCTACCGCGACATCGACGTCGCTCAACACGTCCGAATTTTCCTCTGCTGTGCGGGTGACGACGCTGATCGTCGATTCGACGGCCGATACCGGCACCGGCTCGCTGCGGAATGCGATCACGATGGCCAATGCCGCGGCGGGCCGCGAGACGATTCTTTTCGAACTGCCCGTGGGCAGTCCGCCCGTGATCGCGCTCACTTCAGCGCTCCCGCAGCTCACCTCCGCGATGGTGATCGACGGGCAGGCCTCGGGAGTGACGATCAGCGGCGCCGCGATCCCCGGTGCCGCCGACGGCCTGCGGGTCGGATCGTCCGTCCGCGTACTGCCGCCCCGACCGGGCGCGATGCCCCGCCCCGTCTCGGCAGCCGGGCCCATCTGGGGACCAGTGCTCTCCGCGCCCGCCACCGAGATCCGGTCGCTCGCGGTAACCGGTTTTGCCCAAGGAAGCGGCATCGTCGTGGCCGCCGCGGCAACGGTGGAAAACGTCTCCGTCACCGCCTCATCGATCGGCATCTCGCTGGTCGGGGCCCGAGCCGCCGTCGTCCGCGACAGCTCGATCACAAACAGCCTGTCCTGGGGCCTCTACGCCGCCGGGTCTCTCGCCGGCAGCAGCCTCACGGGCAACACGGTCTCTGGCAGCGGCCTCCTCGGGATCTATCTCGACAACGCCTCGGGACTCTCCGTGACTGCGAACACCACCAACGGTGGCACCGCTAAGGGCCTTTACTCGACCGGCATCTACGTCGGCGGCCAGTCAGCCGGCACGACGCTCACCGACAACGCCTCGAGCGGCAACGGCAACGGCCTGCTGCTCGTCGATGCCCAGGGAGCCACGATCGAACGCAACCAGTTCATCAGCAACCGCGGCTTCGGCGTGCTCGCCAGCGGCAACTCGACGGGCACCACGCTCCGCGGCAACACAATCAGCGGCAACGGTCGCAACACCTCCCTCACCCGCGCCTTCGGCCTCATCGGCAACGGGTAGGAAATTACTTCACGCCAGCAATCGACTTGCTCAGGGTTGCCCGTGCCACGGAGCCGGCGTTGGCAGCGAGCGAAGGCATGGATGCCGAGAGCGAAGCTGGCATCGAGTGAGCGCAGGGCAGGATGCCCGGAGCGAACGTCCGGCGATGTGGCACGGGCAAGCCTGAGCCGCGCGGCCAACCGGGGCAATCACTTCGCCAGTGCCGCCTCGATGGCCGACACCAGTTCCGCATCATCCGGTGATACCCGGGTCTTGAAGCGACCCGCGATCTTCCCGTCCTTGCCGATCAGGAACTTCTCGAAGTTCCAGCCCACCTCGCCACTCGGGTCAGCCGTTTCGGTAAGCACCTTATAGAGCGCCGCCTTTTCCGGCCCCTTCACCGCGATCTTCGAAAACATCGGAAAGCTCACGGCATATTTCGTCGAGCAAAACTCCTTGATCTGCTCGTCGCTGCCTGGCTCCTGGGCACCGAAGTCGTTGGCCGGAAAGCCGAGCACCACGAAGCCCTTGTCTTTGTACTTTTCATAGAGCCCCTGCAGGCCGGAATACTGGGGAGTGGCTCCACAGCGGCTGGCCACGTTGACGATCAGCACAACCTTGCCCTGATAGGTGCCGAGATCGACATCTTTCCCATCGATTGTCTTCATCGTGCCCGAAAGGGGCGAGTCGGCACGGCTCGTATCGGCAAACATCGTCATCAGGCCACAGAGAGCACAGATCGCAAGCAGCACGACGTTGGACATGGATGATCCTTTCAGGAGCGTTTCAGTTGGCAACCGGACCCGCCTCTAGGATATCCCGGCCGGCCTCCGCCGCGTAGGTTTGAAAATTCTCCCGAAAGCGGGCGGCCAGTTTTCGGGCCGCCTGCTCCCAGGCGGAAGCGTCGCTCCAGGCTCCCGCGGGCACGAGCCCCCGCGGATCGACCCCTGGCACTGCCGTCACGGCATCGAGGCCAAAGATCGGATCACGAGCCACGGGTGCCGTGGCGAGCGTGCCGGCATGAATGCCGTCGATGATCCGTCGCGTCACACCAAGGTCGATCCGCTGCCCTGTGCCGTAGGCACCGCCGGTCCAGCCGGTGTTCACCAGCCATGCCTGTGCTCCATGCCGCCCGAGCTTCTCCGCAAGGAGGCGGGCGTAGATGGTTGGGTGCCGCACGAGGAAGGCGGCGCTGAAGCAGGCGGAGAAGGCCACCTGTGGCTCCACGATCCCCATCTCGGTGCCGGCCACACGGGCCGTGTACCCTGAAAGAAAGTGATACATCGCCTGTTCCCGCGAAAGCCGGCTCACGGGCGGGAGCACCCCCGAGGCATCGCAGGTGAGGAAGATCACGTTGCGGGGATGGCCCGCCACGCAGGGAATCTTCGCGTTGTCGATGAAGTCAATCGGGTAGGCAGCCCGAGTGTTTTCCGTGATCGCGCTCGACTCGAAATCGACCTCCCGTGTCGCCGACTCATAGACGACATTTTCCAGCACCGTGCCGAACCGGATGGCCCGATGGATCTCCGGCTCCTTGGCCGCCGAGAGGTGGATGCACTTGGCGTAGCAACCTCCTTCGATGTTGAAGACGCCGTCATCGCCCCAGCCATGCTCGTCGTCCCCGATCAGCCGCCGTGCCGGATCGGCAGAGAGCGTCGTCTTGCCGGTGCCAGAGAGGCCGAAGAACAGGGCCACATCGCCATCGTTGCACCCCTGATTGGCCGAACAGTGCATCGACAGGATGCCGCGGCCGGGGAGCAGCCAGTGCATCACGGTAAACACTCCCTTTTTCATCTCACCGGCATATTCCGTGCCGAGGATTACCTGCTCGCGACGCTCGAGCGAAAGGTCGACGCTCGTACGGCTCGTCATGTGGGCCGTGTAGGGATTGGCCGGAAACTGGCCGGCGTTGTAGATCACATGGTCGGGGGCACCGAAATCCTCGAGTTCGTCGAGCGTGGGCCGGATGAGCATGTTGTGCATGTAGAGGGCGTGATAGGCGCGGGCACACAGCACACGGATCTTCAGCCGGCTCGCGGGATCCCAGCCGGCGTACCCGTCACAGACATAAACCTGGTCTCGGGTGTTGAGGTAATCGATCGCCCGCTGCCGATTGAGCAGAAAGGTGTGCTCGTCGATGGCATGGTTCACCGGCCCCCACCAGACATCCCGCTCCGATTCAGGGCTGCGGACAAGATGCTTGTCCGCCGGACTGCGGCCGGTCTTCGCACCGGAACGAATCGCGATCGCGCCGCTCGAAACGATCCCTGCGTGCTCCCTCAGCACCGCATCTTCATACAGCCGTGCCGGTGAGGCATTACGGATCACGACCGGAACGGTGATCTCATGGGGCGTCAGGTCGACGTGGACCGGCATCGGGATCTTCTCCGGAAGACATGACGGGCGGGGCGGCATCGGCACCGCCACCAGAAGACGAAAAATAGGCGTACCAGCATGACGCCGCGAGGACGACGGCACCGAGCGGAAGAAACAACGCCGCCCAAGGACTCGACCGCACCCGCAGCCCCCGCAACTTCTGCCGGAGCCGGCGGCACAGTTCATTCCAGCCCTCGGCACTCGATCGCTCACCGCCGGCCACCAGGCTGACGGTCCGCCACGGGCCATGCCCATCGACCCGCACTTCGAGTTGCCGGGCCGGCAGGGCGGCCGTGCTCCCGGCCCACCGCGCGGAGGCATCGAGGGCTGTCACCACGTCGGCCAGCAGCGGCCGCAACTGGTCCATCGTGATGTTGTAAATCACGAGCCGCGGCCGCGACACCAAGGCCCCCAGCATGACCAAGAGCACGAAGAGCACTAACAGCAGGATTACGGTCCAGGGAGCATTTCCCATCGCCGGCTGGAGAAGCGCCAGTGGCCCGACCACCATCAGGCCCGTCACGGCTGCACCCAAGAGCGTCCAGTCCCAGCCTCCGGCGATGGCCACCGGCCGGTGGCGGAGATGAGCCGCTCCAACCACGAGCAGGTAGAGCCCCAGCGGCACAAAGGCAGCCCACAGCGGTAACTGATCGAGGTGCGGAATCACGCCTGCCATGCCATCCAGATCAGAAAGATCAGCCACGCCACTTCGGCGGCCGCCGCCAACAAGAGCCAGCCGGCAGGGAGACGCGTTGACGGGTTTCCGTGCCCGGCCTGTCCGGTCATCGACAAGGCTCACTCCGCCTCGGGTGCGACGAATGCCAGGTCCCGGGAGAATGCCTCCCGGAAATCGTAGACGCCATGAAAGTCTTCCCGCTTATCGTGCCGGGTTTTTCGCATCTGGCCGATGTCAATCATGTTGAAGACCAACTCCCCGAAGTCATCTGTCGACTTCAGGCCCCACGCCGCCAGCACCGTGCGGGCAAGATATCCATACTGCTGCAGCGCATACTGCCGGGCTGCCTCACAGAGTTCCTGGCCCGTGAGGTGCCGTTCTGCCCGGCGACGACGGGGGCGACCTGCCTTCGATCGCGGGCGGCCTCCCGAAGGCTGCTCACCGCCAGGAATCGGCTCCAGTTCCTCAGCCGGCGGCTCCTGGCCCATGCCCAGCGCCTCCTGGGCGAAGGACAACGACTCGAGGATGAATACATAGGCATCGAGCGGATACCGCCGGTCACGGCGGAGAAGATCCGCGAGGGGATGGGAAGGATCGATGAGCGGCATCGGTGCCTCTGGAGAGCGAATGAATCAATCCCAGTATACCGCCATCACGAGCCGCGGGATCCCTTCCGCGTGAGACGGTTCACTTAGCCGGCCCTGGGGAGGACCACCGGCCCAGCCGACCGCGGCGGGGGAGCCGACGGCGGCTGACCGCCCCCGGCATCCTCTACGATGAACGTGTAGCCCAGCGGCGTGATGGGCCGTGAAAAGTCGCGAATCAGGTCGAGGCTCCGGTCGATGAGACTCGTCTTGGGATCAAACTGATAGACGTCACGGTCTTGGCCACCTGGCTTGAAGATTTGGATCGCGAAGGGCATCAGGTCGCGAGCCTGAAGGATCAACTCGACCTTCGAGAAGTTGGCGGCATCGGCCTGGAATCGCGGGAGTGCCTCGAGCCACACCTGGTCGGACACGCCCGCCGGCGTGATGAGCCGCATCGCATAGCGTTTTCTGAGTGTCTCGGCCTTGGCTCCGAAGACGAAGGGCAACGGGCCGTCGCTGATCGCCTTGCCCTGCATTTCTGGCGGCAGCTTGGTCTCGCGAAGTTGCCGTTCGCTGTGGCGAAACTCGTAGATGCTCGTGCCGTTGCACACCCAGTGTTCACCCGCCTCGCCCGTCCGCACCTCGTAGCGGCGCGTCTCAGGGTTCCACTGTTTCGATTCCTTCACACGAAACAGTCCCTTGTCGGGAGCAGCGTATTTGATCTCCCCGCTGCTCTCGGCAAACGCCAATTGCTCACCGGCGTTGGTGGCGGGGCTCCAGGCGTTGTATTCCCACTTGTGAAAGCCACACGACCAGGTTCGTACCGATGCATTCCGCGTCTCCCAGGCAGCCAAGAGCTGGTCCAGGGCCGCCTGTTGTTGGGGAGTAAGCTGTGGAAAGACGGGGGCTGCTGGGCGCGGCTGGTTTGGCTGTGCGGGCTGCTGGCCGAGCGAGGTCCCCGCAAACCAGGCGAGTCCTGTAACCACAACCGCCCGTTCCATCCATCTGCGTACTGCTGGCACGAAAGCCTCTCCTGGCAGGCTGGGACACGCCGGCGCGGCCGCCTTGATCCCGGATTCCGAGGCGGGGACTCTACCAACGGGGGTCCTCCGGGGCGAGGCCGTTTGGGTGCAAGGAAACATGCTGCAATCGCCGAACAAAACGCTACTCTACCGTGGTATGCACCGCCCCTTTGAGCAGGTTGACCTTGCGATCGTCGTCGCGCTCCCGTTGGAGGCGCGGCCGTTGTGCGAGCGGCTCAGCGGGGCCGTGCGGCTCCGGGCGGCGGACCGACGGGTCACCGTGGGCCAGCTCGGCCTCAGGTCGCTCGCGGTGATCGAGGCAGGAGTCGGGCGGGCTGCCGCCGAGCAGGCGACGCAAATCGTGATCGATGGCCACCGCCCACGTCAGGCAATCATTGCTGCCGGGCTTTGCGGGGGGCTCGATTCGGCGGTGCAGCGCTCGACAATCATCGTGCCAGAAACGCTCGGCCGCATTGGCTCGGCTGACATCCGGTCGATCCCGCCGCTCCAGTCACACCGCAGCGGCCACCTGGTTGCAACCGGCGGGCTCCTCCTTACTGCAGACGCCATCGTGGCCACACCGGCCGCCAAGCAAGCCCTCCATGCAGCCACGGGCGCCGTGGCCGTCGACATGGAGTCGTGGTGGATCGCGGCCGTCGCCGCCCGGGCCGGCATCCCCTGCCACGTCGTCCGCGCCGTGAGCGACACCGCCACCGAGTCGATCGCCTCCGACATCGCGACGCTTGCCGCCATCGCCAGCCCCGCCCGGCAGGCCGGGGCCGCGCTACGCCTCGCCTGGCGACGCCCCTCAGCCATCGGCGAACTGGCAGAACTCCGCGAACGAGCCTACCACGCCGCCGATGCCCTGGCTGACTATCTCTCAGAAATCATGAAGTAACTAGCCGCTGCGATTGCCTGAACGCCAAAAGACAGGCACCCCAGAGCGGGTTTCTTCAAAGACTATCGCACCGCAGCAGCCGCCCGCAGGTCGGCGAGCTCGCGGGCAAAGCCTCCGGAGAGGATCGGGAAGCGACACCATGTCTTGGGGTCGAGGTTTTCATCGTCAAGGTGATACGAGGGAGCGTAACGTTCCCGCTTCCACTGGTTGCGGCTCCAGAGCGTGAAGAATCGTTCCGTCCATGCCGCCAGCTGCCGCGGATCATGATCCGGAAAGACCAGCCTGATACGCTGCCAAACCTCGACGGGCAGCTGCTTGTCGCGGATCGCGCACCGCTCGATGGCGTCCAGGACGTCGTACGGCATGAGGTCGCCCTCGTCAGTCTGCCCGGAGCCGGCCGGCCGCAGTTCGGCAGTGGGCGCCTGGGCGTTCACGGCCGCGAGGGCCGGTATCGGTGCCAGTCCTGTGGGACCATGTCGTTCCATCCAGACGAGCCACCGCCGCAGAAATGCCTTGTCAATTCCGGCGATGGGGGCGATGCCACCGGATGTATCGCCATCCATCGTGGCATAGCCGACCGCCGCCTCGGAACGATTGCTGGTGGAGAGGAGCAGGGCCCCGATCACATTGGCGAGCATCCAGATGCCAGGCGAGCGGGCGCGGGCCTGGATGTTCTGCAGGGCGAGGTCGTCGCGCGTCCAGTCCAGTGGGTGGCCGATCGCCCTGGCGACGGCGGCCGTGTAGGCCGTGACCATGGGTTCGACATCGAACTCGTGAAACGTCGCCCCGAGTGCGTCGGCCAACCCCCGGGCGGCAGACAGCGTCACCGGGCCGGAGTTCGCCGTCGACTGATAGACACAGGTGAGAACCTTGCCCACGAGGGCCCTGACGGAGTCATCGCCTGCCGGGCGCGGGACGCCGAGTCGCGCTGCGGCACCAGCAGCAGAGAGTTCTCGCGCCCCAAGGTGCACGGCGATCGCGACCAGACAAGCCACGGCAGACGAGTCGGCACCGCCGCTGGCCGACACCACGAATCCCCGCAAGCCGCTCTTCCGCAACGAGTCGAACAGCCCCAGGGACACCGCCCGGGTGAACTCCTCCTCCTTTGCATGGTCGCCATGCTCCCACGCGTCGCGGGCGTCGATCGCACCGATCCCCTCCGTAGGATCGACTGCTGCGGGGGCGAATGCCACAGCCACACATTCGCCGGAATCGGGTTCCAGTCGCGGCTGCAGCGAGAGTCTTGTCTGAGACAAGCGGACCGCATCGATGTCGATCACGGCGGCCACCACGGACCGGTCAGCAAACGAAAACCGCCGTCCTCCCGCCACCATCCGTCCATCAGCGGCGATAAAAACGCCTCCGTCATAGATGGCCCGTCCCGCTTCGTTGCCCAACAGATTCGCATAGACGTAGGCGACGCCACACGCCCGGCTCCCCTCTTGGACGAAGCGGCGGCGGATCTCGTCTTTGCCGAAGGCAAAGTGGCTGGCCGACGGATTGAGCAGCACGTCGACGCCCCGGGCCGCAAGGCCGGCACCCGTTCGATCGGGAGCCCAGGCGTCTTCACAGATTTCGAACCCGATCCGCACGCCACCACAGTCAAACCGTAGGTCACCCAACGGAACCTGCCGGGCCCCGATGGTCAGGCTGCCCCGCCGCCCCCGCGGCCACGGCTTAAACCACCGCGGCTCGTAATGGATGCCGTCTCCGGCGAGGTGCTGCTTGGCCACGACTCCAGCGATTCCACCATCAACGAGCAAGGCGACCGCGTCGTAGACGCCGCTTTCGTACCGCACCGGCAGCCCCACCGCCACGATCAGCCCGCCCGTTGCCGGCACGATCTCTTCGAGCACCTGCTGCGCCGTCCGCAGCACGCCCGGCGAGTGAAACATGTCGTCGCAGCCATAGCCCGACAGGCACAATTCGGGAAGGCACAGGATGCCGATCTTTTGCTCTCGGGCGGCATCGATCGCAGCAAGGATCCGGTCCCGGTTGCCGTTCCAATCGAGCGGCGTCTGGTTGAGGGCGATCCCGCCAATGCGAATCAGGTGCATGGGGGCGATCAGCCCTGCGAGGGCTCTTCCAGATACGTATAGCCGCCCAGACCCTCCTCGTAGAACCGAAGAAACCGGCCGGCTTCGTTGTCGCCGATATGGCCGGCACGGACGGCCTGTTCGATGGACACACGGAGATGCTGTACGAGTTGGTCGGGCTCAAATTCGACGTAATCGAGCACCTCGCGGACCGTGTCTCCCTTGATGACAGCATCAACCACCACCTCGCCGCGGGCATCGGTGCTTACGTGCACCGCGTTGGTGTCGCCGAACAGATTGTGTAGGTCGCCGAGGATTTCCTGGTAGGCACCGATGAGGAAGGCACCGAGGTAATAGGGTTCGTTCCGCCATGCATGCAGCGGCAACGTTCGCTTGACATCGCGTCGGTCGATGAACTGATCGATCTTGCCGTCGGAGTCGCAGGTCACGTCACCGAGCACGGCGTTGTGGTCTGGCCGCTCATCGAGCCGATGGATCGGCATTACCGGAAAAAGCTGCTTGATGGCCCAGCTGTCGGGCATCGACTGGAAGAGCGAAAAGTTACAGAAGTAGGTATCGGAGAGAGATGCGGTGAGCGATTCGAGTTCCTCCGGCACGAACTCCAGCTGTTTGACGAGCTTGATGATCTTCCGACAAATCGCCCAGTAGAGGTTCTCGGCGGCCGACCGCTGGTCGAGCGGAAGGTAGCCACTGGCGAAGAGGTTCATCGCCATGTCGAGCGCCTGCTGGGCATCATGGAAGCTCTCAAGCAGGTTGCGCACATTGATGGACTGATAGGTTTCGAGCAGGTCGTGCAGCGGCTGTTCGGCGTCGTCCAAAAGTTCAGTGACAACGCCGTTGCCCCCCTGCTCCGACACACCCAGCACACCGAAGATCAGCATGCTGTGGTAGGCAACCACGGCTCGCCCACTTTCGGAGATGATCGTCGGATGGGCTACGCCCGCCTCATCGCAGGCATTTTGGACGTGGTACACCACGTCGTTGGCGTATTCCTGCAGGCTGTAGTTCACACTCGACTCAAAGTTGGTCTGCGATCCGTCGTAGTCGACCCCGAGGCCGCCGCCGACGTCGAGATAGCGGAGGCCGGCACCCCGTTTCACGAGTTCGGTGTAGACCCGCGAAGCCTCGTTGAGAGCCGCCTTGATATGACGAATGTTGGTGATCTGGCTTCCCTGGTGGAAGTGCAGCAACTGCAGGCAATCTTCCATGCCTCGCGACTGGAGCAGTTCCAGGCCTTTCATGAGCTCACTGACCGTGAGGCCAAATTTGCTGCGAAAGCCCCCCGATGACTGCCAGCGACCGCTGCCACGCGTCGCTAGCTTTACCCGCATACCGATCCGTGGCCGCACGCCCACTCGAGCCGCGCAATCAAGGATCAGATGGAGTTCCGAAAACCGCTCGACCACCGGGATGATCTGCCGGCCGATCTTCTGGGCGAGCATCGCCATCTCGATGAACTCGGCATCCTTGAAGCCGTTGCAGATGATTGGCGTCTCATTGTCAGTGAGCGCGATGACCGCGAGCAGTTCCGGTTTGCTTCCCGCTTCGATACCGAAACGGTGCTCCTTGCCAAATCGCAGCACCTCTTCCACGACTTGCCGCTGCTGGTTCACCTTGATCGGATAGACACAGCAGTAGTCGCCCTGGAAGCCGCTTTCTTTCATCGCCGTGGCGAAGGCGCGATGGATCTCTCCGAGCCGGTGCTGGAGGATCTCGGCGAAGCGAAGCAGGATGGGCAAATCGATACCACGCTGCTGCAAACGATCGACGAGCTGCTTGAGATCAATGCCGGCCGTGGGGTTTTTATCGGGATGGACCAGCAAGGTGCCCCGTGGGCTCACGGAAAAATAGCCATTGCCCCACCGCCCAACCTCGTAGAGGTCGGCTGCGTCGCCGGTAGTCCATGTCTCAACGTCGAGGTCGACCGCCATCCACTCCGCTCCTCGTGCTCAGCTCGCGATGCGTGGAGAATCCCGACAGCCCTGATCCGCACACCCGTGCAGATCCACCTTCTCGACACGCGTTCCATGATGAGTGTAGCGAATGTATGCCACCGGACCATTGCGATACCGGGACGCACCCAGGCTTGCTACCTTCTCACAGACTCAACTAAAGAGTTCCTTGATCACCCGACCGGAGTTGGCAATCTTCATCGGCCGCCCATTCTTGGCCGTGAATGTCTTTTCCAACGAAATCCCCAGCGAGTGGAGCACACTCGCCATCACATCCTGCGACGTGTAGGGCTCGGTCACGATTTCCTTGCCGTCGGAACTGGTCTCGCCCACGGCGATGCCCCGCTTGAAGCCGGCACCGCCCACGACCACGCTCCAACTACGGGCCCAGTGGTCCCGCCCGCCGCCACCATTGATGTTTGGCGTCCTGCCAAACTCACCCATCCAGATGATCGCCGTATCGTCGAGCATGCCACGGTCTGACAAATCACTCACGAGCGCGCTCATCGCCTTGTCCAGTTCCGGCAGTTTGCGGTCGGCCAGCGTCGGGAAGATGTCGGCGTGGTTGTCCCACCCGCCAAGATCCACCTCGACAAAGGGCACTCCAGCCTCGACCAACCGCCGAGCCAGGAGACAGCCGCGGCCAAAACCGGTCTTTCCGTACTTCTCCTGGAGGGCCTCGGGCTCCTCCATGACCTTGAATGCCTTCATCTGGTCGCTCGACATCAACTTCACTGTCTTGTCCACGACACGGAAGTGGTCGTCGGCCGCACCACCCCGCTTCTCACCGATAAACTTGTTCTCGATGGCCGAAAGCATCTCCAGACGGGCGGCGACCCGAGACGGATCGACTCCCATGTCGAGGTCACGAACCCGGCCATTCGAATCAACGACGAACGGTGCCCATGTCATACCAAGAAAGCCAGGACCGACGCTGCCACCACCGACCGCGACGAAGGGGGGAATTTCCAGGTTCGGAACCTGATCAGCCAGTTCATGCGCGACGACCGCGCCATAACTAGGATGGTCGACGTTGGGGTTCGGGACATAGCCGGTGTGCATGTAGTACCGGCCACGCATATGGTCAGCCTCGCGAGTGCTCATCGAACGCACGATGGCCATGTGATGCATCTGCTGGGCCATGAGCGGCATGTGCTCGCAGATCGCGACACCGTCTGCCGACGTCGAAATTTGTTTGAACGGACCACCGGTCGCCGCACCCGGCTTGAGATCCCAAATATCCATCGTGCTCGGACCGCCGCCCATCCACAGCAGGATTGCGGCCTTGTGCCGCTTCTTCATGTCGGGGGCGTTGGCGAGGATCGAATTGGTAAAGGTCGTCGCCGGCCCGGCAAGCGCCGCAGCGCCGGCCAAGTGGCTCAGAAAATGACGCCGGGACACATCAAATGGGGTCAGCAAAGAGTTCACGGCACGCTCCTTTATCACTGGTAACGATGGTTCTCGCTCGACCGGAGGTGCGAGCCGCTCCCGTCGGCACGGGCCATGGATGGCCGTGCCGACGTGAAGCTAGTGGTTGATGATGAATTCGTTGGAGTTGAGCACGGCCCACCAGATGTCCTGGAGTGCCCCGACGGCATCCCCTTTTCGAGTAATCATGATGGCGTTGGCGGTCTTGATCTCGCGAGCCGACGGCTTCCTGGCAAGGGCCGCCATGTAGAGCGCGTTGATTTTGGCAGAGTTGCTGGTCCCGTTCTTCGCCACCTCGTTCAGAAAGCCACCCTTGTCGACCGAGGTCGCCTTCTTCGTGAGGTCACCGTTGAACATCATGAGCACCTGCGGAATCGACCCGTTGAATGTTGTCGAGTCACCCCCCTCATCCGTACCGAAGGCGATGATGAACTGGGACATCCAGCGATCTTTCATCGTTGCCGCCTCCTCCCCCCCTGCCCTGTCGGCCTTGGTGGCGGTGAGAAGCGACTCGTAGAGCTGCTCGGCCTGCATCTGCCGCATGTAGAAGCGGGAGAACAGCGGCGGTTCCCCAAGAGACGGGTCGTCGCTCGCATTGGCCGACGTAGACCTGCTCGACAGCGCGTAGGGCGAGGAAAGAACAATCCAGCGAATCAGTTCCTTGAGATCGAAGCTCTGCTCACGAAATCGCTGGGCCAGGCCATCGAGCAACTCGGGATGGGAGGGCGGGTTGTGATCGCCCAAATCATCGATCGGCTTCGTAAATCCATACCCGAGGAACTGCCCCCACATCCGGTTCACAATGGCCAACGGCAACAGCGAACTGCCCCTCATCAGCTGGGCCAATTCCTGCCGACGATGCACCCCGTATTCCGTGCCGTCGTCCATCTTCCCAGGCAGATAGCCACTTCTGGGGATCTCCGACCCGTCCACGAATACCGGGTAGGCCACCTTCATCAGACCGTTTCGACGCTCATAGTAGATCTCCGCTTCTTCAGGATTGTCGCCCTTTTCACCAGAGAAGTCTTCGTCGACCAGCTCCACTGATTGGACGTCCCGAGAACCCTCAAACCGTCGTAGCGCCCGCACCTGCCGAAAGAAGGCATTGAACTCCCAAAACTGGTTTTGCTTGTGGTTGTTGAACGGATGGTCGTGACACTGCGTGCACTGGACCTGGATGCCGAGGAAGATTTGCGCGGTCTTTGCCGCCGCCTGCACGCCACCCTCTTCTAGCTTGCCGCTCAGAAAATTTGCTGCTCCATCGAAGTCTTCAACACCATCCGCGTTTCGGTTGACACCGGCAGCCGTGACGAGTTCTTCCATGAACCGGTCATACGGAATATTTCTGGCAAACGACCGGCGCAGGTACTGCCGCATACCCGGGCGATCGACCAGCTCATTTTCGACGTCACGACCGATCAGGATGGTCGTCCAGACGTCGGTCCAATGACGGGCGTATTCATCGACGTACTCGTCGCCCAGCAGCCGGTCAACGAGTTCAGCCCGCTTTGTCGACGAGGGGTCTTTTTCGAAAGACTCGAGTTCTTCGAGGCTGGGAATGCGGCCGATCACGTCAAGGTAGATCCGACGGCACCACTCCCCGTCAGTCGCCTCCTTTGAAGGACGAATTCCAGCATCGTCCCAGGATGCCTCGATCTGATGATTGATGAAGGCGACGTGCGGGATTCCAAAATCTTCTGCTGTTCGCCGAGCCCCGCGGCCCGATGGCGACTCGCTGTCGGCGGAAGCGGCAATATCAGCATCAGCGGCACGCGAGGCCGCGTGCACCGACAGCGTGAGAATGACCGTCAGACACACGAAACCGAGGCGGCGATTCATGATGCCCTCGTCGATGCCCAAGTACCGATATCCCTACATGAAAGTATATCGGCTTCTAGGGAATCAAACCATGCGGGGGAATCAGCCGCCCCGCGGTGCGGCCATCTGCGGGGCGGGAGCCGCCGCACCCGTTCCCTGGCCACCCACAAACTCCAGCACCGCCCGTGGGCCCGCGTCGCCGAGTCGGGGTGTTGAAAGCTTGAGAATACGGGTGTAGCCACCCGGCCGATCCGAAAACCGGGGAGCAATTTGCTCAAACAAAACCCGCGCGGCCTTTTTGTCTCCCAGCAGCGTGATCACCCGGCGCCGAGCGGAGACAGCCGGAGCCATCGCTCGGGCCCACTGCTTCCACTGGTCACCACTCCGCCACTTTTTCCACTCGGCAGAGTCACGGTCCGCCTCGGTGGAAAATTCCTTGGCCTGAGCCTGAGCGACAAGCCCCCGCTTGGCGATCGTTACGCACCGCTCCACAAGCGGCCGTACCTCCTTGGCTTTTGCGACCGTCGTCACGATGCGGCCACGCACTGCCGGCGCCCCATCAGTGTCTGCGTCTGTCTCCCGCTCAGTGAGCATTAATGCTGAAGCGAGGTTCCGCAACAATGCCCGCTGATGCGACGGACTGCGGCCCAAAACCCGACCTTTTCGACGATGACGCATACTCTTGCCTCTTCAGAATCAACTCGTGTTACTTCCGCCGACACCATCAGCCGCGGAGTTTTTCAAGACTCCGATGGCGAGGGCACGTGCATGCCCAAACGCAAACCCAAGTCGGAAAGCTTTTCTTCGATCTCCTGCAGGGTTGTTTCACCAAAGTTGCGGACCTCGAGCAGTTCCTCGCGGGTGCGGCAGACAAGGTCTCGCATGGTCTCGATGCCTGATTCGTGCAGGCAGTTACTCGCCCGCAGCGAGAGCCGCAGGTCGGAGATCAGCATGCCCAGCCGGCTTTCGAGCGGCGCCTCAACAGCAAACAGGTCACCAGCCGCCGGCAGGTTCACCGCTGCCCCGGGCTGCGTGTATGCAACAAACGGATTGAGGTGCTTACGGAGGATCTTAGCCGCCTCGACGAGCGCCATCTCAGGCGTCACGGTGCCATCGGTCCAGATTTCCATGGTCAACTTGTCGTAGTTGGTCTTCTGTCCTACACGGGTTTCCTCAACCTCGTACCGCACACGGGTCACCGGGCTGAACACTGCGTCGACCGGAATGATGCCGATTTCCTGAGCCTCAGGCGTGTGCTCGCTCGCCGGCACGTAACCCCGGCCGTTCTCGATGACCATCTCCAATTCGAAGGGGACGTCATCGGTGAGCGTAGCGATAACCAGATCCTTGTTGATCACCTCGACAGCCTCATCGGTCTGGATGTCGGCGGCAGTCACGGGCCCCTTAGTGCTCTTCTCAACGCGGATCACGCGAGTGGAGTCACTGTGGTTCTTGACCACGAGGCTCTTGATCGCAAGCACGATATCGGTGACATCTTCAAGCACACCCTTGATGGTGGTGAACTCGTGCAATGCCCCCCCGACCTTGATCTGCGTCACGGCACTCCCCTCGAGGCTCGAAAGAAGCACTCGCCGCAGGCTGTTCCCAACCGTCGTGCCAAAACCACGCTCGAACGGCTCCGCGGTAAATTTCCCGTACGTCGACGACAGCGTCTTGAGATCGGGCGTCACCGCCCCGGGCAGCTCGAGGCCACGCCAGCGAATGTGCATGAAAAACTCCTTGGAAGCCGGTGTTTTGAAAAAATGGAATGCGGATCGGGGCTACTTCGAACACAACTCGATGATCAGATTGGCCTGAATTGGCAGCGAGACGTCATCCGAAATCGGCAGACGATTCACCCGCCCCTCGGGAATGCCGCCTTCGGCGCGGGAAAGAAAATCCGGCACGTCGCGGCGGGCATCTGCCAAGGCCGCATGAGCCAGCTGCAGGCTCTTTGCCCGATTTTTCACCCGCAGAGTATCACCGGCGCGGACCAAGTAACTCGGCACATCGACACGTCGACCGTTCACCGTGATATGACCATGCATCACCATTTGCCGGGCAGCTGCCCGCGATGGCGCAAAGCCAAGCCGGTGAACCACGTTGTCGAGTCTCCGCTCCAGCAACGACATCAGTGTCTCACCTGTATTGCCCTTCCCGCGCTCAGCCCGGGCAAAATACGTGCGAAACTGCCGCTCGAGCACCCCGTAATAGTGCTTTAATTTCTGCTTCTCACGAAGCCGCAGGCCGTAGTCGGTGCCCTTCGGGCGCCGCCGCTGCACGACACCGGGAGGCACAGGCCGCCGCTCGAAGGCACACTTCGGCGTATCGCAACGACTGCCCTTGAGAAACAGCTTCAATCCATCGCGGCGGCAGAGTCGACAAACAGGTCCAGTAATGCGTCCCATGGCGGCGTACGTGCGTGGTTCCTAACGGGTTCGGGTCGGTAGCGTCGTTGAGTTCGTGCAGATCGACAGAAACAGGGTAATCAGGGCCAGCAAAGTCTTAGACTCGCCGCTTTTTGGGCGGGCGGCAACCATTATGAGGCAGCGGAGTGATGTCCTCGATGCTCTTTACATTCATTCCGGCCGCAGTCAGCGCGGTGATTGCACTCTCTCGACCGCTGCCCGGCCCCTTCACGCGAACCTCAAGGTCTTTCACCCCGAACTTCGCGGCCTTTTCGGCTGCCTGCTGAGCGGCACACTGCCCCGCGAAGGGAGTACCCTTGCGGCTTCCCTTGAAGCCACACGTACCGCCGCTTGCCCAACAGAGGGTATCACCACGAGCGTCGGTGATCGTCACCGTCGTGTTGTTGAAACTGGCGTGAATGAAGGCAATGCCAGCCGTCACGTTTTTCTTTTTTGATGTCTTGGCGACCTTCGACATGGTGCAGGAAAATTCCTCGTTGGAATGATTGGCTTACGATTCGTGTTCGTGGAGCGTGGGCGAACTACTTCAGGTCCTTGACACCCTTCTTGCCGGCCACCGTCTTCTTGGGACCCTTCCGAGTACGGGCATTGGTGCGGGTCCGCTGACCACGAACGGGCAGACCGCGCCGATGCCGCAGGCCACGGTAGCAGGCGATATCCTTCAGACGTGAAATGCTCTGGGCCACCTGTCGCCGCAACTGCCCTTCAACGACGTAGTCCTTGTCAAGAAGGGCCGCGAGGCGAGCCAACTCATCTTCATGCAGATCACGAGCCGACCCCAACGGATCGACACCAGCCTTGTGGCACAACTCACGGGCCACCCTGGCACCAACGCCATACAGGTACTGCAGTGAATAGACAGTCTTTTTCTCTGAAGGAATGTCGACGCCGAGAAGTCGGGGCATGGGGTTGGATCCAGGCGGGAATCAGGCCGCAAAAGGCTTGTTTTATGACGTGGAAAGGAAGCCTTACCCCTGCCGCTGCTTGTGCCGCGGGTCGGAGCAGACGACGAACACTACGCCCCGCCGCTTGACGATCTTGCACTTTTCACACATGCGACGAATGCTGGCGCGGACCTTCATGTTCGAACTCGCGAATCGGTTCCTCTGGCCGAACGGCCAGAGACAGTTTGGTGGAGCCCCAGAGTATAAGAACACCGTAGGGGCGTTCACAAGGGGGTGACTTTTTCAGCCTTGACAGGGGCATCGAGCGTCTCTCCGACCCCCGGGGCCGCCGTCAGAATCCGTGGCCCGCTGTCGGTAATTGCCACCGTATGCTCGAAGTGAGCACTCGGCTTCCCATCGACCGTGGACTGCGTCCAATGATCAGGGAGCGGGCGAACCTTTTTCGACCCCATGTTGACCATCGGCTCCACAGCAATCACCAGCCCTGGCTCAAGTTCAAAATCATGGTTTCGCCGGAAAGCCGGCGTGCAGAAATTTGGTACCTGAGGGTCCTCGTGCATCTTGCGACCAATGCCGTGACCGACAAAATTCTCGACGACCGAAAAGCCGTGATCGCGGACGTACTTGGCCATTTCGGAGGCCACGTCGCTCCAGCGACTGCGACTTCCCATCAGTTGGATGGCGAGATCGAGCACGCCAGAGGTGCAGTCGAGCAACCGCCCCACCTCAGGCGAGATGACACCGACTGGGTACGTGACGGCCGAATCACCGCACCACCCCCCGATCTTGCAGCCGGTGTCGATGCTGACCACATCGCCATCGAGCAGCACCCGGCGGCCGGGAATACCGTGCACGACCTCGTCATTCACCGACATGCAGCAGACCGCCGGAAAAGGAATCTTTCCTGGCACGCCCTTGAACAGCGGTATGGCCCCGTTCGCCTCAAAGAACCGCTCGACGGCGACATCAATCTCTCCGGTCGTGATGCCTGGCCGCACCATCGACTTCGCTACTTGGTGGGCACCCCACACCAATAAGCCGGCCCGCCGCATGGCGGCGATCTCACGGTCGGTACGAAGATTCACCACTGGTTGGCATTTCCATTCGGGGTTTCACGTCAGTATAGGCCATCGTCCGGCTCTTTCACCGTGGCAGTCCAAAATTCGGCTTACCGGCTGCCCCCCCGCCCGGGTCGCTTCGCAAATTTCTCCACCGCGGTTCTGACCCGCCCGAAGATTTCGTCTGCGTCACCGAGGCCGTCGACAGTCGCCAGTTTTCCCTGGCGGGAGTAATAGTCGAGGAGCGGAGCGGTCTGATTCTCGAAACTGGCAATCCGCTTCGAAAAAACCTCTGGATTATCGTCGGCCCGCTTCCGGGCCAGCATCCGACGAATCAGTTCCTCGCGAGGAACGGCGAGTTCGACGACGCCATCGACGGTCATTGCCCGTCTTTCGAGCAATTCATCGAGCATTTCTGCTTGCGGCAGCGTGCGCGGAAAGCCGTCGAGAAGGCATCCGATCCGGCAGTCCGGTGACTCCAACCGTTTGGTCACCATGGCGAGCACGACCGTATCGGGCACGAGGTGCCCGTGTTCCATAAAGTCCTTTGCCGCGACACCCTCCGGCGTGCCCGCCCGAATGGCCGCCCGCAGCATCTCACCTGTTGAAAGATGCGGCACATCGAGATACTCGACAAGCCGCTGACACTGCGTGCCTTTGCCCGCTCCCGGAGGTCCGATCAGGATGATCCGCATCAACTGTCCACGGGCAGCTAGTTCTTCTCAAGGAGGCCGGTGTAATTTCGCATCACGAGATGGCTGTCAATTTTCTGCACGAGGTCAAACGCCACACTCACTGCGATCAGCAGGCCAGTTCCCCCGTAAAAACTGGCGATTTGTGCAGGAATCCCGAGGGCCCCACTGATGATCGTCGGAATCACCGCGACAAGTGACAGGAACGCAGCCCCCACGTAAGTGATCCGCTCCATGACCCGCTCGAGGTAATCGGCGGTCCGCTTACCAGGCCGGTACCCGGGAATGAAGGCACCGAAATTTTTGAGATTGTCGGCCATCTCTTTTGGATTGAATGTGATTGCCGTCCAGAAATAACAGAAGAAATAGATGAGCAGCACGTAGAGCACGTTGTAGAGGACAGACTGCCCACGGGTGAACGAGTCCTGCAGAGCCGCCAGGATTGAGTTGCCGGGAAATGCATTGGCGAGGTACTGAAACAACATCTGGGGGAACAGCAGCAACGAACTGGCAAAAATGATCGGCATCACCCCGGCCTGGTTCACCCGCAAAGGAAGATACTGGCGAGTGCCTCCGTACACCCGCCGACCCCGGACATGCTTGGCGCTTTGGGTGGGAATCCGCCGCTGCCCCTGTGTCATGAACACCACTCCCGCCACCACGCTCACGAAGAGTGCGGCCAAAACAAGGAGCGTCTCGACTCCCATTTTGCCGCCCCCGCCTCCGAGTTCCCAACTGGTATCGCCACCCAGTTCGATCAACGCGCTGGGCATGCCGGCCAAGATACCGGCCATGATCAAAAGGCTAATCCCGTTTCCGATCCCGAACTCATCGATCTGCTCGCCAAGCCACATCAAGAAAATCGTGCCGGCGGTCATGGTGAGCACCGCGACCAATTGCCAGACGAAAGGCAGTCTCCCATCGACCAGGAAGTCTGGTTGAATGAGCGACATCTCTCCTACCCGAGTTGACGACAAAAACGCGACGTAAGCCCAGCTCTGTAGGAGACAGACGAAAACGGTGGCGTACCGGGTGTATTCGTTGATCTTCTTGCGGCCCGCCTCTCCTTCCTTCTGCAACCTTTCCAAAGGCGGCCAGACTGTGCCCAGCAACTGGAAGATGATAGACGCCGAAATGTAGGGCATGATCCCAAGGCCAAAGATCGTGGCTTGCGAAAGTTGGCTCGCAGAAAAAACCGCCACGGTTTTCAGGAGGTCCGCAATGCCTTCTGACTGCTCGGCGAAGGCCGTCATCGCCGTCGGATCGACGATCGGCAGAGGCACCTGCCAACCGACACGGTAGATTGCCAACAGCCCCAGCGTGAGCAGAATTTTCTGCCGCAATTCGGGAATCGTAAAGATAATCCTGAGTTTCTCGAGCACGAAGCCGGTTCCTTTCCTTGATCGTGCGCGGCGGGCCACGCCGGCTCCCCGAGATTACCCGTCGGACCGCGGTTTCGACGATCCCTTTTTCACACTCTTTTTTCCGCTCCCCCGTTGCACGGGGGCGGGCCCCGGGAGGTCCGTTATGGCACCGCCGGCAGCGGTGATCTTTTCTCGCGCCTGAGTACTGAAGTGGTGCGCGGAAACCTTCAAGGGCTTGGTGAGCTTTCCCTCGCCGAGGATCTTCACCTCATCCCAAATACCCTTGCAAACGCCTCGCACGCGCAGGCTCTCCGGTGTCACTTCGTCACCGGCAGCAAATCGCTCTTCAAGCACGGCCACGTTCACGGCAACCACCGTACGGGCGTAGCTGTTGTGAAAGCCTCGCTTCGGCAGCCGCCGAATGATCGGAGAGCGGCCACCTTCGAAAATCGACGGCGCTGACCAGCCGGCCAACTGCCCCTGCCCCTTATGACCACGTCCGGAAGTCTTGCCTCGGCCCGAACCAGGGCCGCGGCCCACACGCAACCGCTTCCTGTTCTTATTCACGCCACGATTGACGTCGTTGAGTCTCATGCTGGGGCTCCGGAATACGAAACGAGTGCGGGTTGGGAAAACTAATCGCCTAACGGATCAACGAGATCGATGAAAAATTCCTAGTGTGCCTACTCAGGGCCGAGCGCTACACCGCGGAGACGCTCCACGTCGCCCCGTGTTCGCAGCTGCCTGAGGGCATTGACGGCCGCCTTGACAAGGTTGACAGGGTTGGTCGAGCCATGGCACTTGGTGAGCACGTCATGAATTCCGGCTGATTCACACACCGCTCGCACGGCGGCACCTGCGATGATGCCAGTGCCCGGACTGGCGGGAAGCAAAAGCACCTTGCTGGTGCCGCTGAAGCCTTCCGCGCGATGAGGAATCGTGCTGCCCTCGAGCGGCACTTCAACAAGATTCTTCATGCCGTCCTTGATGGCCTTCTCCACGGCTGGCGGCACCTCGTTTGCCTTACCATATCCGACCCCGACCTTGCCACGACCATTCCCTACGACCACCAGCCCCGCAAAACTAAACCGTCGGCCACCTTTGACCACAGTGGCACACCGCCGCACCTTCACCACCTTTTCGGCAAACTCACCGCCCGCGCGGGATTCTTTCTCTTGTCTGGTTCCGGTCGACACGTTTGGCTCCCCTGGAAAAAAGTCTTCTGGTGCTGGATTTTTTGTTAGAAGTCGAGTCCCGCTTCCCTGGCCGCACTGGCAAGGGCCGCCACGCGGCCGTGGTAGCGAAACGAGCCACGATCGAAGCAAACCTGAGAGATTCCTGCCGCCTTCGCCCGGGCAGCAACCTCCTGACCGACAGCAGCTGCGGCAGCCTGGTTGCCACCGAACCCGACATTCTCACGCAGTTTTTTGTCCATCGTGCTCGCTGACACCAGTGTGCGACCGGAGGCATCGTCGATGATCTGTGCGTAGATGTGCTTGCTGGTGCGAAACACCGTGAGCCGAGGACGCTCCGACGTACCCCGGATGTGGCGACGAACGCGATGGCGGCGTCGCTGGCGTTGACGAAGAATGGAGCGGGAGTGATCCATGGCTGATTTCGCGTGAGGTGGGGAGGGATCGCTGGCTTACTTGGTGACGGCCTTGCCGGCCTTCCGTCGGACCTGTTCGTTTTCGTACCGGATACCCTTGCCCTTGTAGGGTTCGGGCTTCCGCAGGGCTCTCACTTCGGCGGCAAACTGACCAACCTGCTGTTTGTCGATGCCCTTGATCGTGACGTGGGTCTGGTCGGGACAACTCACCGTCAGAGTCTTGGGAATCGGCACATGCAGCTCATTCGCAAAACCGACTCGCAGTTGCAGAACGTTATTTTGGATAGCCGCCAGATATCCAACGCCGACGATCTCGAGTTTCTTCTCGAAGCCCTTTTCGACTCCTTCCACCATGTTGGCGACGAGCGCACGGGTCAAACCATGCACTGAGCGAGAGACCCGATTGTCATCAGCCCGACTGACGGTAAGAAGGTTCGCTGCCTGATCGACCTCGATGGATATTGCCGGATGCAGCCGCTGCTGGAGTTTTCCGAGCGGTCCTTCCACTTTGAGCGTGCCTGACTCGACGGCGACTTTCACGCCTTTCGGAATCTGCACGGGGGCTTTGCCGATACGGGACATGTCCTGATCCTTGAATCCTATTGAGGGAGACGCGTTTCTAGAGTTGAGTTTGTTTGACAGGTTCCCGATGGCCGACGGACTACCAGAGTTCGCAGAGCACTTCGCCGCCCAATTTCCGCTGCCGCGCTTCGCGGTCACTGACCACACCACTCGACGTTGAGAGGATAGAAATGCCCAAGCCCCCGAGCACCGGGCGGAGCAACGCCGAACGGCTGTAGACCCGCCGACCAGGCGAACTGACACGTTTGATGTGGCGAATCAGTCGCTCGCCGTTAGGACCGTATTTCAGTTCCAGCTGCAGGTGAGGCACAGGCCCTCCCTGCACCTCCCGCCAGTCCCAAATGAAGCCTTCCCGCTTCAGCACATCGGCAACTCCTCGCTTTACCTTCGAGGCAGGTACCTCGACCGTGGGCCGCTCGATACGGACCGCGTTGCGGATACGGGTAAGCATGTCGGCGATCGGATCAGTCATCATGGGTTGTGTCCTCTACCAACTGGCCTTGCGAACGCCCGGAATACACCCCAGGTCGGCGAGTTTCCGGAAACAGATGCGGCACATGCCAAACTTGCGATAGACGGCGCGGGGCCGGCCGCACAGCATGCAGCGATGCACCTTCCGCGTGGAAAACTTCGGCGGTCGCTTGGCGGCTGCGATCTTCGATTTGCTTGCCATACCTGGTTCCTGGTCACGACCCCACCTCGGGGTCGCATCATCTCTCCAATCGGTCGTGTGAAGCCGCTACGCCGCGGCTCCGTCCTCGCCTTCCTTCTTGAGCGGCATCCCCATCGACACTAGAAACTCTCGGGCTTCGTCGTCGTTCCTGGCACTCGTCACGAAAGTGATATTCATCCCCTGCGGCCGCGTGAACTTGTCCGGATTGATCTCCGGAAACACGTTTTGCTCCGCGAGCCCAAGGCTGTAATTTCCGTGACCGTCGAATGCGGTTCGGGAGAGACCCCGAAAGTCACGGACTCGCGGCAGCGCCAGAGACACAAGACGGTCGAGAAACTCATACATCCGCCGTCCGCGTAGCGTCACTTTGCAGCCGATCGGAAGGTTTTCTCGCAGCTTAAAACCCGCCACAGCCGCCTTCGACAATGTCGCAATCGGTTTCTGACCGGTCACCTGGGCCATCGCCGAAATGGCCTCTTCAAGATACTTCTTCTCAGTCACGGCCACGCCGACACCCATGTTGACGACAATTTTTTCCAGCCTCGGGATGGCATGGGGATTGGTCGTCGACAACTTCTTGGCCAACTCCGGGCGGACCGTGTTGACATAGTGCTCGAGCATTCGCGGGGTGCCCGTCGGCGCCGCCGCGGAGGGTTGTGCTTTCGTCTTCTTTGCCATCATCACATTCCTGAACTTGATTCGATGTGTTCGCGCTGCCGTACCCGTCAGTTTCCCTAGGCCTTCGCCTTCCGGATGCTGCCGAGGTCGGACCCGCACTTTCGGCACACCCGCGACCGGCTGCCGTCGGCATCCACCTTCACTCCAATCCGCGTCGCTTTCCCACAGGCCGGGCAAACAATCAGCACATTTGACGCATCAACCGGCATCTCTTTGCTCAGACGGCCGCCCTGCGGACTCTTCTGGCTTCGCTTGATGTGCCGATAGACGCGATTGACTCCCTCCACCACAAGTTTGCCCTTGGAGGGAAGCACGGATAGTACCTTCGCCCGCGTACCGCGGGCGTTGCCCGTTGTTACTTCGACGAGATCACCGGAACGAATCAGCATCACACCACCTCGCTCGCCAGACTGACGATCTTCATAAAATTCCGGTCTCGCAGTTCGCGAGCAACAGCTCCGAAAATGCGTGTCCCCTTCGGGTTTTTATCATTGTCGATGATCACGCAGGCATTGCTGTCGAAACGCACATAGCTGCCGTCATCCCGCCGCGTCGGGCTCTTGCATCGCACAATCACTGCCTTGACAACGGCTTTTTTCTTGACGTCGCTGCCAGGAATCACGCTCTTCACGCTGCAGACGATGACATCACCGATCCCAGCTGTCCGTTTCTTACTGCCCCCAAGAACCTTGAAGCACATCACTTCCTTGGCTCCGGTGTTATCCGCGACTTGAAGCCGCGTTTGCATCTGGATCATGTGGCAGCCCCTCTCTCGTCACGCATCTGCCCGGCTGAACCCGTTGCGGCAGCCTCCTCGGCGCGAGCGGCGGTCTCCCGCATCTCGGTTGCGCGGGCACCGCTCCTCAGCGCCGCCAGGTCAACGGCTTGACTCTTCTGTACGACCCGCACCAACTCCCACCGCTTCAGCCGACTTCGCGGCCGGCACTCGATGATTTCAACGAGATCACCCGGCTGGGACTCATCCTGCTCGTCGTGCACGTGGCACACGGTACGACGATGGAGGATTCGACCATACTTCGGGTGACGAACGACCCGCGGGATCTCGACCCGCCGCGTCTTACTCGACGCAGCACTGGTCACCGTTCCTGTCTCGACTCGCTTGGGCATGAAGAGGGTTCCTGATGATCGAATGTTTGATGCTTGGATAGGTGCGATGATGGTCAAGACACCGCCGGTGAGGCGGCCCGCGCCGTTCGCTCGGCCAAAACGGTCTGGCAGCGGGCAATCGTACGTCGCAACTTCTTCATGTCGGTGGGCGCAGCAAGTTTTTCGGTTTGGGCCTGCATCCGCAGGCGAAACAGCGATTCAGCAGCGTCCTTGCAGACCAACTGGATCTGTTCGTCGCTCATCTCTCTCAATTCGGTCGCTTTACTCATGTCTGACACCCGCTGGAGGCTGCTCTATCGGCTCTTGATATTCTGCTTACATAACCCGACGCTTTACGAACCGCACCCGCACCGGCATCTTGTGGGCCAGTCGTGCGAAACACAGCCGCGCTGCGTCCTCGCTGACACCACCGATCTCATAGAGAATCGTGCCCGGTTTGATCACGGCGGCCCAGTACTCCGGTTCTCCCTTGCCTTTTCCCATACGCGTTTCAAGCGGAATCGAAGTCACCGACTTGTGTGGAAAAACACGGACGTACAGTCGCCCCTCCGTACGGAGATACTGCTGGGCCGCAATACGGCCAGCCTCGATGGTCGCAGCAGGAAGCCACCCCGGCTGTTCGGCCTGAAGGCCGAAGTCGCCGAAGACGACGCGGTTACCGCGGGTGGCGTCACCTCTTATACGACCTCTTTGGCTTTTTCGGTGCTTGACCCTCTTGGGCATCAGCGCCATCGCCATCCTCCTCGTACATGCCTTGGTTGACCCACACCTGAATTCCGATGTTGCCCTGCGCCGTGGGAGCCTCGCAGAACCCGTAATCGATTTTGGCCCGAAGCGTGGAGAGCGGCATCGCTCCAGCGATCGCCTTTTCGCATCGCGACATTTCCGCACCGCCGAGCCGACCAGCGAGCTGGATCTTCACGCCTTTCGCGCCGGCGTCCATCGTGGTTTCAAGGGCGCGCTTGAGTGTTCGCCGGAAAGCAGCCCGCTTGCTGAGCTGGTCGGCGATATCCTCCGCGATCAGCTGTGCCTGAATCTCTGGCCGACTCACCTCTTCCACCTTAAGATTGACTCGCCGGCCGAGCAGTTCCTGGAGTTCCTCCTGCAGGCGATCGACTTCCTGGCCTTTGCGGCCAATGATCACGCCCGGCCGTGCCGAGTGAAGAATCACCTTCACCTCGTCCCGCGTTCGCTCAATCTCAACCTTTGGAATGGCCGCAGCACGGTACTTCGTCTTGAGAAACTTCCGTACCTTGAAATCCTCCATAAGGAGTTCCCGAAAGTCTTTCTTCGAGGCGTACCAACGACTCTTCCACGGCTCGGTCACGCCGGTACGGAAGCCGGTGGGATGAACTTTCTGACCCATGGTGTTCTTCCTTCGCTCGGATGACCTAGTTCGTTTTTGCCAATGGCGCCGTATCGAGCGACACCTTGATGTGCGACATGCGCCGCTTGATCTCAAACGCCTGCCCACGGGACATCGGGCGGATCCGCTTGAACATCGGCCCGCCGTCGATCCGCGCGTCGACAACCATCAGATCGTCGATTGCCGGAGCCTGCTGATGCTCAGCGTTTCCCAGGGCGCTTTTAATCACCTTCTCCAGCATCCGGGCACCGCGGTGGGGCTGAAAACGAAGGATATCGAGCGCCTCATCGGCAAACTTCCCGCGGACCAAATCGGCGAGCGCCCGCACCTTGCGGGCACTGATTCGGGCATATTTGTGCGTGGCGGTGTATGGCATGGTTGCATCCCCTACTTTCCGGTGCCCTTGCCACCGTGACCACGGAACGTCCGTGTCGGCGAAAACTCGCCGAGCTTGTGGCCGACCATATCCTCGGTAACAAAAACCTTCAGGTGTTGTTTGCCGTTGTGAACCATGAAAGTGAGCCCGATGAACTCAGGCACGATCGTGCACGCCCGAGCCCATGTCTTGATCGGCTCACGCTTGCTTCCGGCCAGTTGAGCCTCCACCTTCTCAAAGAGGCGAGGGTCGACGAACGGTCCTTTTTTTGCGCTGCGTCCCATGATGTTTTCTGATGTTTCGACAGACCGAAGCCTGCCTTCATGATTACCTAAGTTTCAGTTGCCCGTAGCGACGACTCTTGCGGCGCCGAAGAATGGCAGAACTGGAGGGCTTTCGCGGCTTCCTCGTGCCACCACCCTTGGCACTCTTGCCGGTCGGACTGACGGGATGACGACCACCCTTTGTCCGCCCCTCACCACCACCATGCGGATGATCGATGGGGTTCATTGCCGTTCCGCGGACATGGGGCCGAATACCCATCCACCGCTTCCGCCCAGCTTTGCCAAGCACCACGTTCATGTGCTCGGAATTGCCGATCGCGCCAATGGTTGCACGACAGGCAGCCGGCACACGGCGAATTTCACCGCTGGGCAGGGTCAACTGAGCCCACTGGGCCTCCCGCGCCACAAGCACCGCAGAAGAACCGGCCGAACGACAGAGCCTGCCACCACGGCCGGCCTGCAACTCAATGTTGTGAATCTGCATCCCCAGGGGGATGGACGACATGGGCAGGCAGTTCCCCACCTCAGGCGGCGCCGTCTCTCCACTCTGAACGGTCGCCCCCACCTCGAGCCCTTCCGGGGCAAGAATGAATCGCTTTTCACCGTCTGCATAGTGCACCAGTGCGATGCGGCAGGTGCGATTGGGATCGTACTGGACAGAGTGAACCGTCCCTGGCACGCCATCTTTGTTGCGGCGGAAGTCAACAAGCCGATAGTGCTGCATGTGGCCGCCACCCCGATGGCGTGCCGTGATCTTGCCCTGGTTGTTGCGTCCGCCAGTCTTTTTCTTGCGAATACGCAGCGTCTTCGGAGCCGGCGCACCCCGCGTCAACTCGGCAAAGTCCGAGACGCTCGCATTGCGACGCCCGGCGCTGGTCGGCTTGTAGGTGCGAATTCCCATGGTTTCATCCCGAATGCAAACTAGAACAGATTGATCTTGGACTCTGGCTTCAAGGTGACGATGGCTTTTTTCCAGGCCTTCGTGCTCGTACGTCGCACGCGACTCCGGCGTGCCTTGCCGATCCGGTTTTGAATGGCGACCTTTTCAACCTTCACATTGAAGAGTTCTTCCACCGCCCGCCGTACGTCTGCCTTCGTTGCAGCTGGCACGACCTCGAACGAATACGCGTTGTGACGAGTGGCTCGATGCATGCCTTTTTCCGTGACCAGCGGACGAACAATGACCTGGTGAGGAGCCAGATTCGGAGACACGGCGGGTTGGGGAGATACAGGGACAGCCATTATTTACTTCTCCTTCGCCACCCGTGGCCGCCTCGGCTTCGCCGCCTTCACCGCCTTGGGCTTGGCAGCCGCCGATGCACGAAACGAATCAAGCGCGGCCTTCGTCATGACGATTGCACGGGGCTGCAGAATCGACCAGGCATTGAGTTCCGCCACCGGCGACACCGACATGCCGTCGATGTTACGGGCACTCTTCCATAGCACTCCGTCATACTTCTCTGGCGAGAACAACACCGTCGACTCACCAAGGCCGAGGGCCTTCATGAGCTTTGCAACCGATGCCGTCTTGGGGGCGTCAAGGGCCACGCCATCAACGAGTTTGACTTCATCGTCTGCCAGCCGCGCGGCCAACGCCATCCGAGTCGCGGCCTGAAGCGACTTGCGAGGCATCCGCCAGCCGAAGTCACGCGGATGCTTCGCAAAGATGTGGCCACCGCCACGGCGAGTGCCGCTACGACGGGCACCGGCACGGGCGTTTCCGGTGCCTTTCTGGCGATAGAGTTTCTTGGTCGACCCGGCCACCTCGCCACGAGTCTTCGTCTTCTGAGTGCCCTGCCGCGCATTCGCCTGGTACATCACAACAGCGTCATGCAAAAGTTGCTTATTGACCTTGGGCGCCAACTCGGCGGGATCGATCTCATACGTGCCGACTTTTTTGCCGGCCATGTCGTAGACAGCGAGGTTCACTTGCCACCTGCCTTCTTCTTGCTCGCCGGAGCACCGACCCCGACTCGCTTGAGTTTGTTCGTCTGCCGCACCATGACGTAACTGCCCTGCGGTCCAGGAATAGCACCCCTGACGAGCAGCAGATTGTTTTCCTTGTCGATCCGCACGAGTTTGAGGTTTCGCATTGTTGATCGCTCGTTGCCGTAACGGCCGGCCATCCGCTTGCCCTTGAACACTCGCGCTGGCGACGTGTTCATGCCGGTACCGCCTTGATGACGGTGCACTTTTTTGACGCCGTGACTGGCACGCTGCCCCTTGAAGCCGTGTCGCTTCATAACGCCCGCAGTGCCACGCCCCTTCGTCGTACCCGTGACATCGACGAAATCAACTCCGTCAAACAGATCGACAGTCAGCATCTGCCCGATTTCGACCCCCTCGTAGACCCCCCGCATCTCGCGAACGAGACGCTGAGGCTCACAATCCGCCTTGGGAGCCACCGGCACACCCGCTTCCGCACGAGACTTGGCCCGCTTGCCATCAAGGTTGGCAACCTGACCTCGAAGCGAGCGACTCGCCAGGCGGCGTGGCTTGTCGAGAAAGCCGATCTGAACGGCCGAATAACCGTCGCGGGCAACGCTCCGCACAGAGAGAATCGGGCACGGACCAGCCTCGATCACAGTCACCGGCACTACCGTGCCGTCGGCATCAAAAACCTGCGTCATCCCGATCTTGCGGCCCAAAAGACCTTTCCGCCCGGCCTTTTCAGCACGCACGGCAGGGGCAGCCCCGGTTGCAGCCATAGTTGTTTCGCCGGCAAAATACAGGCCTGGCGCCATCGACGCCCTACCCGTTTTGCGATCACGCTCGAAGCCGTTGGCTGCGGGAGCACCGGGAACTGTTCACTCCGCTGTTCGGCGGAGAGTTCCGGGCCTTACCCGCAACGCCTTCCAAGCATGCCTGTTCGTGCGCTCCAAAAGTGGTTCGTAAGTGTGGTCGAGCGGTCCGTTACCGCGACGATGCCTTGATCTTAATATCGACGCCAGCCGGAAGACTGAGTTTGTTGAGAGCTTCGATCGTTTTGGCGGTCGCCTGGACGATGTCAATCACCCGCTTGTGGGTGCGGATCTCGTACTGCTGCCGAGCCTTCTTGTCGATGTGTGGGCCAGAGAGCACCGTGTAGCGTTCGATCCTCGTTGGCAGCGGAATGGGGCCATGCACTTCGGAATTCGTCCGCTTGGCAGTGTCTACGATTTCGGCCGCACTCTGATCGAGGACGGCGTGATCGTACGCCTCCATGCGGATACGGATGATTTCCTGCGTCGGACCGGCCACGGTAACACTCCAATAATATTTCAAAAACGGCGTGCCCCCGCAGGGACGTACCGTCCAATCGATCGCAGGGCTCCAGCGACGTCAGGGTCGCTTCACCCGGAAGAAAGACCCGACGGCCAGAAAATTCCTGTCCATCCGAAGCCTTTTTCGCGACGCCTCTCACGGCCATGTGTGGCCACTACCAGCGCTGCGGGATTGAGCACCGAAATCTAAAAGCCGCCTGGAGCAATGTCAACACGCTTGTTTTTCAGGGCCAAACGAGCATGGAACGTCGCGCAAGCAGCCGCGCACGCCGGGCCTACAGCCGCTTGAGTCGCATGTTGCGGAACTCGGCCCACATAGGCTTTCCGGCGTGCAGCTGCAACGCAAAAACGCCATTCTTGAGGGCTAATTCGGGCTCGTTATCCGTGAAATCAAGGATCAGGCGGCCGTTGAGCCAATGACGGATGTGGTTGCCCTCGGCCCGAATCACGACGTCATTCCAATCGTCCAGCTTCATGAGTTCCTTGAACTCATGCTCATCAATGAGCGTGCCGACCACGTTTTTCCCATCGGCATCCCACGTTGCCCGCTCGCCAACCTGACAGATTCGCGCTCGCTTGCCCCCTTCGTCATAAATGAAGCCGGGCACGTTTGGAAAGGCATTTTCGTTGCGAATCTCGTGCTGGTAGCCCCGCACCACCCACTTGTTGCGGGCCGAGTCGTCGGTGATGCGCCGCGATCGATACTGGATGCCGGAGTTGTTGGCCGCGTTGCAGCGAAACGAGAGCCGCACCTCGAAATCACCGAGCTCCCCTCCCTGCCAGATGAGGAAAGTGTTTCCATTGGCCACATTTTCAGGCGTGGTCTCGCCATGAATCACGCCGTCGCGGACAGTCCACAGTCGTGGATCGCCATCCCAGCCGGCGAGATCCTTGCCGTTGAAAAGCGTCTCCATCCCCGACGGCTCGGCATGCACCGCATCTGGAGCATCAGCTACTGGCGGTGCCGCCTCGGCCCTTCCCACGATCCACGACGCAGCAACGATGACCAACACACAAGACGCACAACGGTTCACGGTTCGACTCCTTACCCAAGGGGCTGCCATTTCAGGGCCGACTCTACACGGCCGTGCCAAGTGTACTCCCCTGTCTGTGGACCGGCCATCAGCCGACTGGCCAGGCTGTGCATGAGTTGCAAAGCCCGCGTTGGCTGCAAAGAATCCGAGCATCCCATCAACCAGGAGCCGCCATCATGGCCCTCCCTGACGATCCAACGCCTCAGCTGATAGAGGGGGCCGAAGAGCAACGAATCGCATCAATCGACGGCGACGCCCTCGGCTGGCGGCGATGGGGCCCCTACCTGGCAGACCGGAGTTGGGGTACGGTGCGCGAGGACTATTCGGCCGACGGCAACGCCTGGGCCGCCCTCACCTACGACGATGCCCGCGGCGAGGCTTTCCGCTGGGGCGAGGATGGCATCGCCGGGCTCTGTGACCGCTACCAGATGCTCTGCTTCGCGCCAGCCTTCTGGAACGGCCACGACGACCATCTCAAGGAGCGGTTCTTCGGCGTCACTCCGTTCGAGGGCAACCATGGCGAGGAC
>CAMCYH010000023.1 GCA_945883745.1 Candidatus Kuenenia stuttgartensis
CAGGTCGATCGCCGTCGTCCTCTCAGCCCCGCGGCCCAGCGACAGCAGAATCTGCCCCTTCTCAATCTTCCCTGGCGCCGCCACCAGCTGCAGGATCGACATGGCCGTCACGCTCTTGCCACAGCCACTTTCCCCGACGAGCCCGAGCGTCTTGCCCCGCTCGATCGACAGCGACACCCCATCCACCGCCGGCACCCGGCCGGCAGGCGTGTGAAACGCAGTCACGAGATTTTTTATTTCAAGCAGTGGCATGAAGCGTAGGGCTACTTATGCGGACGTCGCCGGCCCGCCGGCTCCCGCCGGCGGCTTCCTGAGCATTCGCAGCACGAACGATGAAAGCGAGGGGCTGGCCGTGCCACGGAGCCGGCGTATGCAGACAAGCGCAGCAAGGATTGCAGAGCGCAGTCTGCATCCGAGTGAGCGGAGGGCACGATGCCCTCCGTGAGCGTCCGGCGATGTGGCACGGGCAGCCCCTCGCGGCGCAGCAGGAGGAGGACACGTCTGCCACGTGGTGGCGAATGTGGTTTCTTGAGCATGGGTGCATGGCAGGCTGAAAGCCTGTCCTACTTACTTGCGGGCCTCGCGGAGTCGGGGATCGGTCGCTTCCTGGAGACCTTCGCCGATCAGGTTGTAGGCCAGCACGGTCAGAAAGATGGCGGTGCCGGGAAACACCACCAGCCACCACATCGACAGATTGCTTCTCGCGTCGTTGAGCAGCGACCCCCAACTGGCCGCCGGCGGCGGCGGCCCGAAGCCGAGGAACGAGAGCGAACTCTCCATGAGGATGGCGGCCGCGATGCCGAACGTGATCGGCACGAGGATCGGGGCCAGCGCATTGGGCAGGATGTGCCGCAGCATGATCCGCACGGGGCCGGCCCCGGCGGCCCGCGCCGCCATCACGAACTCGCTCGACTTGAGCCGCAGGAATTCACCGCGGGTGAGCCGGGCGATGCCGGTCCAGCCGGTGCAGCCGATGATCGCCATCGTCTTCCAGATTGTCGGCTTGTCGACGATCGCCACCAGCGCGAGGATCAGGACAAGCGTGGGGACGCACATCACGATCTCCGTGATGCGGCTGGTGAGCATGTCGACCCAGCCGCCAAAGTAGCCGCCGAGGGCACCCACGACGATCCCGATCGTGCCGGCGATGCCCATCGAGAGGAACCCGACGAGCAGTGCGACAGTCGTGCCATGCACCATCTTGGCGAGGACATCGACACCGTATTGATCGGTGCCGAAAAGATTCGTGCGGCTTGGCCGCCCCTCGTCGCGAGAGGGATTGGCGGGGCGGCCCGGCCACTCGTTGTTTCGCACCGAGCGGTAGGGATCCTGGAAGAAGAGCGGCCAGATCGCCCAGCTCTCCGGATCCTTCTCCTTCAGGTTGCGGGGATACTCGCCGCGAAACCGGTCCTTCGTGAAGATCACCGGCTCGAGCCGCCGGTCGAAGTAGCCGAGGCAGGGAGCGTAGAGCTTTCCCTTGTAGCGACAGAGCACCGGCTTGGTGCCGGCAATGACGGGCGCCAGGATCGCGACCGTAATCAGAAAACCGACGAACATGACCGCCGCCATCGCCAGCGGCCGCCGGCGATACCGCCGCCACGCCTCTGCCCAAAACCCATGCGATGCCGCGCGGTTCATTCGACACTCACCCTCGGATCGACGAAGCAGTAGAGGAGGTCGGCGAGGAGCTGGCCGAGGAGCGTGAGCACGCTGAACATGAGCGTGAGACCCATGATCGTGGGGTAATCGCGTTCGCGGATGCTTTCGAAGAAGAGCCGCCCCATGCCGGGCCAGGTGAAGATCTGCTCGATGATCACCGAGCCGCCGATCAGCGCAGGCAGCGACAGGCCGAGGAGCGTGACCAGCGGAATGAGCGTGTTGCGGAAGGCGTGGTGGAGGAGCACCCGCCAGGGACCGGCCCCCTTGGCACGGGCCGTGCGGATGTAGTCCTGCCGCATCACCTCCTCCATGTTGGCCTTGATGAACCGGCTGTACCAGGCGAGGCTCACATAGGTCTGGCAGACGACCGGGAGGATCGAGTGGCGGGCCACGTCGGCCACGCGGGCCGGCCAGGTGGCGTCGGCGGGCAGGTCGGTCATGCCGAAGAGCGGAAGTTCCCAGCGGGTGCCGCGGAGCCAGACGGCGAAGATGATCTGCAGGAAGAGCGCCGCCACGAACGTCGGAAACGAATAGAGCACGTAGAGCAGAAGGCTCGTGCCACGCTCGTCGACCGAGCCGCCGCGGGCGGTTGCGTAGAGCCCCAGTGGCACGGCGATCAGCCAGGTCAGCATCAGCGAGATGCCCGACACGAGAAATGTCGGGCCGATCCTCTCACCGATGAGCGTCGTCACCGGCTGCTTGCGGGAGAACGACCGGCCGAGATCGCCGCGGGCAAGATTGCCGAGCCAGGTCGCGTAGCCGACATACCAGGGCGTGTTTTCATCGATGCCATAGATCTTCTTGAGCCGCTCCTGGTCTTCGGCGGAGAGCTTGCGGCTGGGGTCAACCTCGCCCAGCTGCACCGTCAGCGGAGAGCCCGGCATGTTGCGGGCCAGCCCGTAGACGATGAACGTGATCGCCATGAGCGTGACGACCGCGAGCAGCAGGCGACGGACGAGGTACGTGATCATGAGCTACTCGCTCGGCATCCACAGGCTGCCGAAGCCGGGCGAATAATGAAACGGACCGCGCGGACTGAACACGTAGCCGCGGAGCCGCTTCGAGAACCCGTAGAAACTGTTCCGCCAAAAGAGCCAGGTATATGGCTGATCCTCGTAGAGGATCTCCTGGATGCGGGCATACTTCGCCGCCCGTTTGGCACGGTCGAGTTCCCGGCGGCCCTCCTCGAAGAGGCGATCCACTTCGGGATTGGCATAGTTGACGAAGTTTCGCATCGCCCCGGTCTTCCAGATGTTCTCCGAGGAGTCCGGATCGACACCCGATCCCCAGCCGCCAAAATAGGCCTGAAACTTTCGTTTCTGAGTCAGGTCTTGGAGCACGGTCGATTCCACCGGCTTCACGTTCATTCGCACACCGATCCGGTCGAGGCAATCCTTCATGAGCACGCAGATCGCGATCCGTAGCGGCTGCTGGTTCGTGAGGATCGAGAATTCGAACGGCACGAGCCGCCCGTCGATCTCCTTGTCGCGGATGCCGTCGTTGTCATGGTCGATCCACCCCGCCTCGTCGAGCAGGGCCTCGGCCGTGTCGAGGTCTTGCTTGTAGGGCACGAGCTTTTTCTTGGGGCTCATCCAGGAGTCTTCCGGAAAGTTTCCCGCACACGGCTGGTAGAGGCCGTAGCAGAGCTTTTCGAGCATTTCGTCGTAGTCGAAGGCGTAGCTCATCGCCCGCCGCACGCGGCGGTCGGCGAAGAAGGGGCTCTCGATGTTCCAGCCGAAGTGGAAGCTCACCCACTCCGGGGCCGTGGCCTTCGTGTTCCGCTCGTAGAAATCGTCGCCCGTCGTCTGCGTGGTCCACTGCTCGGGCGTGAGGATCATCTCGTGGATGTCGCCGGCCTTGATGGCCAAGAGCGACGTGTTGGGGTCTTCGATGATCCGAAACCGCACCTCCTTGAAGAACGGCTCGTCGCGGACTTTCTTCCCGTCCACGGACGACCAGCTCTCCCGCCGCCGGAGCACGATCTGCTGGCCGCGCGTGCGGTCCACGATCTCGTAGGGACCGCCGACGACGGGCGACTGCTCGAGCGCGACATGCTCCGGGCTGTCCTTGAGCGTGGGGTCTTTCTCCCACGTCGTCTCGTAGACGTGCTGCGGCAGCACCGGAAAGTTGATGTTCCACACGTTTGTCGCCAGCGGTTCCTTGTGGAAGAAGACGATGGTCTGGTTGTCGTAGGCATGCACTCCCTTCATCTGGTCGGTGCCGCTGCGCACAGCCGGTACCGGCACCCGCGGATCCATGATCACGGTGTAGCTGAAGGCGATGTCGTGGGCCGTGATTGGTGTGCCGTCGCTCCAGACGAGATCGTCCCGCATCACCACCTTGTCGAGCAGGCCGTCGGCACTCGTCTGCCAGCTCACCACCGTCTCGGCGGAGGCAAACGGCTCGAGGTCGCGGCCGAAGGAGAAGAGGCCGAAACCGGTGAGGCCGAGGATGTCGAACTCCGCCGACGTGCTGATCATGATCGGATTCGTGCTGCCCAGGTCACCCACCACATGCCGGTCGATGCGGGCCTGCGTGTCGGCCTCACTCTCGGCGGGGAGCCGCCCGAGAGCGGAAAGGATCTTGCCGTTGTTTTCCGCCGAATCATTCTTCAAGGCGACCGCATCAGCCACCGAGCAGAGCACCTGCTCAGCGGCCTGGGCGGCCCGCAGGAGCACAAGACCATCCTTCACGGGTCGATCGATCCAGCTGGCCTTGGCATCGAGGTCGGCCAGCGGCGGGGGCTCAAAGGGCTCTGTTGCCGGCTGCGCCGCAGGGGTCATCGGCTGCTTGAGTACCGCGTCACTGGTCGAAAGCTCGGGCTTCACGTCGACTTTCGGCCCCACGCCGAGGTCGTCGTTCGGCGACTTGCCGCAGCCGGCGATGAGCACGGCGGCAGCGAGAGTCCATCGAGGCCAGCGGCCGGGTTCCTGTTCAGAGCGTGTCTGCATATCATCCTCCGCGGAAAATGCCTCGCCGCGGATGCGATGCTAAGGCCTGCCTCCCGCGCGGGTCAAACGCGAAAGACTCTGCTACTCGGGAAAAAAGCCCCGTGGGCATCCGGTCATTGGCTGGCCGCCGGGCCGCATACCGAGTCCAAGTGAGGAGATTCAGAAAATTTTGTGGCAGCCACCGCATCTGGCAGGCCACGGCGCTACGATGCTAGTGGGTCCAATACCACATCGTTTGGGTTGCTCGCGGAGGCCGATGATGATTGTCGCGGCACGGCGCAGCCTGGCGAAGGTCTTTGACCGGCTTCAGGCGTCGCCGAAACAGCATTGGCTTGAACGCTCCGTCGTGGCCCTGGCCGCCGTCGGGTTTCTCGGCCACCTGCTCCTCGTAGCGGTGGTCAATCTCCTTCCGGAAGCTCCCGCGACGATTTTCGAGGGGCTCGACCGGAGTCTGCTCCACGCGGTCTATACGCCCTTCAGCATCATTCTCTTTTATGAGGTCATTCTCCTCGTATTTGCCCTGGCCGACTCCCACACCGGTGAGGTCGCCAAGCAGTATCAGATCGTCTCGCTGATCGTGGTCCGTCGCGTTTTCAAAGATATCGGAGACTTCGAAAGTTTCGAGCACTGGCTGAGTGAACTGGACGCCGTCAGGGCGGTGCTGCTCGACATGAGCGGGGCCGTGCTCATGTTCATCATTGTCACTGCGTTCACGCTGCTGCGGCGCACGATTCCGAAGGTGCCGATTCAGGGGGCGCTCGACGGGTTCATCGAGCTGAAAAAGTCGATTGCCTTGCTGCTGCTGGTGGTCCTTTCCGGTCTGGCCCTGGTCAATCTTGCGGTCTGGCTGCGGCTGCTACCGGCGTCAATGCTGGGGCTCGCCCAGCTGCCTGCCGATGTCGACCTCTTCTTCTTCCCGCTCTTCTTCGAATTCATGATCTTCACCGATGTGTTCATCCTCATCGTGTCGCTCGCCTACTACGACCGCTACGAATATGTCTTTCGCAATGCCGGCTTCGTCATCTCGACCGTCCTGCTGCGCGTGTCCCTCTCCACCCCCAAGCCTTACGATATCGGCGTCGCCCTCATCGCGATGGTCTATGGCACCGTGATCCTGGCCGTGTTTGGCTGGTTCAGCTCCATCATCAGTCGCCAGGATCTCTCCGGCGGTCAGCGGCACGGTGATCAAGGCCGCGAGGCCCACGCCGCGGCCCGGTTGAAGGCGACGGCGAGCACCAGCGAGACACCAACGTAGAGCCAAGGTGTTTCGCCGTAGGCCGAATCTTTCGGGTTGATCGCCACCAGCACGAAGAGGGCGGCGGCCGTCACGCTGGTCAGAGACAAACCGGTAAACACAAGAATCCAGGCTTCGGACTTCATCGTGACACTCCATGGTCTTTTAGGAAGTGGGCGGCGGTGGCGAGGGCCTGCTCCGCGGCGCTCGGCAGCTTGGCATGACTGTGTCCCACGACCGTGGTGAGGAGGGAGCGAGCGAAGAGCATCAGTTTCTTTTCCGATGACACCCGCACCCGTTCCTTCAGCACCCGGACGGGGCATTTCATGATCTCGGTGCCGATGGCATGGTAAACCCGCGATGCCGTCCGCACCGCCACGCGTGAGCCACGGTCGAGGGCTTCAATACCGGCCTCGCCGGCAGCATAGTAGCCGTCGGCCAGATGGAGAATGTTCTCCACGCCTCGTCCGACGCCATGCTCCTCCAGCGGCCTGCCATCAGGACGTAATCCACCGGTCCAGGCAACCGGCAGATAGCATCGTGAGCGGCCCCAGTCTTCCGCGACGTCACGGGCGATGTTGGTCAGCTGCATGCCCATGCCGAGCGCTGCGGCATGGGGAAGGAAGCGACGGTCTTCGAGGCCCAGGATCGGACACATCAACACGCCGACCGCCCCCGCGACCTGAAAGCAGTACCGCAGCAGGTCGTCTTCACTCAGGTCAGTCGCCGGGGTGAGGTCAAAACGCATCCCCTGCAACAACGCGTCAGCCGCTTCGATCGGCAGACGGTGCTGCCGGACGATTTCTGCCAGCCAACGGCTCTCGGTCGCGATGGGCTGGCTCCCCACGGCAATCAGTCGGAGGTCGGAAGTGGCGTGGTCGAGAAATGCGCCGGCCGCCTCCGGTGACGAGGCGGCATCGACGCCATCGTCACACCAGCGGCACCAGGCATACAGCTGTTCCACAGCCACCCGTTTTTTGGCCGGGAGCAGCCGGCTGGCAAACGAGAAGGATCGACTGTGCCGGCGGATCGAGTCGCCGGCGGCGGTGGCAGCAGACATTGTCTCCACGCGGCTAGCCCACCGTGACAGGAAAGTCAGCCGCGATCGTGTCGCAGGTTGCCTTGGCCGAGTTGACCACGCCGGGCACGCCTGCCCCAGGGTGGGTCCCTGCCCCGGCCAGGTACAGTCCGGGAATGTCTGGGTCGCGGTTGTGGGGACGGAAATAGGCAGTCTGTGTGAGTGTCGGTGCCACGGAAAAGGCCGAGCCGTGGTGGGCCGAGAACCGGCCGGCAAAATCGGCCGGCGTGAAGTGACGGCGGGTCACGATCGCCTGGCGAACACCCGGCAGGTGCGGCTCCAGCGACTCGAGAATGGCATCGCCATAACCCGTGGCGACCGTGTCCCAGTCGATGGTGGCGTTGCCCAGATGCGGCACGGGGCTGAGCACGTAGAACGATTCACCCCCCGCGGGGGCCATGCCGGGATCGGTCACGGTGGGAGCATGCAGGTACAGGCTGAAGTCTTCCGGCAGGCGATGGCCCCGGAAGATGTCCCGCAGCAGCCCATGGAATCGCGGCCCGAAGAGGATCGTGTGGTGGGCGAGGTTTGGATAGCGCCGGTTCGTTCCGAAGTAGAGCACGAATAACGACATCGACCATGTCATCCGCTCCAGTCGCTGCTGCCGTCGCAACGCCCCTGGCGTGCCGCGATAGAGCTTCGAGTAGGTGTGGTGAACGTCGGCGTTGGAGACGACGACATCGAAGGCCTCCGCTGGGCTTCCGGCCGCCGACACCACATGCTTCGTGCCGCCGGCGCCGCTCTGCACCGTGATGCGATCCACTGCGGTGTTGAGACGAAGGGTGCCACCGATGTCCGTGAACAGGCGCACCAGGCCGCGGACCAGGGCCCCGGTGCCCCCCGCGGGAAAAAACACGCCCCACTTCCGTTCGATCCAATGGATCAGCGTGTAGACGCAGCTCGTTTCCAGCGGATTCCCACCGACAAGCAGGGGATGGAAGCTGAAGGCCTGCCGGAGGTGTTCGTCCTTGATAAACCGCGACACGGTCGCATAGACGCTCCGATCGGCCCGCAGCCTTGCGAGGGCCGGGGCGGCGCGGATCATGTCGGTGAAGTTCAGGAATGGAACCGCGCCGAGTTCTTCATAGCCCTTGGCAAACACCCGCCGCGTGAAATCGGCAAATCGCAGGTAGCCCTCGACATCGCCGGGGTTCACCCGGCGAACCTGCTCGATGAGGCCCTGCTCGTCGGCGACATAGTCAAACGAGACCCCGTCATTCCACTGCAGGCGATAGAGCGGCGTCACCGGCAGAAGGCTGACATAGTCCGATAGGCGTCGTCCGGAGAGCTCAAACAACTCTTCGAGGCAGTGAGGGGCGGTGATCACCGTCGGCCCGGCATCGAAGATATACCCACCGTCTTCGTAGACCGACGCCCGCCCCCCCGGCTGCTCGTTCGCCTCGTAGAGAACGGTCTCGAAACCCATCGACTGGAGACGGATGGCCGACGCGAGTCCGCCGAACCCGCTACCGATGACGGCAGCCCTCCGCCCCCGCGTCGAGGTCGGATGGCGCGGGGCCGGCATGGTGGCCGTCCCGGAGTTCACGGCGTCATCTCCGTCGGTGTCGGCTCCGTGGCGACCCGCAGGGGATGCAGCACTTCACACAGTCGGTCGATCCCGCCGACACCATCCGCGGCGGCGGTGAGCCGGTCGATGGCCCGGTCGAGACGCGTGGCGATCTCGGCCACGGCAAGGTCCTGGCTGACTTCGAGAAGATCCTTGGCGAGTTGCCGGAAGGCAGACGGGTTTTGTGACGACTGTCGCAGCCGGCGCTGCCAGGCGACGAACCGCTGATGGGGAAGCTCACTCGCCGCCCATGCCCAGGGCCAGGTCACCCGCCGATTCTTCAGGTCATCGCAGCGATCGCCACCCTTCAGGAGCGCCGTCAGTTCATCGAGGTCGTTTTTCATCTGGAGGCAGATGCCGACCCGGCAGCCGAAGGCCGCGACGGCCCGCAGCACCTGTGGATCACCGTCCGCGGCGTGGGCCCCGCACCAGGCGGCCAGCGAAACGAGGCGGCCTGTCTTCCAGCGCGAGATCGCCACGGCCGTGGCCTGTGCCTGCCGCGGCGTCACCTCATCGACCCGGGTGGAGAGGTCGATGGCCTGGCCTTCATGGCACTGCCGGCCCACCTCGATAAACCTCGCCAGCAGCGTGACCGACCGCACCGGATGCTCGTAGGCCGCCGCGGCCAGCTCCAGCGCCCGAAAATACATCCAGTTGCCCGCGTTCACTGCACGGGCCGGACCAATTACCTGATGCAACGCCGGCTGCCCCCTCCGCGTCAGTGAGTCATCCTCGAAGTCGTCGATCACGAGCGACCCGGCATGCAGCATTTCCACAGCGTCGATGACCGCGGCGGGCGCGGTACCGCTGCCACCCGCATAGTGAAACGCCCACTGCAGCAGCGCGGCCCGGAATCGTTTGCCACCCACGCCAGGATAGAGGTCGGGGGAAAGCTGGAGTGCCTTCGACCACCCGTGTCGGGTCCGCCCACTCTGGTGGGTGCGGGCGTCAAAACCGAGGGGATTGGTAATCATGCGAAACCCGGGCGGGAGAGGGAGAAGAAAGACTTGGCGAAACGAAGCGGCGCCAGCCCCGATGGCGGCCGACCGATCACGATGCGAGCGGCGTCGGCCGCACTGAAGCGATGGCCATAGAACCGTGCGATGCGGTCCTCGGGCAACACCTTGTAGAACCGACGAAAAATCTTCCAGCGGTCTTGCGGTTTCACGAGGCAAAACAGCAAGCGATTGAGGAATCGAGAAAATCCGCGCCGCAGAGCATCGTCTGCGGCCGCCACCGCGAGGTCGCCGGCAACGCGGTCCGGCCGCGACTGAGCCACCAGCTCTGCAAACCGGATGGCCAGGGGCATCGAGTATCCCGTGGCGGCGTGATACCAACCGCCGGCATAGCCTCCGGCAACCGCCGGGCCGCTCTTTCTGCCGGGAGTGGCATAGGGCATCGGAAGGCAACCGCGCTCCGTTCGGATGAGTTCCGCCGAATCCACACCCGCCTCTGCCAGCCGCGCTGCGATGAGGGTCTCCGCCCGCTGCGGCTCGCAGGCGGGCTCCTCGTGGAACCGGGTGTACTCCAGCAGCACGTGATCGGGGCCAAACGGCAGTTCGTAGAGAAACTCAAACCCGCCGGCCTGGTCCTCCCGGACATCCATCACGGTCGGTTCCACGGCAGGCCAGCGTCGGCCGAGCCGATACTCATGACCGATGAAAGTCTGGTATCCGGCACCACCATGCGCCACTTCCAAGGCCGCCCGGCCGCGACAATCGATGACCACCTCGCAATCGATCTCGACGTGGTCACCGCAGCGGACATGGGTGGGAGAGAGGATCTCGCACGACGTCCCGACACGCACGACCAACGGCTGCGGGGCGGCGGCGGGCACCGGCCGCGTTGCCAACGCCATCGTGGCGGCGCGAAGGCCCGTGGAAGTGATCGTCGCGTAAGGAATCCCGACCCGTCGCGAGAGCCCGGGAAACCTGACCGCATAGCCCGGCCAGCGGTGAACCACCAACGGATCGAACCAGCCACGCGCCTGTTCGGGCACGTCGGTCTGGTGAAACGACCAGGTGTGGTTCCCACACAACTCATCCGCCTGCTCGATCAGGGCGACCGCCGCCCCGGGCTGGTGGTAAGCGATCGCGTGGGCAAGGAGGCAGCCCTGCAGCCCTCCTCCGACGATCACGTAGTCAACCTTTTCCGGCTGCGTCATGCGGCACTCCCGACAGCAGAGGGTGCCGGCCGGGTCGAGTGCCGCTGGCCGCTTGTGTCGAGATATGGAGCCAGACCGTGCAGCAACAGGTGCGGCACGGCAACGGCGCTCAGACCGACGAAGGTCGCGCGGATCACTGTTTCGTTCCAGTGCGTTCCCGGGAGGCCCCAGCACACGCCCACCACGGTGAGAGCGATGGCGGACACGGTCAGGGGAGCCAGGCTCAGGGCGAGCTGCGGCCAGCTCTCGCGAAGCTCGCGCCGCAGCCGCTTGAGGCCGCGGGCCGAGTGCCAGCCGCAGAAGTAGACGAGGAAGGCCACTACGGGGCTCGCCAGGGCAAAGAGCACGAGGAGCGATGCCACCATGGCGTTATCAAGCAGGAGGACCCGCCGCCGCCAGCGACCGGCCCCGATGGCCAGCATCGCTTGCAGACCCCAGGCGGCAGCTGCCGTTGCCAGCATGAGCCAGGACCAGTTGGCCAACACGCCGAGCATCGCCCGGGATTCAGGACCAAGCCCCCCCGGGGCCACGACCGACAAGAGACCGAAGACCTCCCCCTGCTGAAAGACAAGGGGAGCCCAAATCACCAGACCGCCACGGGCGAACCGAAACGCCGGCCGGAGGAACTGCGGCCCGACGGGAAGCCGGGGCTCTTCCTGGCCAAAGTGCCAGGCCGAAGCCAGAAAGAAGGCCGCAATGGTAAACGAGGGCGCCCACACCCAGCCGAGCACGACGAGCAGGGCGATCGCGATGTACCCCACCAGAAACCCGGCCAGCCAGGACGAACCCAACAGAGGCTCCAGTCGCGATCGCGCAAAGCGATGGTCTGCCGCACCGTGCGGCAGACCAATAAAAGCGACGAGCACCGCCAAACTGACCGCCACCAGGGCGGGCACCGAACCAGAAAAAAAGCACGCGGCCCCGATCATTGCCCAACAGAGCATGATTACCGAGGCCGCGTGCATCTCATTTCTCCCGCCCGCAGGCCGCTGCGAACCTTCAGACAGCAGCCAACCCGGCGTCGGCATGGTCGCCGGCCGTCTTGCGACTCTTCGCCCTCGCGATGAAGTAAATCAAGACACCGAAGCCCGCCTTCGCGGTCATATCGGCAATGGCATAACCGATCTGCAGACCGACGATGCCACCGGCGCCGACATTGCCACCCTGCTTCGCCGTCAACGCGTCGGGCGTGCCACCGATCGCGTAGGCAATCGGATAGACAGCCCAGGTGATCAGCAGGACAAGCCGGCAGATTTCAATGAGCTTGCGAGCCGCAGGAGGCTGACTGTCGAGCGAGTTCGTCAGTTCGACCCACAGCACATACAGAATGTAAAAGAAGGGGATGGAAGAGAGACCACCCCACACCACGCGCTCGGTCCACCGCTCGGGGTCAGCAATCACTTCGCCCGGGTAGCCGAGGGCGATCATCGCCGCGGCGGCAATCACGAGCCGAGTCAGCAGGCTCATGGCCTTTGCCGAGGGCAGCCGCAGGACCGACACCAGTTCCACCATCAACAGCGGCACGGTGAGAATCCAGTCGGCATATCGATAGAAGTCATTAAACGCTGCTCCCGTACCCACGTACTTGCCGCCGGCATCGGCCAGCGTGTAGGCGTCGTTCCAACTGTGGCGAATCATGAAATAGTGGTAGCAGGCAATCGACACCACGATCCCCGACACCATCAACGCCGGGCGGTACTCCGGGTCGACGTGCGCTCGTGACATAAAAAGAAAGAGGGCTGCCGCCCCCATCGTTGCCACCGTCATGGAAAAAATGTTGTCGACCGCGTTGTATTGAAAAATCGACAGGTCGGGCATCGCTGCGCCCAACAAAGAAACCTCGAACATTGGTTCACCTTTCGGGATGGAGTTGTAGAGAGTGAGGGCCGCCGTCCGGCCACCATGGATTTCGACTAGGTTGTAGGCAGACCGCAGGGGGGTGGCCACTTTCAGGGAAACAAGAAACTGTCAAGATCGGAAAAACGGAGTAGGAGTTTCAACTCCAGCCGTCGGCTGACCACCCCTGGTCGACCCCTTCTGAAGCGGCAGATTCTTGCTCTTCGCCGGCTGAATGTCAAGCATGACGCGGTAGGCCACGCCGGGGAGGCACCCGGTCCATGGTGTCGCTGCCACACTCCACATTATTCGTTCGGGCGATCGCGTGCCCCGCGGTGCCCTCGCTTCTGAAGGGGTTTTCCCATGCCGCGTACAGCATTCGTTTTGAGCCTCCTCGGATGGACCATCGCCGGGGCGGCCGCTCCCGCGGCGCCTCCGGAATTGTGGGCCACGTACGACTCGCAGGCAGGCGACTTCCGTGAGGAGATCGTCCGCGAAGAGACGAAAAACGGGATCTATGAACGAGCGTCTTACATTTCGGTAGCCGTCCTGGGCGAAGACGTCCGCGTCTACTGTCGCTACGCTGTGAAGGAGGGTGCGCAGCAGGCACCTGGGTTGCTCAACGTCCATGGCTGGATGGGAGCGCCGGCGATCGCGAAGGACTTTGTCACCGACGGCTGGGCGGTGATGGCGTTTGACTACTGCGGCAAGACTGGCACTCGGGGCCACTATACGAAGTACCCCGAGCCCTTGCAGCACGGCAACATGGATCGCACCGTATGCGGACCCATCCGCTCAGCCGACCTCAGCGGCCAGCCGATCACTGACCCGCGGCAGACGTCCGACTTCATCTGGTACACGATCCAGCGCCGCGTGCTCACCTATCTGGAACGACAGAAGGAGGTCGATCCCACCCGGCTCGGCGCCCAGGGGTATTCCTACGGCGGCACGCTGATGTGGAATCTCGGCACCGATCCCCGCGTGAAGGCGATCGTCGCCTACTTCGGCATCGGCTGGAACGAGTATTACCGCGCGAAGCAGGTGTGGATGTATGACGGACGGACCGCCCAACCTGCAAAGACGTCGGGTGAAGGGATCTATCTCGCCTCCGTCGCTCCGCAGGCTCACGTGCCCTTCATCACGGCAGCCACGCTCTGGCTCAACGGCTCCAACGACCACCATGGAGGCCATGAGCGGGGGCTCGAAAGCTTTAAGCTGTTCAAGCCGGAAGTGCCCTGGGCCTACGCGATCCAGGCCCGCGGGCACCACGACACCGACAAGATCGGTCACGATGCGAAACTGTGGCTCGAGAAATATGTGCTCGGGAAGGAAATCGCCTGGCCCGACCACCCCCAATCCGCCCTGCGGCTGGACGCCGCCGGTGTGCCGCAACTGGTCGTCACGCCCGCCGAGCCGGAGCGAGTAAAAAAGGTCGAATGCTTCTACGCAATCAAAGAGCCTTGCAGTTTCACACGGTCGTGGCGCGACGCCGCAAGCGTGCGGCAGGGCGACTCCTGGGTGGCGTCGACACCGGTCATGAAGGTGACCGACTACCTCTTCGCCTATGCCAATATCACCTACGACAACACGGTCGTGCTCTCGACCGCATTCAATGCCACCATTCCCGCGCGGCTGGGCGACGCCAAGGCGACCGACACGTCGAGCGACGACATCAGCAGCGGTGGGTATTCCGCCTGGAGCCAGATCGCGGAGCTCGAGGGCCCGGGCGGCATCAAGGCCTTCCGCTGCACCAACAACGGCCGCGGCACGATGACCGAGCAACTGCAAGATCCAAAATGGAAAGCCCCACAGGGAGCCTCGCTCGCATTTTCGTTCTATTGCACCGAGCCCCAGACAATCCAGCTTTCCAGCGATCCCCATGGCCTGGTCATCGTGGAAATCGAGATCCCGGCGTCGGACACATGGCAGGAGATGGTCGTCCCGGCCACGCGGCTGATCCACACCGACACCGCCCAACCGATGAAGGACTGGTCGACAGCCGGTCTTCTGCGGCTCCTGCCCAAGCCTGGCTCGGACATCACCAAAATCCTCTTTGCAAACTTCCGCTGGGTGGGTTCGGGAGAATGATCGATGAGCCGCACGGATTGCACCTGGAAAACGCGGGCCGTGGGATGACGCACCAGCCAGCGTTACCGCAGGCCAACGGGCTCGCGTTCCCAACCGACACTCACTCCGGAAATCGATGGCCTAGTTTTTCTCGCTTCGTCGCCAGATACCGCTCGTTGTGCTCGTTGACCGGCGGCAGGATCGGGACCTGATCCACGACGTCCAAATCAAAACCGCCGTAGATAAAGGCGTCGGTCTTCTTCGGGTTGTTGGTGAGCAGCCGCACCTTCCGCAGGCCGAGGTCCTTGAGCAATTGGATACCGACTCCGTAGTCGCGCGAGTCGGCCTTGAAGCCCAGGGCGAGGTTGGCCTCCACCGTGTCGAGTCCCCTGTCTTGCAGTTCGTAGGCCCGGATCTTCTCGACCAGGCCGATGCCCCGCCCCTCCTGCGGCAGATAGACGAGCACACCCGCTCCCTCGCGACCGATCATGTCGAGCGCCATGTGGAGCTGGTCGCCACAGTCGCATCGTAGGCTGTCGAGCAGGTCGCCGGTGAAGCAGGAGGAATGCAGCCGCACGAGCGGCGCAGCCGCCTTCGCCGGATCACCCATCACGAGCACCAGCGGCTGCTGGGCCTCATATTTCACGCCGTAGGCGATGATGCGAAATCGGCCCCACTTCGTCGGCAGGTCGGCCTCCGCGATCCGCTCCACGAGCTTCTCCCGGAGCCGCCGCTGCCGAATCAACTCCTCGATCGAAATGATCTCGAGTTTGTGATCGCGGGCGAGTTGAAAGAGCGCCTCGCGATCGGCCCGGTTGCCGGACTCGTCGAGGATCTCACAGAGCACGCCGGCCGGCTGCATGCCAGCCAGCCGCGAGAGATCGATTGCCGCCTCCGTATGGCCGGCCCGCCGCAACACCCCCCCCTCCTTCGCGATGAGCGGGAAGAGATGCCCGGGCCGCACGAAGTCGGCCGGCGTGCTCGCAGGGTCGAGGATGGCCCGAATCGTGTCGGCCCGCTCGACGGCCGTGATGCCCGTCCGTGCCGTGCGATGATCCACCGGCACGGTGAAGGCAGTGCCCAGCGGCGTGGAATTCGCCTCCACCATCATCGGCAGCTCGAGCCGCCGGGCCACGTCGGGCAGGATCGGCATGCAGACCTGGCCACGCCCATGCGTGATCATGAAGTTGACGATCGCCGGCGTGACCGTCTCGGCGGCACAGACGAAGTCGCCCTCGTTTTCCCGATCTTCGGCGTCGACCACAATCACGACCTCGCCGCGCTGAAAGGCCTCCACGGCCGCATCGAGGCTACTGAACTGGTCGGGCATGCCCGGGGCTCCCTGCCTGGTTTATCGAGGCTTTTTGTAGGCCAACTGCGGCCTTCTGCTGGATGATTATACGATGGTGGTTCGTGGCGTCCGCGTTGCCGGCTGCCGCGAGAGGCGATTGTGCCAAGGAAACGGGGCCGGAGATGCTCGATCGTGAGGAATACGTCGAACAGGCCTACCTGTTCCGCAATTTGGCCGAGCGGATCTCCGCCGGCATCGCCGCCCAGGAAGCCCTCCGGGCGATCGGCGAAGAGGTGCTGGCGACTTCGAAGTTACCGATGGCGCTCGACTACCTGGCTGGTGAGCTGAAGCTCGTCGGCACGCTCTCTACCGCGATGTCGCGGCTTCCCCACTACTTCACCACCTTTCAGACGTTCGTGATGTCGCAGGCCGAAGAGGAGGGGGGCCGGTTCGACATGCGGACGGGTCTCTCGATCCTCGAGCGGGAGGCTACCTACCGCGCCGAAGGAGTGACGCCGCAGGGCCTCTTCTTCTACCGCTTCGAATGCCTGTCGCGCAACCGCCTCGACTATGCGCTCGGCCTCGTCGCTCTGGCCGACGACGCGATCTTCGACGGCGACTGGCGGACGTGGATCACGATGCTGTCGCGACAGATGGGGTTTGTCGATCTGGCCGACCTCGTCTTCATCCGCAGTCCGGAATACTGGCGGATCGAAAAACGCGACGCCGCCCAGGCGGGCCGTGAGTCCCCGGGACCTGATCGTGCGATCCTCTTCGGCGAGAAAGAGGGCCGCATCGCGCGGGCCAACCGAGGGAAGGATCCGCTGTTCTTCTTCGCAGCGCTGCAGCGACAACTCGGCTATCCGCAAGTGCCGCGGCCAGAGCGACCGAAGCCGATCGAGGATTCTCCCGCCCTTCTCGCCCGCCGGCTCGAGCGGCTCGAGATGCGGGTGAAACTCCTCGAAGAAGAAAGCGGCAGCGGCATCGACCTCTCGCGGTTTGACCCCAAAAATTTCCGTCCGGGAGCGGGCGAGTGACTGCCGACGCTCGCCTCATCTGGACTGCCGCAATCGACGCGGTGCGGCCGGAACGGCTGCTGGCCACGTCCACGGTGGAATCCCGCATCCGCAACGCGATTGACGGATGCGACCGCATTGCTGTCATCGGCGCAGGCAAGGCGGCGGCGGGCATGGCAGCGGGTGTTGAGACATTGCTCGGCACGGAGTCGCTGTCACGGCATCGCGTGAGTGGCCTCGTGAGCGTGCCGGAGGGCTGCGGCCGACGAGTCGAATGCGTCGAGGTGCGCGCGACTCGGCCCGCAGGCGTGAACCTGCCCACGCCCGCGGTCGTCCGGGCGACGGAAGAGATCGTCCGGCTCGTGTCGTCGCTCACGCCCCGCGACGTGGCGATCGCGGTGATCACCGGCGGCGGCTCGGCGCTCTTGGCCGCACCGCGGCCTGGCGTGTCGCTCGAAGACAAGATTGCCGCCACCCGCCGGCTTTCCGAAGCGGGTGCGACCATCGCCGAGCTCAACGCCGCCCGCCGCCGTATGAGCCTCGTGAAGGGGGGCGGCCTCGCCCGGGCCTGCAGGGCCGGCCGGCTCGTCGTGCTCGTGCTCTCTGACGTGATCGGCAATGATCTCGAGGTGATTGCCTCGGGGCCGTGCATGCCGGCGGAGACAGCGACCAACGGAAGCTGGACAACGCCCCACGGCTGCCGCGTGGAGCACCTGATCGTGGGCGACAACGCGACGGCTATATCCGCCGCGGAGGCGGAGGCCCGACGGCTGGGCTATGAGATCGTGCCAGCGACGATCCTGGCCGAGGCGACCGCTGAAGCCGTGGCCGCCTCTCTCGCCGATGCCGCACTCGCCGCGCTGGTGGCGACACGTCGCGACGGGCGACCACGGGCGATCGTTTCCGGCGGCGAGGCGACGGTGCGGGTACCACACGATCACGGGCAGGGAGGCCGCAACCAGCAGACCGTACTGGCAGCGATCGACCACGTGCGGCAGACAGCGGGCACCTGGCCCGATGGCCTTGTTATCGCGAGCGTAGGCACCGACGGCGAAGACGGCCCCACAGACGCCGCCGGAGCCGTTGCCGATGCCGCGATCGTGGCGGCGATCGATGCCCGAGGACTCGACGTGGCTGAAGCTCTCACCCGCTGCGACGCCTATCCGCTGCTGGCCGCCTCCGGTGGCCTGATCCACACAGGCCCCACCGGCACGAACGTCGCCGACGTGCGGCTCGTGCTGGTGAGTGCTTCAATATCACACGTCACATAGCACCACGGCCTCCCGCAGGCCGGCCAGCGGGTCGCGGGTGGGGATGAACTCGTGGCCCACCCACCCGGTGTAGCCGATCTCGATGAGCTTCCGCATCGTTGCCGGGAAGGCGATCTCCTGCGTGCCGTCGAGCTCGCCACGGCCCGGATTGCCGGCGGTATGAATGTGGCCGATCACATCCCTGCATTCGCCAAGCCGGCGGATGAGGTCACCGTTCATCACCTGCACGTGATAGAGGTCAAACAGCAGCTTCACGCGGTCTGACCCGACGCGGCGGACGATCTCGGCCACATAGTCGATGTCGTCGCCCTGATAGCCGGGATGGCCCTTCATCGGGTGCGTGTCGTCGCGGGTGTTGAGATGCTCGACACAGATGGTTACGCCCTTCTTCTCCGCGTGGCCGGCCACCTGCTTGAGTGCCTTCACGCAATTATCAGCTCCCTCCTCGAGTGAAATTTCACCGCTCTTCGGATCCTCGGCATTCCGCCACTTGTAGCCTGTGAACCCGATCACCGCAGGAATCTTGTTGGCGGCACAGGCATCGATCATGGCCTTCGTCCGCTCGATCACTTCCGGCTGGTAGGCCGGGTTGTTGTACCCTTTCATGAACGGCGCACCCGGCATGCCGTTGGGGGCGATCGCGCAGGTGAGCCCATGCTTCGCCAGCGTTGGCCAGTCCTCGGGGCCGATCAGTTCGATCGACCTCACACCGAGCTGCTTCGCCACCTGGCAGGTCTTCTCGAGATCCCACGTGTCGCCCATGACATTGAAACACCAGAAGACGATCGAGTGGTTGATGTTGCCCTTTGTGGCGGCGGGCCCGTCGGCGGCGTTGGCCACGGCCGCGGTGGCGGCTGACCCGGCGACCACGGCACCGGCGGCCTGAAGGACATCACGGCGATGAAGGCGTTCCGACATGAATGATCCCCTGCGAAGAAAGTGAATGAACCTCGCCGATACGGTACCATTTCGGCTCTTCGTCGCAATTCCAGGAGTTTTCCATGGGGTCGATCAAACGCATTCTCGTCACCGGCGGCGCCGGTTTTCTTGGGAGCCACCTCTGCGACCGCCTCGTCGGCATGGGCCACGATGTCATCTGCGTCGACAACTTCTTCACGAGCCAAAAGACCAACGTCGCCCACCTGCTCGGCTGCGGCAACTTTGAGCTGATCCGCCACGACGTGATCCACCCGCTCTGGCTGGAGGTCGACGAGATCTACAACCTCGCCTGCCCGGCCGCCCCCGGCCACTACCAGTTCAACCCCATCAAGACGATGAAGACGTCTGTCATGGGGGCGATCAACGTGCTCGGCATGGCCCGCCGCTGCCGGGCGAAGGTGCTGCAGGCCTCGACGAGCGAGGTCTATGGAGACCCTGAGGTGCATCCACAGCCGGAAAGCTACCGCGGTGCCGTCAATCCGATCGGCCCCCGCGCCTGCTACGACGAAGGCAAGCGGGCGGCCGAGACGCTCTTCATGGACTATCACCGCCACAACGGCGTCAACATTCGCATCGTCAGGATCTTCAATACCTACGGCCCGCGGATGCATCCTTTCGACGGCCGTGTCGTCTCCAACTTCATCCGCCAGGCGCTCGCCGGCGAGCCGATCACGATCTTCGGCTCCGGGAACCAGACGCGAAGCTTCTGTTACCGCGACGATCTCGTGGAGGGCATCATCCGCATGATGAACGGCCCTGATGATTTCGTCGGACCAGTCAACCTCGGCAACCCGGGCGAGTTCACGATCCGTCAGCTCGCCGACCTCACGCTCGAACTCACCGGCTCGACATCGCAGCTTGTGGAGAAGCCGCTGCCGGTCGACGATCCGGAGCGACGGCGGCCCGACATCGCGCTTGCCAAACAGCATCTCGGTTGGGAGCCGACGGTCCCGCTCAGGGCGGGCCTCGAAAAGACGATCGAGTGGTTCCGCTCGGTCAACCTCGGCGACTTCCGCGCTCCCACGCCCAACTGGCAGTAGCTACGAGCAGGATGCCGACGGCGATGCCGGCGCAGTCGGCAGCCCAGTCAAGCACGTCGGCGGTGCGGCCGAAGAGCGGCTGCGTGATCTCGTCGCCGGCGCCGAAGGCCGCCAGCGCGATCGCCACGGTCACCGCCGCACGCCACGACCAGCGACCTGCTGCCCATACGGCTGCGGCCACAAACACGGCGAGCAGAAAATACGCCACGAAGTGGAGAAGTTTGTCGGCGTGGCCATAGCGGCCCAGGAGCAGCTCTGGCCTGGGATAGTGGGTGGCCAAGACGAGCACGATGGCGTAAGCCACCGAGAGAAACGCGAGCCCACCTCGGCGAAAACCCGGGGGAAACACTGTCTCTTTTGCCCTTCGCTCAGTCGCCTGCATTCGCTACCGTCTCGCCCTTCACGTCGCGGAGCCGAATCATACTCCCGCGACAAACCGGTACCAGTTTGGAGACAGGAGTGGCGTTCATGGACCGCAAGGAACTTTCGGCGATCGTGCTCGAACTGCTGGAAAAAGAGACGGGCGAGAGCTATCCGGCCCTCGACGACTCGACGTCGCTCCGCGACGGCCTCAACCTCGACTCACTCGACATGGCAGGCCTCGTCCTCCACATCGAGAGCCACTTCGGCGTCCAGATCGAGACCGAGCTGCTCGAGAAGGTGACGACCGTCGGCAAACTGCTCGACACGCTGGAGGCCAAACTCGCCGCCAAGGCAGCCAAGAAGGCGGCGTGACCAGCCCGATGCCCAGCCTCCCGCCCATCGCCGGCCGCTCGGGCGGCCTGTGCCTGGTCAACGTCACCGCCCGGGCGACGATCGCAGCTTCGCTCACGGCGATTCCCGCACTGCGCGACGGCGGCTGGCCAGACTCCGCGCCGGCCTTGCCTCGGCGGTTTCTCCGACATGCCGACGAGCAGACCGTCGTCGGTATGCATGCCGTGCTCGCGGCCATCGCCGCGGCTCCCGCGCCACCTGCGGTCGAAGGCCACGGCGTGATCGCGGCCTCCTGCCAGGCTGGTCGGATCGCGGCTGCCCAGACACTCGTGCAGGCTGCCACCGGCGGCGGCGTCACCGTCTCCACACAGATCGTGCCGCAGGGTTCGCTCCACTCGCTCGCCGGCGCGGTGAGTGTGGGCCTCGGCATGCACGGGCCCAATATTGGCGTGAGCGGCGGCCCCGATGCGGTCTCCGAAGGATTGCTCACCGCGTTTTCGTGGCTGCACGGTTCAGGCCCTGCCGCGTGCGACACGATGTGGCTCGTGGTGACCGGCTGGGATGACGAGCCAGCGCTCGACGCGGAAGGCAGGCCGACCACCGATCCCGTCTGCCGCGGCATCGCGCTGGCAGTCGCGCGAGCGGCCACGGCATCTCAGTTCGGCTCACCACTGCTCACGCTGCAGTTTGATCCGCACGGTGACTGCTCAAACCCGCCACTGACCGGAGCGGCGGCTGTCCGCAGCCTTGCCGACGCGGTCTCGGCACACGCTTCCAGCGGTGCACCACCCCGCTGGTCGCACCACTTTCCGTGGGGCGGCACCGTGCGGCTCGCCCTGACGGATGCGGCCCACCGACAGGAGGCCGCCTGATGGATCACACGAGTCACCAGCGTGGGGCCGACCGCGAGCCTGTCATGATCACCGGCGTCGGAGCGGTGTCGCCGCTGGGTCATTCGTTCAGGGAAATCGCCGATGGGCTTCTGGCCGGGCGATCGGGCGTGCGGTCAATCGATCCCGGCCCGTTTGCCCGCGAGCCGGTACAGTTCGCCGGCGCGGTCAGCGACATCCCGCCGCCGGCCGCCGTGGCCTGCCCGCTCGATGCTGCTGCCTTCGCCGTGTTGCCGAGGCTCGATCAGCTCTGCGTGAGCCCGATCGCTACCGCCCTCGTCGATGCCGGCTTGGCTGGCAGCCGCTCAGCGCTCCGGATCGGCCTCGTCCTCGGCCTCGGCGCCGAGCATCTCAAGGCATGGGAAGCCAATTTTCTCGGCGGTGGTGGCCAGGTCTTCACACCGGCCTGCGGCCCGACGCTCGTGCAACGGTTGGCTTCCCTGTTTGGCCTCGCCGGTCCTGCGGTCACGACCGCCGCCGCCTGCGCGTCGAGCGGCTATGCGATGGCCCTTGGCCGCACCTGGCTCACAGCCGGCTGGGTCGATGCCTGCATCGTCGGTGGCTGCGACACGTTCAGCCCGACCTCGTTGGCCGCCTTCTACAACCTCCGCGCCCTCTCCCGCCGCAGCGACGATCCAGTAAAGGCGTCACGTCCATTCGACCGTGATCGCGACGGCTTCGTGATGGGCGAAGGCGGGGCGTTTTTCACACTCGAACGGAAGAGCGATGCCGATCGCCGCGGTGCCCGCACCTACGGTGAGCTGGCCGGCGTCGGCATGTCGAGCGATGCCTCACACATGGTGGCTCCCTGCACCGATCCCGTGCAGGCCGCCCGCACGATCACGATGGCGCTCTCCGATGCAGGCGTGGCTCCCGACGAACTCGACTACGTTAATGCCCATGCCGCCGGCACCCCCGTCGGCGATGCGGCCGAGGCCGGGGCGATCCGAATGGCGCTTGGCGCCGCGGCCGACCGCGTGCCGGTGAGCTCAACCAAGAGCATGTCGGGGCATCTCGTCAGCGGCGCAGCTGCCTTCGAGGCGGTCGCCTGCCTGGCTGCGATCGATCGTCAGGCAATCCCCCCCACAGTCAATCTCGACCATCCCGACGAGGCCTGCCCGCTCGACCATGTGCCACACGAGGCCCGCCCGGCCCCCGTCCGCGTGGCGGCCAGCAATTCATTTGGCTTTGGTGGCTCGAATCTGTGTCTCGTGCTCCGGGCTGCCTGATCTCGCCAACCGTTTTCCACATTTTCATCACCCGCGAGGAGTTTCGCCATGACGATGCCCACCTCCATCCCGATGACCGTGACCGACATCGATCGCATGCTCGAGCGGCTCGTCGCCCACTGGCATACGGCCGAGCCGGCCCATGAGGAGGATGGCCTCACCGGCAAGATCTGCGACCTCCACCGTTTCAACTTTCTCCTGTGGCACGAGGAAGACATCGCCCGTTCCCCTGACGTGACCGATGCGAAGATCGCCCAGGTGAAGCGGGCGATCGATCGTTACAACCAAGCCCGCAACGACGCCATCGAGAAGGTCGACGACTGGCTGATCGAAGAACTTGGCCGCCGCGGCGTGGTGGCGGCGGCCGATGCGCCGGCCGCAACGGAGACGCCCGGTGCGGCGATCGACCGACTCTCGATTCTGGAACTCCGTCGCTACCACATGCAGGAGCAGATCGAGCGGGCCGACGCCGCGCCCGAGCATCGCGAGAAGGCCGCGACCCGGATGGCGGTGCTCGACGTCCAGCGGGCCCATCTCACCGAGGCGCTCACGCGGCTCTTCGAAGAGATCTTTGCCGGGCGACGACCGCTGCGGGTCTTCCGCCAGATGAAGATGTACAACGACCCGTCGATGAACCCGTATCTCTACAAAGCGCGGTCGGCCGCGTAACGGAGCCGGCGGGCTGATTCACCCCCAACGCCACCGCAGCCCCCGGGCTCGCGCCCGGGGCTAGGTGGGACGAAACAGCGCTGGATTGCTGATGCACGCCCCACTCAGCCGCCAGGCGCAAGCCGGCGGGCTGATCCACCCCCAACGCCACCCCCGGGCTCGCGCGGGGGGCTAGCTGGCGGCGGGAGAATGGCTCGGCGGGAGGCCGAGCCGTCGGCCGAGGGAAACCTTGGCTTTCCCTCCGGCCGACCAGGCGGCGGGGGCCATGGATGGCCCCGCCGCGCTATTTCTTGATCAGATCCCGCACCGTCATTCCGCTCGGGATCATCGGCAGCACGTGCTCCTGGTACGGCACCTGCACGTCGAGCAGCGCCGGCCCGGGAGAATCGATGAGCCGCTGGAGCGCCCCCTCGAGATCGGCCTTTTCCGATACCGTCTCGGCCTGCCAGCCGAAGCCCTGCGCGATCGCCACGAAGTCGGGATAGCGACACTCCGGCGAGATGCCGTCGCCCTGCCCGCAGGCCTCGGGGTTATCGATCGGCCCGAGGTAGGTGTGGGCCCGGTTTCCCTTGAAGAAGCGGTCCTCCCACTGCACCACCATGCCGAGGTGCTGGTTGTTGAGCAGCAGCACCTTCACCGGGATGTTCTCCGTCTTGCAGGTAGCAAACTCCTGGATGTTCATCAGGATGCTGCCGTCACCATCGATGTCGACCACGAGCGACTCTGGATGGGCCACCTTCGCCCCCATCGCCGCGGGCAGGCCGAAGCCCATCGTGCCGAGGCCGCTGGACGAAAGCCAGGTCCGCGGGCGACGGAACGTATAGAACTGCGCCGCCCACATCTGATGCTGCCCCACGCCCACCGTGATGATCGTGTCGCGGTCAGCCGTGAGCCGGGAAAGCTCGGAGATCGCCCGCTGGGCGACGATGCCCGGGTAGTTCTTGTCGTAGGAGAACGGATCTTCCGTTTTCCATTCGTTGATCTGGTCATACCAGGGCTGCAGCGAGGTCGTCGGTTTCTCGACGATCTTGTTGAGCTGATGTAGGGCGTCTTCCACGTCGGCGACGATCGGCACATGCACGAGCTTGTTCTTATTGAGCTCGGAAGGGTCGACGTCGATGTGCACGATGAACCCGTGCTGGGCAAACTCGCTCACCTTGCCGGTCACGCGATCGTCGAACCGCACGCCGATCGCGATCAGCAGGTCAGCCGCATCGACGGCATAGTTGGCATAGACGCTGCCATGCATGCCGAGCATGTCGAGCGACAGCGGGTCGTCTCCCGGAAATGCTCCGAGCCCCATGAGCGTCATCGTGACGGGGATCCCGGTCTTCCGCACCAGTTCCCGCAGCTCATCCGACGCGTCGCCCGTGATCACGCCGCCGCCAGCGTAGATCACCGGTCGCTTCGACCTCTTGATCGCCGCCGCCACCTGCGCGATCTGCTCGGGGTGAGCCTGCCGCACCTCGGGATGGTAGCCCGGCAGGTTCATCGCCGCCTCGTAGTCGGGCACGATGTTGGTCAGCTGGATGTTCTTGGGCAGGTCGATGAGCACCGGTCCTGGCCGGCCGGTCGTCGCGATGAAAAATGCCTCGCGGATCACGCGGGGAATGTCATTGGCATCAGTCACGAGGTAGTGGTGCTTCGTGATCCCGCGGCAGACCTCGACGATCGGAGTCTCCTGGAAAGCGTCGGTGCCGATGACACTCGTGCCCACCTGGCCGGTGAGCGCGATGAGCGGCACGCTGTCCATCTTGGCGTCGGCGATCGCGGTCACGAGGTTGAGCGCGCCCGGCCCGCTGGTGGCCATGCACACGCCAGGCTTGCCCGTGGTGCGGGCGTAGCCCTGAGCCGCGAAGCCGCCCCCCTGCTCATGACGCGGGAGGATCGTACGGATCTTGTGCTGATACTTGGTGAGCGACTGGTGCAGAGGCATACTCGCGCCGCCGGGGTAGGCGAAGATCACCTCAACCCCCTGCCGCACCAGCGACTCGACGACGACGTCGGCGCCGCTGGCGAAGGCTTCGGTGGCTTTGGGGCGGGAGGCGGTGGCCATGGGAGGGCTCCTCGGGGCAGCGGGACACAAAAACGGCTTCCTTAAAAATACACGATAAACGCCGCAACGCATCAGGGGGGCACAACACGCGTTTTCCGCCGCTGGGCCGGGTTTGCCATCTGAATCGTCCCGCCCAACCCGGCTTTGGACTCCCCGTACCCCGTCGCCGGACGTTCGCGGAGGGCATCGTGCCCTCCGCTCTCTCGGATGCAGACGGCGCTCCGCAATCCTTGCTGCGCTTGTCTGCATATGCCCGCTCCCGGGGTACCGGTAGCCCGAAGCCTCACCAAATTTTTGTTCATTCGACGAAGGCTCGGGGTTGCCCGTGCCACGGAGCCGGCGTTGGCAGCAAGCGCAGGCATGGATGCCGAAAGCGCAGCTGGCATCGAGCGAACGTAGGCCTGGAGGGCCGAAGTGAGCGTCCGGCGATGTGGCACGGGCAACCCCGAGCCGGGTTGGGCGAGTTGACTCGCGGCCCCCCCGAGGGCCGACCGGGGAAAGATTCCGTGCGTGTACAATCCGGCCGGTGCTCGCATCAAGGAAACAGGGTGCAGACGGGCGGTTGCTCGGGCTGGCCCAGACGCTGGAATCGCACAAAGGGTTCGCCGATGTCGTCGCCAGCCTCACCCAAGGGCATGGTGGGGCGATCGGCGGAACCTGGGGATCGAGTTCTGCGCTCTCAATCGCGGCGCTCGCGCACGCTCAAGCCCGTGAGCAGGCTGGCCACGGTGGCCGTGGGCTCATCGTCGTCGTGCTCCCGCACCCGGCCGATGCGGATGCCTTCGCCGACGACCTCGCGATCTTCACGGAAGACGGTGTCGCCGTGCTGCCGGCACTCGAGACACTCGGCGAGCCCGACGATGCCACCCTCGCCGATCCCGCGGAGCCTGAGCGGCTGGCACTCGTGAAGCGGCTGACCGGCCCGCCGGACCAGCATCCCCGCGTCATCGTCACCACGATCCAGGCCCTGCTCACGCTGCTCGACGATCCACGCGACGTCGAGGAGAGCACACGGCGGCTCGAGGTCGGTGGAAGCCTCGATCCTGTTGAGCTGAGTGACTGGCTCATTGCCCGTGGCTGGGAGCAGGTCGATGCGATTGACTCCCCCGGCACGTTTGCCCGGCGCGGTGGCATCGTCGATCTCTTTGCCGCCGATTGGGATCGACCCGTCCGCATCGAGCTCTTTGGTGACGAGATCGAGTCACTGCGGACATTCGACACGGTCACGCAACGGAGCGTCGACACACTCTCGTCAATCGATCTTACGGCGCTGGTGCATCGGTCCGCCGACGGAACCGCGCCGGCCCGGCGCACCCATCTGGCCGACGTCGTGCCCGCCGGCACGTGGTGGGCGCTCGTCGAGCCGGCAGAACTGGCCGAGGAGGCCCGCCGGACGAAGCAGCGGTTCGCCGACGTCGCTGGCATGGGCGAACCGGAAGATGTGTTTGCGCGGATCTACAAATATCCCTCCGTGACGCTCGCTGCCGTCGCGCCGTCGAGTCTCGAGGCCACCGCCACGCTGTCCGTTGAAAGTGTGGAGAGGTTCACGGGCGTCCTCGATCGCGTCCGCGAGGAACTGGAGACGGTCGGCCGCGACCAGGAGGTGTGGGTGATCGCGCCCAGCGAAGCCGAAGAGCAGCGGCTGGCGGAACTCTTGGCCGGTACCGCCCCTGATCGCTCCGGCCGGCTCCACTTTGCCAAGGGGCACCTCTCCGGCGGCTTCCGGCTCGTGCCGGAGAAGATCGTGATGGTCGGGAGTGCCGAACTCTTCTGTCGCGAGGAGGCGGCCGCAGCGCGGGCACCGCGGCAGCGACTCTCCCGCGCGATCGACACGTTCCTCGATCTCCACGAGGGGGACTACGTCGTCCACGTCGCCCACGGCATCGGCCGCTACCGGGGCCTCAAGCTCCTCGAGAAGCAGGGCCGCACCGAGGAGTTTCTCGAAATCGAATTTGCCGAGAGCACGAAGATCTACGTGCCGGCCTCGGCGATCGACCTCGTGCAGAAGTATGTCGGCGGCGGCAAGCTCTCCCCCAAGCTCGCCAAGGTCGGCGGCACGCTCTGGGAAAAGCAGAAGCAGGCCGTCAAAGACGCGCTGGCCGACATGGCCGCCGACATGCTCGCCCTGCAGGCACGGCGGGCGAGTCGGCCAGGCACCGCGTTTCCCGCCGACACGCCCTGGCAGCGGCAGTTCGAGGAGTCGTTTCCCTTCGATGAAACGCCCGATCAGCTCACCGCCATCGAGGCGATTCGCGACGATCTGGAGCGTCCGCGGCCGATGGATCGGCTGCTCTGCGGCGACGTCGGCTTTGGCAAGACGGAGCTTGCCATGCGGGCCGCCTTCAAGGTGGCCGAGGCAGGAGCCCAGGTGGCCGTGCTCGTGCCCACGACAGTCCTCGCCGAGCAGCATCGCCGCAGCTTCGCGGCACGCTACTCAGAGTTTCCCTTCACGATCCGGGCGCTTTCCCGCCTGACGACCGCCGCCGAGGAGCGGGACACGCTCGAGGGCCTCGCGGCCGGCAAGGTTGACATCGTGATCGGCACCCACCGGCTCGCCCAAGGCGACATTCATTTCGCCAACCTCGGCCTCCTCGTCGTCGACGAGGAACAGCGGTTCGGCGTCGACGTGAAGGAGCGACTCAAGGCGCTGCGGGCGAGTGTCGACGTGCTCACGATGACGGCCACGCCGATCCCCCGCACGCTCCACATGGCGATGCTCGGCATCCGCGACATCTCCAATCTCACGACTCCCCCCGCCAATCGCATCGCCGTGGAGACCCGCGTGATGCGGTGGGACGACCGGCTCATCCGCACGGCCATCGATCGCGAGCTGGCCCGCGGCGGGCAGGTGTTTTTCGTGCACAATCGAATCCTCGACATCCAGAAGGTGGCCCACCGGCTTCAGCAGATCGCCCCTGAGGCGACGATCGGGATCGTTCATGGCCGGCTCTCGCAGACTGAGCTCGAGGATGTCATGCTCGGCTTCGTGGCGGGCCGCATCGACATCCTGCTCGCGACGACGATCATCGAGAGCGGCCTCGACATCCCACGGGCCAACACGATCTTCATCGATGAAGCCGACACCTACGGTCTGGCCGACCTGCATCAGCTGCGGGGTCGCGTGGGCCGCTCGCATCACCGCGCCTACTGCTACATGCTGGTCGACGAAAACGCCGTGCTTACGAGCACGGCCGCCAAGCGGCTCCGCGCGATCCAGGAATTTTCGAGCATGGGGGCCGGCTTCTCGCTGGCGATGCGGGATCTCGAGATTCGCGGGGCCGGCAACCTGCTGGGCACGCAGCAGAGCGGCCACATCGCCACGGTGGGCTACGAGCTCTACTGCAAGCTGCTCGAGCAGGCGGTGCGCGGCCTCAAGTCGCTGCCACCAGCCGAACCGCCGACAGTCAACCTCGATCTGCCCGGCACCGCCTGGCTACCACGCGACTACATCCCCGACCTCCGCGGCAAGATCGACGTCTACCGCCGGCTCTCGCGGGCCACCGAGACGGTGCAACTCGACGACATCGCCGCCGAACTTGCCGACCGGTTCGGCCCGCTGCCCGAGGAGGCGCGGCGGTTGATCGACTTCGCCCGGATCCGTGTGGCGGCGGCGCGGCACGGCATCGACTCGATCAGCCGGCATCCTGGCATGCTCGTGATCGGCCATCACGATCGCAAGGCGGTCGAGCGGCTGCAGGCGGCGGCCGCCAAGCGGGGCACGACGGTCCGGGTGGTCGACCAGAAAACGGCCGTGCTGCCGCTTCCCGAAAAAGTGCTCGCTGCCCCCGACAAACTCATCGCCGGCCTGACGGCTTTTTTTCGCGACAGCACCATTTCTGACGCCGCAGCATCACGTCATCGATGAGCCGGCGTTTTGGAAGGCCATTCAGGCAAAGACGATGTCGGAAATGTCGGCCAGATACACCTGCCGACCGCCACGATGGGGTGAATCGAAGGCCACTTTCCTGCCGTCACGGCTGGCGCATGGATGCGTGTCGCACCGCCACTCCCCCCGATAGGCCAAAGGTGATGGGAATTCGCCGAGCGGGACCCGTCGATTGGTCGGCACATGGAACAGATACGGGTGCTGCAAGGTCGCGGCATCCGGATACGTGTCGTTGAGCACCCACTCATTTCCTGTGCCCGGCACATACGTGTTGTGGCCGTTTTGTGTCATCACGTCAGGGCCCACGGCGGTCGCCCGCTCGGTGCGATCTTCGTAGAGATAGAAGCGATTCTCGTGCGACGGATGCCAAGCCCAGGCGAATACGTGCCGAGGATCACGCCACACGAAATGGGATGTCCCGCCCCACGGGTCGATGACGAACACGTCGCTTCCGTCAAAATTCATCGTCAGCGCCCGCGTGCGAAACGACTTGTCACCCGGAGTCTGCCAGCGGTGCAGCACGAACAACCGCGTGCCGTCCGGATTGCACAACAGATGGTTGAACCAGTGTTTGGAGTCCGGACCAAACGCCGCCTCCGGCCGTCCCCTGAAGGGAATTTTTGTGGCATCGGCAAACGAGAAGATCAGCTGTTGGCGGCCTGTCTGGAAATCGAGCCGCCAGACACCGGCATCCTCCGGGGCGAGTCGATCGCGGTTTGGATCCGGAATGCCCGCGTAGCCGTAGCCGGGTCTCGTGTCGTTGAGCCGACGAAAATCGGGGGTGAATGCCACGCCACCCGCCGGAGCGAGGCAATAGAAGGGATGCGGCAGGGTGGTCGTCACGCTCCGCTGCACGTCGTGCAGGCGTGTGACAAAATGCCCGTCTTCGCGATCATTCCAGGCGACGAGGTGGTCCGTACCTGGCACCCATTGAAGCATGCATCCCTGCTGCCAGTTCCACGCGTGGCTGGTGCCAAGTTCGATCCAGCGATCACCGTCGCCCGTATCGATCATACCGACCCGGATCGCATCGTCGGCCGTCGGTGAGCGGCCCTCGAAGTCGACTTCATTGGCGAGCACGAAGCGGTTGGTCACATCGAAGAGAAGCTTGTCGTAGTAGCCCCGCCAATGAAAACGCGGCCCCCTGGTGATGGCCCGGAGCGGGACCTTAAAGCCCAGTTCGTGGCCCAGCAGGGTTTGGTTCGGCTGGAAGGCTGCAGCTGCGGCGAGACCGCCGAGGAGGTGCCGACGAGAGATGGCAGTCACGTGCGTAGGTCCCTCCGTGTGGAGATGAACGAATCACCATTTTATCCTATTCAGGCCGGTCGGTGTCGTTGCCGACCTCACTCACCAGGAAAGGGCATCCATGATTCGGAGCATCGTGCTCTGTGGGCTCGTGTGCATAGTCATTGCGGCCCCTGCTCATCCGCAGGAAATACCTGTCGACACTGTTTCGGCTGCCACCGCCCCCATGGCACCTCCCAATGTCATCCTTTTCATTGCCGATGACGTGAGCTGGGACGACGTCGGCTGCTATGCGACCGGCGAGCGGAACACGGCGGCAAGGACCCCGCGAATCGATCAGCTCGCCGCCACCGGCCGACGGTTCGACAATGCGATCCTGACCGCCAGCAGTTGTTCACCGAGCCGGTCAAGCATCATCACCGGCCGCTATCCACACAATTGCGGCCGGGCGAGCGAACTGCATCAGCCGATTGCCGCACACCTCCCGTGGTTTCCGCGGCTCATGCGGGAGGCGGGGTACTTCACGGCGCTTGTCGGGAAGAATCACATGACGGTCGACCGGCCACAGCCGGGGGAGTCCACGGCTCCCGCCGCCTTCGATGTCGTGAAAAAAGGATTGACGGCGGGCAACCGCGGCGGTCATGCCGAGTGGGTGCAGACGGTTCGCGAGCGGCCGCGCGACAAACCGTTCTTTTTCTGGTTTGCGGCGCTCGATGCCCATCGTGACTGGGATGGGGATGCGGACTGGCGCGAGGATCTCTACGGACCGCGACACGCTCACGCCGACGGAAACGTACCGCCGTTTCTCATCGATGATCCCGCCACGCGGGCGGATCTCGCCTCATATCGCAACGAGGTGACCCGGTTCGACCACTTCGTGGGCCAGGTCGTGGACGAATTGACGCGGCAAAATATCCTCGACGACACGCTCCTCATCGTGATGGCTGACAACGGACGTCCGTTTCCTCGGGCCAAGACCCGACTGCACGATTCAGGCATGAAGACACCGTTCGTGGTGCACTGGCCCCGCGGGGTGGGCCAGCCGGGCATCCCGACCAAGGGTCTTGTCAGCGCGATCGATATCGCCCCCACGATCCTGGCCGCCGCCGGCATCGAGGCGGCCGACACCATGCAGGGAGTGAGCTTTCTGCCCCTTCTTGCCGATCCAGGGGCGGAGGTTCGGCAGGTCGCCTTTTCCGAGCACAACTGGCACGATTACGAGGCCCATGGGCGGTCGGCTCGAACCAGCGACGGCTGGCTCTACATCCGCAACCGCCGCCCGCTGCTCCCCTGGCAGGGCCCCGCCGACTCGGTGCGGTCGCCAGCACACAGGTCGCTCCTCGCCGCCCGTGACGCCGGAAGCCTCTCGCCAACGCAGGCCGACGTCTTCCTCGCACCGCGACCGGAAGAGGAGCTGTATTACACGCCCGACGATCCCGATCAGGTCACGAATCTGATCACCGACCCGACCCATGCCGTCGACCGCGATCGGATGCGAAGCCTGCTCGCGGCGTGGACTGAGCAAACCCGTGACAGCGTTCCATCCGGCCTCTCGACCGACGAGCATGATCGCGAAACGGGCCTGCTGCTTCCCGAGTCCCAGAAGGATCGAAACTGGTTCCAGGGGACGCCTGCCGGCTGGGACCGCGATGCGGCCCATGCCATGGGGCAAGGGCCCCGCTAGGCTCAAATCAGCGGTCTGCTGGCCGCTTCGGGACGCTCTTGCGACCGGGTCTGCCGGCCCCTACAGTCCCAGCCCAAAAACGATTCTTCCGCAGGCGGCGGCACTTTTCGGATGCCCACCTCATGACCCACTTCCGCCCTCTCGGGGTGCCTCGCCGTTACGCGGTCGTCGGCGGCCTGTTTCTGTCGTGTGCGGGTTTGATCGGTGATCGTGTCTGGGCCGCCGAGCCGCGGCCCACCGCACCGCCGGAACTCGAGCCCATCATGCGGCCGTCGCAGATCGTGCCCGAGCAGCCCAAGGCCGTCTCGCGGCCCGACTCCTGGCCTGGCGGCAAGAAGACGGGAGGCAACCCGGACGCCATCGGCAAGCACATCCTTTCGAGCATCCGGGAAAACCCCGGCGCACCCCTCGAACCCCTCGAAGCGATCACGCCCGAGGCGGTGGCCGGCAGCGTGGTGCAGACGCAATACACCGAATCGTTCGTGCCGCCGCAGCTACCGCCGTCGGCTACCGCGACATCCCCGGACCTCGCCCGGCTCAACATGCAGTCGCTGGAAACGGCGATGGTGGTGGCCCGGGTCGGCCCCGAGGTCGTGCTCGAGGGGGATCTCATGACCCCCGCCGCAGCCGAGTGGCTGGCCAAGGTGTCGCCCGGTCTCAAGCCGGAGCAGGTCCGTGAGCTGAAGCTCATGATCTACAAGCAGGTGCTCGGGCCCCATGTCGAGACGCTGCTGGTCTTCATCGATGCCTGTCGCACGATCCCGGAGGAACGCCTTCCCGAGATCGAGGCCAAGGTCAGTGAAGCCTTCGATGAAACACAACTGCCAAAGATGATGCAGGAGGCGGGCATCAGTGGCACGCGTGAATACGAGCAGATGCTCAAGTCGCGCGGCCAGTCGCTGGAGCGGATGCGGAAGATGTTCTTTGAACGGGCCCTCGCCCAGCAGTGGCTCTCCACCCAGGTGGAAACCGACGACGAGATACCCCACGCCGACATGATCGCCTGGTACGAGAATCATCTGGCCGAGTACGACTTTCCCGCGAAGTCTCGCTTCGAGCAGCTCACGGTGAAGATCACCCCCACGCAGTCTCGCGATCAGGCATGGAACAAGCTTGCCGCGATGGGCAACGAGGTGTTTGGCGGCCGACCGTTCGGCGACGTGGCCCGCGAAAAGTCGGAGGGCCCGACAGCCTCCAGCGGTGGCACGTATGACTGGACCACGAAGGGATCGCTCGTCTCGAAGGTGGTCGACGAGGCAATCTTCGCGCTGCCCGTGGGACAATTGAGTACGATCCTCGACGACGGCTCCGCCCTCCACATCATCCGCGTCACGGAACGGACCGACGCCGGCCGCACGCCGTTCATCGAAGCGCAGGTCGGCATCCGCGAGAAGCTCGTCCAAGACCGGAAGAAAACCGAGATGGAGGCCTACCTCAAGCGGCTGCGGGATCGCACGCCGGTGTGGACGGTCTTCGACGACGACCCGGCCAACAGCGTCACGGCCGGCCGGCCCACGACGGTGCGGTGACGTCCCGCTCCGCGAAGACGACGGCGCGTCGGTCGCGATCGATGCCCACGAGGCCACCGGTCACCGGATCGGCAGCAAACCCCTGGCCGGGGAACGGGCAGTGCAGGGCCTCGACGAGTCGTAGTTTGTCTCCCGCCTCCGGGAGCCGCAGACGGTAGAGCACGCGGAAGTGGTGATGCGATACCAGGAGCGTGTCGCCGTCCCAGATGCCCCCTGATCCGCTCATGCCATCCCAGTCGGCGACGACCTCGGCGGGAAAGGTAAACCGTCGTCGTTCCCGGTCAAACCCTCCCGCCTCGTACTCGACGAGCAGGGTGCGGGCATTGTCGTCGCCGTAGTGAGCGAAGCAGCACCACCAGCGGCCATCGTGCACCACGCACCAGACGAGGCTGCCGGGAGGATCATGAAACACATGCTGCACCGCGAGCGTGCCAGTCACGGGGTCATAGACCCGGACATCCGATTCGTGGGGCATGGCAGGGTAATTGGAATGGCTGCACCAGACCTTCCCCTCGTGCACAAAGCCGCTGTTGAGATGCTTTGTGTCGGGTGTGGTCGCGGTCGCCAGCAGTCGGGCGGTCGCGCGGTCGTAGCGGGCGACGGTCGTGCTTGAAATCGAATACACGCTTCGCCCGTCGGCAGCGGCCGCCTGGGTGGCGTGCGGCGAAGCGAGCAGACGGGCCGTGGTCCAGCCGGCAGCCCGCGGCAGCCCCGACGTGGCCGCCTCGGGTGCCACCGCGACCAGGAGGAAAATCAGAAGTGCGTTCATGATGGAGCATCGTTGCCGATGCCTGCAGGGACGGCTAGACTGCCGCTCTGGCGGGCAGTTTTCGGCCGCGAAATCCAGGAGCAGCACCATGAGTGCCCCGACATCAAAACCCGTCGCCGCCCCCCCGTGGCCGGGCAGCAAGGCGGACGGCGTCGCCCGGCTCGAACTCAACGGTGAAACGGTCGAGATTCCGGTCGTCATCGGGACCGAGGGGGAACGGGCCCTCGACATCGCCAAACTACGGGCCACCACCGGCGCGATCACGCTCGATGAGGGCTACGTCAACACCGGCTCCACCACCAGCGCCATCACCTACCTCGACGGTGAGAAGGGGATTCTTCGCTATCGCGGCTACCCGATCGAAGACCTGGCCGCGAAGGCCGACTATGTCGAGGTGGCCTACCTGCTGATCTACGGCAAGCTGCCGACCAGTGACGAGCTTGATTCGTTTCGCATGTCGCTCTCGCTCCACACGATGATCCACGAGGACATGCGAAACTTCTACAGCGGGTTCCCGCGCGATGCCCACCCGATGGCGATCGTCGGGAGCGTCGTGGGTGCCCTCTCCACTTTCTACCAGGACTCGCTCGACGTTCGTGACCCGCGGCAGGTCGAGGTGAGCGTGCATCGCCTGCTCGCGAAGCTGCCCACCATCGCGGCCTACAGCTACAAGAAGTCGGTCGGCCAGCCGCTGATGTATCCCCGGAATGACCTCGGGTACTGCGAGAACTTCCTCCACATGATGTTCGCCGTGCCGTGCGAGGAATACCACGTCGATCCCGACTTCGCCGAAGCGCTCGACATGCTCCTGATCGTCCATGCCGACCATGAGCAGAACTGCTCGACCTCGACCGTCCGCATGGTTGGTTCGAGCGATGCCAACCTGTTCGCGAGCATCTCGGCGGGCATCTCAGCCCTCTGGGGTCCGCTCCACGGCGGTGCCAATCAGGCCTGCGTGGAGATGCTCGAGCGGATCGGCGCGGACGGTGGCAACGTGAAGAAATACGTCGATCTGGCCAAGAAGAAAGACTCCGGCTTCCGGCTCATGGGCTTCGGGCACCGTGTCTACAAGAACTACGACCCGCGGGCCAAACTCATCAAAGCCACGTGCGACAAGCTCCTTGCCAAGCTTTCGATCCGCGACCCGATCTTCGACATCGCCCAGCAGCTCGAGGAGGTGGCGTTGGCGGACGACTACTTCATCGAGCGGAAGCTCTATCCCAACGTCGACTTTTATTCCGGCGTGATCTATCGGGCGATGGGAATTCCCGTGCAGATGTTCACGGTGCTCTTTGCCATGGGCCGGTTGGCCGGCTGGATCGCCCACTGGATCGAGATGCATCACTCGCCCACGAAGAAGATCTGTCGGCCGCGGCAGGTCTACACGGGCGAGATGCGACGGGAGTTCTTGCCGATCACAAAGCGGACGTAGGGGGCCACCACCGCTCCTACCCGCGGTGCGACGACCCGCGCTTCCCGCGGAAAAACTCCGTCAGAATGACCCCGCACTGTTCGGCCAAAACGCCGCCGACGTGCTCCACACGGTGGTTGAGCCGGGCATCCTCGAAGAGCCTGTAAAGCGATACGACAGCCCCCGCCTTGGGGTCGGCCGCGCCCCACACGACCGTCGGCACGCGGGCCTGCAGGATCGCTCCGGCGCACATCGGGCAGGGCTCGAGCGTCACGTACAGCGTGCAGCCCTCCAGTCGCCAACTGCCCAGCTGGGCGGCCGCCTGCGTGAGCGCGATCATCTCGGCATGGGCGGTGGGGTCGGCCAATTGCTCTCGCTGATTGTGGGCACTGGCAATGACGCGGCCGGCCGCCACCACCACGGCGCCCACCGGCACCTCGTCCTCCGCGGCGGCCACATGTGCCTCGTCGAGCGCCAGCCGCATCCAGCGGTCGTGCGGCTGCTGTCCCGAAAGCATGCGTTCCAGGCTCTCTTCATCATCGTCAGGAAAATCGCTGTCCATGGTCACAACTCTAGCCGATACGGCAGTGCGGTGGCTTGGGAACCCGCGCTGGATCGGGTAGTATTTTCAGGCACTTCCTCCCTTGGAGCATCGCCGTTTATGGATCCGACCACGCTCGTCCTTCGTTGGGCCCACATCATGGCCGCCGTGATCGCCGTCGGCGGCCTGGCATTCGCCCGTTTCGGTCTGCTGCCGGCTCTGGCCGACTTTGACGAGGAGACCCGTGCCCGGATTCACGAATCGATCCGCCGTCGCTGGCTCCCGTGGGTGATCGGTGCGATCACGATCCTGTTGGCGAGCGGGTTGGCCAATTTTCTTCTCTTCAATGCACTCGTAAAGGAGCAGGGCTGGGCTGGCGGCATGTGGATGCGGCAGACCAGCTACCACGCGCTCTTTGGCGCGAAGTTTCTCCTGGCCATGGCGGTCTTCTACTTCTCCAGCGGCCTGGTCGGACGGGGACAGGGCACCCAGTGGATTCGTGACAACCGCGCGACCTGGCTCAGCGTAACGCTCGGCATGGCGGTGGGCATCGTCATGCTCTCGGGCTGGATGCGGCAGCTTCACACCGGCCCCAACATC
>CAMCYH010000024.1 GCA_945883745.1 Candidatus Kuenenia stuttgartensis
GGGGCTTGCAGCGTCGCCGGTCGCCACGTCATCCCCCCGGTTTGATTTCCCCAGGCGGGCCGCGAACACTTTCCCAACGGACTGTCCAACGCCACGCACGGCCACCGCTTCTCGGGAGTCGTTCCCATGGCGACCGTCACCACGGTTGAGGCGATCCGCCTTGAGCCACTTTCACTCGAGGCCGTGCGGCCCCTGATCGGCCCACAAACGGAGGCGTGCCTCTCGCTCTACCAGCCGACGCACCGCAACGTGCCGGGCAACACGGTCGACCGGCTGGCCTTTCGCCACCTCGCGGAGTCGCTGGAGGAGGCCCTTACCGGGTCCCACTCCCGTGACGAAGTCGAGGAATGGCTACGACCCTTTCATCTGCTGGCCGATGACCCACATTTTTGGGAACACGTGCGCGACGGGCTGGCCGTACTCGCCACGGGTGGGCGAGCCCATGTATTCCTGCTGCCACAAACAGTGCCACCGCTGGCAGTCGTGACGATGCGGTTTCATACGCTCCCCTTGGTGCGGCTAACGCTGGCAATCGAGCGGTTCAACGTGCTCACCCTGACAAGCCGCTCGGCGGGTGTCCTCGAGGGGGTGTATGCGGGCGCGAACGCGGTTCCAAGCCGCCTGGAGCCGGTGCCACTGGGCAACGGATCCGCCACCCAAGGCCTGATGCAGCGGAGCGAAGCGATTACCGCGGAAATCGTCCAGCCACATCGCGTCCAGCATGGAATGGGCCCGACCGGCAGAGGCGATCCCCGCGCAGTGCACGGCGGCTTCCGCTCCAAGCAGGACGATATCGACAGCGACACAGAGATCTTCTTTCGCCACGTCGACGAGTTGGTGCAGCAAAACGTGTCGCGGCATACCGAACTCCCGCTGGTGCTCGTCGCCCTTCCCGAACTGGCCGCCGTGTTTCGCGGACTCTCCAAGAACCGGATGCTGCTGGATGATTGCGTGCCTCACGATCCCCACCTCCTCTCCGAAGACGATCTGGCCGCCCGCGTGACGCCAATCTTCGACGCAGCCCGACGGCGGCGGATCGCCCACGCCGTGCAGCTTTTCGAGCAGGCCCGCGACCGGGGCTTGGCCAGCAGCGACCTGGCGCACGTCGCCCGGGCAGCGGTGGCCGGAAAAGTGGCCACGCTCCTGATCGAGGCCGACCGCTTCGAAGCAGGCCGGCTCGACCGTAGGACCGGAGCAATCGAGATCGACGGCGGACATCCTCGCGACCTCTCACGAACCGGCGACGAACCAGCTCTGCAGTCTGAGGATCTCTACGGCGCGGTGGCTGAGGAGGTCCTCCTCCACGGCGGCGGCATCCTGTCCCTCGACCGCAAGGCGATGCCGACCGCAAGCGGCATCGCCGCAATCTACCGGTACCGGTAGGGTTCTTCCTGGAGGACGGGTCCCCCGACCTGTCATGCGCTGTCTTCCGACAGGAAACACCAGGGCGCCAGCCCGGTGGAGTGCGGCGGCGCTGACTGGTGCGCCGTCCCGCGGGCTCGCGCCCTGCGGCTTGCTGGTGGAGGCTCGGGCCCTAGAAATCAAACGCGAGCCGCGTGCCAAACGCATTGACGCCACCGCTGCCGTTGCCCCCGAAGGCATTCACGAAGTCGCGGTAGGTGAAATCGTAATTGAGGTAGATGCGGGCGTTGGGATTGAGCAGCCAGTTGAGCCCGAGCGTCACGCCGTTGAGCACGCCACCGTTGACGTCGCCATCGTTCAGGCAGAGGTAGTTGTAGCGCACGCCCGCCTGCCAGGCGCCAGGGCTTGTGAGAATGCGGCCACCGGGGCGACCATCCCGCAGCCGGTAGAAGTTGCTGTGGGGGAGCGGCCTTCCAAACCGTGAGTGCTCGAGGTCGTAGGTGCGGCTTTCGCCAGTCAAAAAATAAAGAGCCTCGATGTAGCCTCCTTGGTAAAACACGGTGCCGAGCGGTGTGCCGGGTGGAGGCTGCTGCCCGGCGTTGATCAGGTCGACATCGGTGGTTGAGGCGCCGTAGAGCCACGATCCGAAGTATTCGGCCTGCATCGAGAGCGGGCCGCGGTTGGCGGCCAGTTCCAGCCCGATCATGTTTTGCCAATCCCCCGCCAGCAGACCGGAGTCGGCATAGATCGAGTTGAGCGGCCCCGGGGGCCCGTTGCGGATCGAGCCGCGGCTCCGGAAGCGCACGGCGCGGATCATCGGACCGCCGGGGCGGCCGGTGACGGGATCGATCTCGGTGGGAAGCGAGGCCAGGCCCATGGTGCGGCCGGACACGCCGAGGTGGAGGAGCCGCCGGCCCTCGTCCTCGAAGAGGGGCAGCATGACCAGCCGGCCGACGGTCTCGCTGCCGCCGCTGGAATTCGCGAAGCCGAACGGGTTGGCAGTGTTCTTGAATTCACCGACATACCAGGCCACCCGACCGTCGTAGGCCTGATTGAAGAACTGGATGCCGGGCAGGTAGCCGTCGTTAAACGGACCCTCGAAGGCATCCATGCTGAACGACCTCTCCATAAAGTTGAGCCATCGGCTGTCGGTGGCATGCTCGAAGCCATAGGGGTCCTTCTGGTTGCCGACACGGACTGTTCCTAGCCAGGGCAATTCACGGACCTGCACCCAGAGATCCTTCATGGCGGGGAGCGTGCCAGAACCGGGGAGCGTCGGGAACGACGCGTTGTAGTCGGTCATCTGGTTGGCGAAGTCATATTCCGTCGCCCAATCACAAAACTCGTACATCCGCCCACTGGCTCGCAGCCGCCCACGGCGGAAATTTGTGGCACCCGTCAGGGGTGGGTTGAGGCCGCCCTCGATCGGCGGCGCCCCTGGTCCCGGGCCAGCGGTGAAACCCGAGGAATCGACCTGCACACGGCCGCCAATCCGAAAGGCGAAGTCGTCTCCTCGGCTCCGCAGCACCAGGCCATCGGCCCAGGTCGCCGTAAGCGTCTGGCCATTGCCAACCAGCACCGGGGGAGCGCGGGCTGCCTCGGTCTCCGACTCGGCTGGGGGCGGGAGTTCCTCGGGGACAACGGCGAATGGTTCGGCAACCACCGGGAGGGACTGCGGCGACGGCAGGGCTTCACCGCTGCCCTGGCTATCGGCAGCCAACGGGAGGATGGCCAGTACGGTGACTGCGGCCCCCCAGCAGATACCACGCCACGTCATCTGTGAAGCGAACAAGACGGCAGAGCACCGCCTCATCCTTTTCCCTTGCATCACGAAGCCCCCAGCCCCCTCTCGGCGGCACCGATTCCCCTGCCCAAACGTCATCTTCGACGGCTGATTGCATCTGTCGTAAGGGTCGCACTCATCATTCCTGTCAGGAGATCTGCGACAAAAATATGCTTCAGTTGCCTTCTAGCGAAAAAGGCTTCTGGGGGGTTTGGGGAATCTTTAGCGATTCCATGGGAAAAATTTCAGCAATCTCATAAATCGATTTGGTTGTACCGGCCGATCGTAACGCCAGCGTCGTAGTTGCCGGTTTTAGAGACTGCATCGAATAGGTCGGGTTTGCGGCCACTGGCCACCCTCCTTTTTCCTTTGGAATGCCACCCATGCTCTCCGCATCACGGACTCTGCACCCGTTCTCGCAGCTCACGCTGCGGCTCCTCGTCAGCCTGTCAATGACGCTGGCCAGCCTGCCGGCTGTCGCGATCGATCCCAATGGCTCATCAATCGCCGGCATCGCCACCGACACGTTTGAGCCGCTGCGGCTCGTCCGCTTCCAGTCGCAGGAGCAGCCTGCCAAGGGCGGCTCATCGCCCACCGAAGACGAGAAGCTCTCCCAGGATGAGTCTTCTCTCACGGATGACGCCCTGACCGGCCGTGCCGGCCCGGCGGCCCCCGAAGGCAGGCCACTTTCTGAAGAGGGAGTCGAGAACCTCGGTGAGACTGAGGACGAACAACTTTCGCAGGACGAATCCTCCCTTACAGACGACGCACTCACCGTGGGCGCCGACGTCAAGATGCTTCCGGAATGGAATAACGGTCTCGAGCTCTTTTCAACGAATCGCGAGTTCCGTCTGCATATCGGCGGCCGTCTGCAATACGACACGACGTCCTTCACGGCGGGCCCCGGGCCCAACCTCCCGTCGGGCAATGGTGGCGTGAATCCGCGGCTGGCCGGTGCCACCAATCCCCGCCGCGGCCGTCTCCGCGTCGACGGGCAGATGTACGAGACCTACGAGTTCCTCAACGAATGGGAGTTTGTCCAGGAGCAGTTCCTCTTCACCCAACAGGCCAATATCTCCGACTCTGCCGATGGACCACTGCCGGCCCCCACCGAGGTCTGGCTCGGCATCACGAAGCTGCCCTGGATCGGCAACATCCGCTTCGGCAACCAGAACACGCTCACCGGCCTCGAGCACATCACCAGCGACCGGTTCACCAATTTCATGGAGCGATCCTACCTCGCCGATGCCTTCACAATGCCCTTCAACAACGCCTACGCCCCGGGCATCCAGATCTTCAATAACGCCCTCGAGAATGACCGGATGTGGTGGGGCGTCGGGGCCTACAAAAACATCTACGACATCTACGGCTTCTCCAACACGTCTGCCGCCAACTCCCTCCAGGGCCGCGTGACCGGTCTGTTGATCGACGAGCCCGAACGCAACCGCTGGATGCACGTCGGCTTCTGCGCGACCTGGTCTCAACAGGCCAATCCGATCATCAACACGAACTCCGCCGGGGCGATTACCCAGGAGGGCGGCCTTCGCTATCGGGTTCGTGGCAACATCCGCAACGGTGCCCCCGGCCCCTTCAACTCGATCCTGGCCGATACCGGCATCATCAATGCCGACTACATCTCGCTGATGACAGCGGAGTATGCCGCCAACTTCGGCCCGCTCTCGATGCAGGCGGAATGGACCTGCAACATCGTCCCCAAGGTGCGGACGGCCCTCACGCCCAACGGCACCTACGGCCAGCAGCCGGTCAACACCGTGATCGAGAACCTGTTCTACCAGGGTGCCTACTGCGAGGTGATGTATGCCCTCACGGGTGAGGGGCGGGCCTACAACAAACGGCTCGCCGTCCTCGACCGCTATGTCCCGCGGAGCAACTTTCATGTCGTGAAAGGGGAGAAGCACGTCATCTCGAGCCCCGGTGCCTGGCAGATCGGGGCCCGCTATGACTGGGTCAACCTCAATGACAAGGGTCTCAACGGCGGCATGCTCAACGGCCTCACGCTCGGCCTCAACTGGATCCTCAACCCCAATGTCCGGGCCTATTTCAACTACGACTTCGCCTATCGCGACTTCGTCAACATGAACAACGTCAACGGCAGCGGCGGCATCAACGGCTTTGGCGCCCGCATGGCCATGGACTTCTGATTGCCTTCCACTGCCCGCTCTTTCTCACGAGGAACACATGATGACTCGCTTCAACCCAGCCTTGAATCTTTCCCTTCTCCTGGCGGTAGCGGCCGCCTGTTGCGTCCCGGCCCAGGTGCCCCCCGCCTGGGCCGAGCCACAGGCGGCCGCCGCCGAGCCCGGGCTCACGTTCGGCGAGCAGCCGCTGGAGCCGATCCCTGTGCCCGCCGACACCGATGATGCAGAAGAGGGCTACACAGGCGGCTGCGTGGGCTGTACCGGCTCGCCCCGGCTCGTGCCGGTCTGCCGCAAGGTGCCGGTCAAAAAGAAAAAGCCACATGTCGAGTACGACATCAAGTGTGAGCTGGTCTGCGTGCCGGGCTGCGGCTGCCTGAAGCATGGTCACCAGAGCGGAGTCGGATGCACCGACTGCGACGATGGCCGCTGCGACGACGTTCGCGTACGCCAGAAGAAGACGCTCTTGAAAACGGTCACCGAAAAGGAGACCGAGTCGTATGAGTACAAGGTGGAGTGGGTATGTGCCGACTGCGCTGTCGGCCGTGGCTGCTGCGGCTCCTCACCGGCCAGCGGCCTCGCCCGGTTCTTTCCCTGGTTTTTTCAGTGAGAGACTGAAGGCCAGCCTCGCCGCGTCACGCCGCCTGCATGTCGGCGTCGATATCGGCCATGATGGGTGTCGCCGGCCCGACCAGCTCCATGCGGCCATCCACATGCTCCACGAGGGCCGAGCAATGCTCGACCCAGTCGCCGCAGTTGTAATACGCGATGCCGTCGATCTGCCGGATCGCCGGCACATGGATATGGCCACAGACCACACCTGAGCAGCCCTGCTGCCGCGTGTAGCGGGCCACGAAGTGTTCAAAGTCGTTGATGAAATTGACGGCCTGTTTGACCCGGCTTTTCAGCATGGCGCTAAACGACCAATAGGGCTTGCCCAGCCAGCGGCGGAGCTGATTCATCCATTTGTTCAGATGGAGCGCCACGGTGTAAGCCCGGTCCCCGAGGTGATAGATCCAGGCGGCGTGCTTCGTGACATGGTCAAAACAGTCGCCATGGATCACAAGCAGGCGGCGACCATCGACGGTGACGTGCACGAATGAATCGGCCAGTTCCATGCCGCCGAAGGTGTGTGGGGAAAATTCCCGGAGAAACTCGTCGTGGTTCCCGGTGACATAAAACACCTCCGTACCCCGCTTGAGCATGCCGAGCACTCGGCGGACCACGAAACTCGCGGTGTCGTTCCAGACGAAATTTCGCTTGAGCTTCCAGCCGTCGATGATGTCGCCGACGAGATAGAGGCGGTCGGGCTCGTACCGGCCCAGAAACTCGAAGAGTTCATCAGCCCGGGAAAAGCGACAGCCCAGGTGGACATCCGAGATAAAGAGGGCTCGCACCCGCATCGTCTGTTCTCACGTGGTTCGAGTTCAAGGGCCGCTCCGACAGCCTTGTCCAGCCTTGTCGACGGCCACTCAGCCCAACACTACTCTCAGCGTCGACGGGATACAGGATCGAAACCGATGAGAATTTCGTGAAGCGTCATCCACACCGGGCGCCGAAATACCCTCGCGACTCGATCAGGGCAGCCACTTCAGGAGACACGAGCTCCTTCCAGGACGGGTCGCCGGAACAGATCCGCGACCGCACCTCCTCGCTCGCATAGGTTCGCAGGGTCGCCTCATCGTAGGGGAGCTGGCACAGCAGGCCGTTCACACGAAGGTGATCGAGGAGGTGGCACAGGTGGGGTGCAACCCGCAGCGAGTCCGCCGTGATCACCCGGCCGTCGATGACATCCCGTGTCGGCTGCACATAGAGCCGCACGCCATGCGTAAAAAGCCGGCCAAACGCCTCGAGGATGCCACCATTGAGGTTTTGGTAGTGGCGCTCGTTGAAGAGTTCCCGCACCAGAGGCAGGCCGAGCACAAGGCCGGTCCTCTTCACGGTGCGGGCGGCAAGGTATTCCCCAAGATCATGAAAAGCTCCCAGGTCGCTGACAAGCACGAGCTTTCCGGCCGCCGCGAGCAGGTCGACGCGGGCCAGGAAATCGGCATCCTCTGCCTGGCCACGGTCGCGGAGATTCTTCATCGTGATCTCCATGATCTCGCGGACAGTGCCGGCCTCGGTCTGGCCATCGGCCAGAAAGGCCTCCCGGGCGAGCGCCATCATCTCGAGGTTGAGTCGGGTGACCGGCGCGAAGCGGCCACGTTCCACGATCACGGCAGCATGGCGGATCGCCTCGGAGGCCAGCTGCGGCACCCCCTGCAGGTCAAACAGCACGGCCGGTGTGAATCCCATCCGCACCAGATGCAAGGCCAACAGCCGGTTGTCGATGCCGGGGAAGGCCGGCCCCCGCACCGTCACCCAATCAAGCTCGATGCGGTCGCGCCCCACGTCATCGAGCAACAGTTCGATCATCGCCTGGGGTTCGCGCCAGCGGTGCAGGGCGGCATAGAGCAGGTTCACGCCAAGCCGACCGATCGCCTCCTGCTGGAGACCGTTGGTGGTGTCGAGCATGCGGACATGGATCAGCACATCGCTTGGCTCAGCCCGAAGAGCATGCTGAAACCTCACCCCGAGCCAGGCATGGCATTCATTGCCGCCCCGGTAGGAGCGGGCGGCGGCCGTGTCAGCAAAGGCGAAAAAGCGGGTTTTGTCGCCACGTGATCCGTCGAGTCGCTCGTGGAGCAATCCATATTCATGGTCGAGCATCTCCTCGACCCGCTCCCGCGAGACATAGCGGGGTGCCTTGCCGTAGACGGCGTCGCTGACGGTCATGTCGTAGGCCGACATTGTCTTCGCGACCGTGCCGGCCGCCCCGCCGACGGCAAAAAACCAGCGGGCCACCTCCTGGCCGGCGCCGATCTCAGCGAACGTTCCGTAGACCTCGTTGTCGAGGTTGAGGGTGAGCGCCCGCTCGGCGGTGGGATCGAGGGAGCTTCGCATGAAATGCGGCAGGGGTCAGGCAGGCATCAGCCGGTAAACAGGGTGGCGACCCAGTAGATCAGGGCCGAAAGCAGGATCACCGCGGGCAGCGTGAGAATCCAGGCCAGTGCGATCTCGCGGACCGTGCCTCCTTGGATTCCGGACTTGTTCGCCCACATGGTGCCGGCCACGCCACTCGAGAGCACATGGGTCGTGCTCACCGGCATGCCGAAGCCGTCGGCCAGGCCGATCGTGGTGGCCGCCACCAGTTCGGCCACGCCCCCCTGGGCATAGGAAAGGTGGGTCTTGCCGATTTTTTCGCCCACTGTGACGACAATTCGCTTCCAGCCCACCATCGTGCCGAGACCGAGGCACAGCGCGACGCCCATCACCACCCACTCCGGGACATACTCCACCGGCTTCGACAGTTTTCCCGCGACGCTCTTGAGCACCTGTCGGCGATCCTCCGACATCCGATCACCAAATTCTCGGAGAATCGTCCGCACCGACGTGCCGAGTTCGACCAGGTGGGTGCGCACCGTCCAGCGGTCATCAGCGGACAGGTCTGCAAAATCTTTTTTCCCGTCGAGAGACGCGATCACCGACTTGGTCAGTGGCAGAGGATTGAAGGTTGCCAGCACCGGATCACTGATCTCAAACGGGTCGACAACATCGTGCACCACGTCGTATTCAACGGCTGCCGCGGCCACACTACGGCCGCGGGTCAGCCGCTCCACCGTGGTCGTGGCGACATGCTGGTCCCGCAGGGCCTCGACCATAGTCGCGAATTCCGGCTTCTCGAGTTCCGCCTCGAGGGTCTTGGCCGCTTCGACAGCCTGCGTGATCTCGTCGGGCGAGGCACTCATATTAAGGGCGTAGGTCGCCGGCACGATCCCGATGAGCACCAGCATGATCAGGCCCATCCCCTTCTGGCCGTCATTGGAGCCATGGGCAAAGCTGACGCCTGTGCATGTGCCGATGAGCAGGGCCCGAATCCACCACGGCGGCGGGGTATCGCCGTGTGGCGGTTCGTACAACTCCTTGGCCCGGATCAGCTTCTTGCAGAGGATCAGCAGCCCTGCAGCAAGGCCAAAACCGATCAGCGGTGACATGAGCAGCGCCATGATCACCTCGGTCACCTTGTGCCAGTTGAGACCCTTGAAGAGCGAGCCGTGCTCCATCCAGGCGTTCATCATGCCTACGCCCATGATTGAGCCGATCAGGGCGTGGGAACTGCTCGCCGGCAGCCCGCGATACCAGGTGGCGAAATTCCAGATGATCGCCGCCAACAGCAGGGCGAGTACCATCGCCAGACCGCGACCTGTCTTGATGTTGACGAGCAGATCAACCGGCAGCAGATGGACGATGCTGAAGGCGACCCCAATACCACCGGCATGCACACCGATGAAGTTCCACAGACCGGACCAGACCACTGCCGGCGTCGGCTTGAGGCTCTTGGTGTAGATGACGGTGGCAACGGCATTGGCCGTGTCGTGGAATCCGTTGACGCACTCGAAGCCGAACGCGATGAGCAGAGCGATGACCAAAAGAACGACCTGCCCGATGCTCAATGAAGAGAGGGCTTCGAAAATTTCCATGTCGCAGACTCCGTGCGGTTGGCCAACCCGTGCAGCCCAGGACCCCATGGCGACGTCAAACCATCGCTCCGGTCCCGGGGTTGTTGAGACTAAGCCTGGTTCATCACCATCTCAACCCGCCCGCGGAAAAACACGAAATTCTCACATCCCCCGATCGGGCCTCCCTCGCGTGACGGTTCGCCATGGTGGTGAAAAGCAGATATCGCTGGCAGACTGAGCCATGTGGAGTCCGCAATGTTCGGCGACGATGACTTTGACGATTGCCCCGATCGCCGGGGCACCGGATCCGAGAAGTGGGATCGCTGGGCGGAGCATGATCTGCTGCCACTCTGGGTGGCCGATATGGATTTTCGGTCGCCGGACGTCGTGCTCGAGGCGATCCGGGCGCGGGTCGATCATGGTGTGTTTGGCTACACGCATGAGCCTCCTGGCTTCGCACCGGCGCTCGCCGATCACCTTCGATCACAGCATGGCTGGTCGATCGACCCTGCCACGGTCGTCGCGACACCGGGCGTCGTCGCCGGCCTGGCGATCACGGCCCGCCTGCTCACCGCACCCGATGACGAGATCCTCACATTCACACCGATCTACCCGCCGTTTCTGTCGTTGCCCGGACTGGCCGGCCGCCGCTGCGTGCGGGTGCCGCTCGTGTCGTCTGCCTCCGCATGGCAGATCGACTGGGATGCCCTCGCCGCTTCGATCACACCCCGCACGAGGCTCTTCTGGCTCTGCCACCCCCACAATCCGACAGGTACGGTGTTCTCGCGGCCAGACCTGATACGACTCGCCGACCTGTGCGAACAGCATCGCATCACGGTGGTGAGCGACGAGATCTGGGCCGATCTCGTGCTGGACGACACGCCCGGCCATGTGCCGTTCGCAAGCCTCGACCACGAGGCGGCCAGGCGGGCCATCACACTGCTCGCCCCGTCGAAGACCTGGAACCTCGCGGGGTTGGGCTGTGCCGCCGCGGTCGTGCCTGACGCGTCGCAGCGGACACGCTGGCGACCTGCCGGCGGCGGCCTCGTGCCGATGATCAATCCGCTCGGCTATGCGGCGGCAATCGCCGCCTGGCAACACGGCGACCCCTGGCGGCGCAGGCTGCTCGCCGTGCTCCGCAGGCATCATGAGCTCATTGCGGCCACAGTGGCGGGGATCGCCGGGCTCTCGAGCATCGCATCGCAGGCGACCTACCTGGCCTGGATCGACTGCCGCGGCACCGACGTGGCCGACCCGGTGACGGCCTGCGTGCAGGCAGGGCTCGGCCCCTCTGATGGTCGTGAGTTCGGGGCACCGGGGTTCATCCGGCTCAACCTGGCCTGCCCAACCGCCCGGCTTGACGAGGCGCTCCGGCGGCTCCAGCAGGCGTTTGCCCGCTGAGAGGCAAGGCAACGCCGCTGCCGGCCCGGGGCGGCAAAACGCTCTGGCGACACGCCGGTACGCCTCGCTATCGTCCCGCCGCGGTCCCAGCGGATCGCACTCCCCACACACATTGAAATGCTCGGAGACACACCTCTATGACCCGCCGCAAGTCGAAGAAGAAGACCTACAGCCAGCAGGTTGCCGGTCTTGCCACCATGGGCATGCCCACGCCTGTCCAGAAAGTTGCCTCATCAAAATGGGGTTCGCGTCTGCTGCTCATCCTCGTACCGATCCTCCTGGCAACAGGCGTGATCACGATCAGCTTCAGCGGCGGCATTCCGAGCGTTACCGTGAACAAGGAGCGGGCGGCGGCCGTGGGACAGGAACTGAAGCAAGGTGCCGTGCGGGCAGCCGAGACGATCCGCCAGGACGAAAGCAACCGCTGGCGGTAGGAGAACTCCGCCATGCGGCACGCCCCCATCGACCCCAGCCTCTTCATCGACAACCGTCGACGGCTGACGGCTCTCTTGCCGGAACAAGCCCTGGTCATCGTCCACGCGGCCGATGTGCTCCCTACGACCGGTGACGGCACGCTGCGGCTGCACCCCTCGGGCGATCTCTTCTGGCTCAGTGGCATCGAGCAGGAGGAGAGTGTGCTCGTCCTTGCGCCCGACGCCGCCGAGCCCACCCATCGCGAGATGCTCTTCATCCGCCAGCCGAACGAGCAGCTCGCCATCTGGGAGGGTGACAAACTCAGCAAGGACAAGGCGCGGGCTCTTTCCGGAATCACCACGATCCGCTGGCTGACCGATCTGCCCGCCGTGCTCCACGGGCTCATGTGCGAGAGCGAGCCGGTGTTTCTCAATGCCAACGAGCACGAACGGGCGGGCCTCACGGTGGCCCAGCGCGACCTGCGCATGGCCCGCCAGCTCATCGCCGACTATCCGCTCCATGACTACCGCCGTCTGGCCCCGCTCATACGTCGGCTGCGGGCGGTGAAAAGCCCGGCCGAGGTCGATCTCCTGCGGCAGGCAATCGACATCACCGCTGCTGGCCTGCGCAAGATGCTCGGGATCCTCAAGCCTGGAGTGATGGAATTCGAACTCGAGGCAGAGTTGGCGGCCGAGTTCATCCGCCGTCGGGCGACGTTCGGCTACGAGCCAATCATCGCCTCCGGCAGCCACTCCTGCTGCCTCCACTACAACACCAACGACGATGTCTGCCGCGAGGGGGACCTCGTGCTCGTCGACGTCGGCGCCTGCTACGCCAATTACAACGCCGACCTGACGCGCACCTACCCCGTCGGCGGCCGTTTTACGACACGGCAGCGATCGGTCTACGAGGCTGTCCTGCGGGTCTTGAAAAACTCGATCACCCGCGCGACCGTCGGCACGACGCCCCGCGACTGGAAGCGGGCTGCGCAGCTGGAGATGAACGACGAACTCCTGCGGCTTGGGCTCCTCTCGACGGCCGACGTGGCGAAGGATTCGGCCGAGGAGCCTGCCTGCAAGAAATACTTCATGCATGGCCTCGGTCACTCGCTGGGCCTGGGTGTCCATGATCTGGCCCCCATCAACGGCCCCTTCGAACCCGGCTGGGTGATCACCGTCGAACCCGGCATCTATATCCCTGACGAGGGGATCGGCATCAGACTGGAGAATGACATTCTGATCACCGAGCGCGGCCCGATCGACCTCTGCAGCCACGTCCCAATCGAGCCCGACGAGATCGAGGGGCTGCTGTAGCGCTGCGCTCGCCATCCTGGCCTCGGCCTGCTTGAGGCCTCCGCGACCACGGGTCGCTGCGGCCGAAGAGGCCCGCCATCCCGGCGGGCTTCCGACACCCAGCACAGGGCGCAAGCCCTGTGGCCTGTAGCAGCGGATTCGCCTTTGTCTTACGGCAAGCTCCGTGAGGGGCTGCCCGTGCCCCATCGCCGGCGTAGGTGGCCAGCGCAGCCCGGAGGGCGAGAGCGCAGCCACCTCCGAGCGAGCGAAGGGCAGGATGCCCGTAGCGAACGTCCGGCGATGGGGCACGGGCAGCCCCGAACCCGCGGACAGCCCGGCGTTTTCGTGCGAATGGCTCCTTTTTGAGCAGCCGGTACCGTATAGTAGGGACTTCAACCCTTCTAGGAGCCATGCGATGCGACTGTTCGCCGCCGTCACGATTGCCTGCCTCGTCCTTTTCACCCCGGAGTTCACCGTGGCCGACGACACCAAGGAAGTGCCCCACCCGAAGCTGCCAGCCGGTGCCGGGAAGATCGCCGACGATGCGCCGAAGACGTTTGCGAAGACCTCGTCTGGCCTCCAGTACCGCGTGCTACGGGCCGGCGCGGGCGGCAATCCCAAGGCCACCAACACGGTGAAGGTGAACTACCACGGCTGGCTCGACGACGGCAACGTTTTTGACAGTTCGTACAAGCGGGGTGAGCCGATCGAGTTTCCTCTCAATGGCGTCATTCCCGGCTGGACGGAGGGCATGCAGCTGGTCGGAGAAGGGGGCATGATCGAACTGCTCATCCCGAGCAATCTCGGCTACGGCGCCCGAGGCACGCCCGGCGGTCCGATTCCTCCAAATGCCACGCTCCACTTCCTCGTCGAACTGCTGGAAGTGAAATAGGCGTTGATCTACCTCGATCACGCGGCCACCACGCCCCTGCGGCCTGAGGTGGAGGCGGCGATGGAGGCCGCCGGCCGCGACGGCTTTGCCAACCCGTCGAGCCAGCATTCCGCTGGCCGCCGAGCCAAGCGGATCCTCGAGGATGCCCGTGAACGAATCCTGGCCGCGGTCGGCTGCCGCCCAAGCGGCCTCAATCGCTGCCGGCTGGTCTTCACATCCGGGGCCACTGAGGCCAACCGTCTGGCCGTGCTGGGAACGGCACGGTCGCCAGCCGGCGTGGTTGCAGTATCGGCCCGCGACCATGCGAGCCTGAGAGCCGCAGCGAAAGACGTGGCCTTGCGGCCGGGCTGGAGCATCACCGACCTGCCGCTCGACAGCCATGGCATGCTTGATTCCGCTGCCGTCTCCGCGTGGCTCGACCAGACGCAGGGCGTTGCGTGTCGCATCCTGTGCACCACGCCCGTATGCGGCCAGACAGGAAGCGCTGAATCAGCTTGCGTCGTGGCGGCGGCCGCGGAACGGGCGTGTCTGGTGCACGCCGATGCCACGCAGGCTGTGGCTTTCACAGCGGTCGATTTCACGCGGCTTGGAGCGGCCACGCTCACGCTGGCGGCCCACAAGTTTGGTGGACCGAGGGGCATTGGTGGCCTCGTGATTCGTGGCGACGTCGATCTTCAGCCGCTTCACCCCGGACCCCAGGAGACCGGCATGCGAGGGGGCACGGAGCCGGTAGCCCTGGCCGCCGGCTTTGCGACGGCCCTGGAACTGGCGTCCGCGGAACGGGCCGATGCGGTCCGGCGAGTGACACGTCTCCGCGATCATTTCGAAGCCGGCATGCGGGCTATCGCAGAGCGTCGTGGCATTGTCGCCACCGTGATCAGCGAGACAACTGATCGGAGCCCTCATATTTCGACGATCGGATTTCACGGTCGCGACCGCCAGGCGATCGTCATGGCAGCGGACCTGGGGGGACTCTGCTGCGCGACGGGCACAGCCTGCGCGAGTGGTTCGAGCGAGCCGTCACCGGCCCTGGCCTCCATGGGGCTGCCGGCGGACGTCACCCGCGGTGCGGTGCGATTCAGCTTCGGCGGATCGACGACCGAAGCCGACATCAACCGAGCAATCACGATCCTTGAAACCGTCTTGTCCTGAACGATGTGTCACAGGATTGTCGGAATCACGTCGGGGACCATGTCGATTCACGACCGACATCGTTGTGAGCAAGGCAGTGTCAGGCATCTGGAACCAAGACAGCCTGCTTCCAGACGCAGATGAAACACTCGGCACGCGGCGACCTAACCCAGTTCGAGATCGGTTTTCTCATGTTTCCAACACTGTTCCAACAGTCAGCCATGCCTGCTTCGAAGATGAGTAGATGTCCGTTTTTCGAGTGGTGCGACGCTCTTCATGACGACCCAACGAAAGATTTGTTTAGGTGCCTTAGTTCGGTTCCTTGCCATTCCTGATTGCTCCCTACTCTTTCTCTTTTTTTAAATACAACGAGAAGAGATAGAAGATCCGGCGCCCCTGATTGGATGGCGGCCTGTCGATGAGCGAAAAAATGCGAAAATCACCTTTCCACAGGCCCATTTTCGCAGAGCGTAAAACCGGTACAGTAGGGATACCAGACCCGTACGAAAAGCTCCCGGCAAGGTCGGTGACGAGGAAAGGATGATCGACACGCGATGAAGATCCGTTGCACGAAGGAGCCCCTCCTGGCGGCCCTGCAGAGCGCTGCCGTCGTGGTGCCGGCCCGCTCACCCAAGCCGGTGCTTACCAATGTCAAACTCGAGGCGCGCGAGGGGACGGCCGTGCTTTCCGCCACCGATCTCGAACTGGGCATCCGCACCGAGGTGGAAGGTGTCGAGACATCGGCGGCCGGAGCCGTGTTGCTCCCAAGCGGACGGCTGATGGCGATCGTTCGTGAGAGCGCCGCCGGCACGGTGTTCGACATTCACTCCGATGGCAATGCAGCCGTCGTGAAGGCGCCGCGGAGCGAGTTTCGGCTTCCGGCAGAAGACCCGCTCGAGTTTCCGTCGGTGGCCTCGTTTCCGAGTGAGGCCTGTTTCGAACTCACCACACCACTGGTGCGCGAGCTCGTGAAGCGTACGGTGTTCGCCACCGACAATGAGTCGAGCCGCTACGCCCTGGGGGGTGTGCTCGTGGAACTCTCTGGAAACACCGTGATCGCGGTGGGCACAGATGGCCGCCGCTTGGCCAAGATGGAGGGGCCGGCGGTCGCGACGGGCGGCAGCCCAGCCGATGTCCAGCCGATCGTGCCGGCCCGCGCCATGCAGCTCATTGAGCGATGTCTCGGCGCCGCCGACATGCCGGTGCATCTCGCCGTGCATCCGAGTGAGATCCTCGTGAAGACAGGTCCGACGACGATTTCAGCCCGGCTCGTCGAAGGCCGCTTCCCTCGCTGGCGAGACGTGTTTCCGGAGCGGCCCGAAGCAATGCAGGTGTCGCTCCTGGCGGGGCCGCTCCTGGCGGCCGTGCGGCAGGCGGCGATCGTGACAAGCGAGCAGTCAAAAGGGGTCGATTTCGCATTTGAGCCCGGACAACTCGTGCTTTCTGGCCGCTCGGCTGAAAGTGGTGAGAGCCGGATTGAGATGCCGATCGACCATGCCGGCCCAACGGTCAGGATCAAGATGGACCCGCGGTTCGTGAGTGATTTTCTCCGTGTTCTCGATGGTGCTGTCTCGATCACCGTCGAACTCACTGACGGCCAAAGCGCCTGCGTCTGCCGTACCGACGACGGCTACGGCTATGTCATCATGCCGCTGGCGGCCGACTGACATGCAGCATGAATCGTCACGATCGCCGTCTGGTCCGCGTGCCATGAAGAGCCTCATGACCAGGCTGATGGCCCGCACGGGTTACGATCGTGAACAGGCGACCACAGGGCTCGCGGCGGCCTGGGACGAGGCGGCCCCGGAGACGCTGAAGGGCCGTTCCCAGCCGGGTACGATTCGCCGCGGCGTGCTCGAAGTGTTCGTGAGCCATTCGGCCCACGTGCAGGAGATGGGATTTCACAAGCGTGACGTGCTGGCCCGGCTGAATGCCTTGGTGCCGGCCGAAGGCATCACCGATATCCGCTGCCGGCTTGTTGCCGACGCCGGCCGCTGAAACGACCACTGATTCTCTGGAGGTATGACCCACATGGCCGACGAGATGAGCAATTCCGAATACACGTCCGCAGACCTGAAGCACCTGTCCGACCGCGAGCATGTCCGCGAGCGATTCGGCATGTACATCGGCGACAATACGTCCCGCGGCCTGCACCATCTCGTCTACGAAGTCGTCGACAACTCGATCGACGAGTGCATGGCGAACTACGCCAAGCATGTGGGCGTGACGGTGAACGTCGACGGGAGCGTGACGGTCGAGGACGACGGCCGCGGCATTCCGGTCGACCGTCACCCGCAACTCTCCGAGGAGATGGAACGTGACGTCTCGACGCTCGAGGGGGTGATGACCGTCCTCAAGTTCGGCGGCAAGTTCGAAAAAGGGGCCTATCAGACGTCAGGTGGCCTCCATGGCGTGGGCGTGACGGTGGTCAACTTTCTCTCCGAGTGGTGCGAGGTGGAAGTTTCCCGCGAGGGGCATGTCTGGCAGCAGGAATACCAACGGGGCGAGCCGACCGGCCCGGTGCGGAAGATGGGTACGACTGCGCGGACTGGCACGAAGACGACCTTCAAGCCGGACCCGCAGATTTTTCCGCAGACCAAGTTCTCGTGGGACATCCTCTCCCGCCGGCTGCGTGAGTTGGCGTTTCTGAACTCGGGCGTGCGGATCACGTTCGCCGATGCCGCGACGGGCTCGAGCGAGGAGTATTTCTACGAACGCGGTGTCGAAGAATTCGTCGAGCACCTGAACAAGGCGAGCGACCCGATCCACTCCGATGTGATCACGATCAAGGGGGCGGGCGACGGCGTCACGTGGGATATCGCGCTTCAGTACACCGGCGAATACACCGAAAGCCTCCACAGCTACGTCAACAACATCTCGACGACCGAGGGGGGCACCCACGTCTCCGGATTTCGCTCCGCACTCACGCGAGCCCTCAATGCCTACGGGAAGAAGAGCGGTATCTACAAGGATCTCGTGCCCACCGGTGATGACATCCGTGAGGGGCTCACGGCCGTGATCAGCGTGCGTGTGCCCCACCCACAGTTCGAGGGGCAGACGAAGACGAAGCTCGGCAACGGTGAGGTCGAGGGGATCATCAACTCGGCCGTCGGCGACTTCCTTTCCAAATATCTCGAGGAGCATCCCAAGAGCGCTAGGGCGATCATCCAGAAGGGCGTGCTGGCCGCCGAGGCCCGCGAGGCCGCGAAGAAGGCAAAGGCATTGCTTCGCGAGCGGAAGGGCGCCCTCTCTGGCGGCGGGCTGCCGGGCAAACTTCGTGACTGCACCAGCCGCGACGTGGAGAAGTGCGAGCTCTACCTGGTGGAGGGTGATTCGGCCGGCGGCAGTGCCGAGGGGGGCCGCCACCGCGAATACCAGGCGATCCTCCCGTTGCGGGGCAAGATCATCAATGCCTACAAGAGCCGCGACGACAAGGTGCTGGCCAACGAGGAGGTCCGCAGCGTGATCTCGGCGATCGGTGCCGGAATCGGCGAGGAGGCCGACCTGTCGAAGCGACGGTACGACAAGGTCGTGATCATGACCGACGCCGACGTCGACGGCTCCCACATCCGCACGCTCCTGCTCACGTTTTTCTACCGGCAGATGTACCGGCTCGTGGCCGAGGGGCATGTCTACGTGGCCCAGCCGCCACTGTTCCGGGTGCGGAGCAAGAAGCAGGTCTATTACGTGCAGACCGAGGAGGAGATGAAGAACCAGCTCCTTGATCAGGGGCTCGGCGAAGGGGTCTTCTTTCCGGGCGACGGCCGCGAGATCGCCGGCGACGAGATGCAGAAACTCTGCCGTACGCTCTCCGGGCTCGAAGATGCGTTGCTGGCGCTCGAGCGGCGGGGCATCAGCCTTCGCGACCATGCGGCCCGTCGTGATTCAGCCACGGGCAAGCTGCCGCTCTACCACGTCTACTACGGGCTGGAAGAGCGGTGGTTTACGAGCCGCGACGATCTCGAGGCCTTCGTGAAGACGAAGGAGCAGGCCGCCGGCGGGGAACTCCAGATGGGGCGTGCCGAAGAGGCCGCGGCCGCCGGTGACCCAACGCCCGGCACGGCGCCCGGCACCGGTGTCGACCAGCTCGTGGTGATCGACCTGCACGAAGTCCGCAGCATCAACGCGGGCCTCAAGGAGCTTGAGGCGATGGGATTCGACGCCGAGGCCCTCATGCCGCAGGATCGCACCGGCCGCGAGGAGGCCCGCTACACGCTCCGGCGTGGTGAAAATGAGATCGGCCTGGAAGATCTCCGTGGACTGCTGACGGCGGTGCGTAGGGCCGGTGAAAAAGGCCTCTCGATCACCCGCTTCAAGGGTCTGGGTGAAATGAACGCGGAGGAGTTGCGGGAGACGACGCTCGATCCGGCCAACCGCACGCTTCTGCGGGTGACGATGACCGATGCGGCGGCCGCGGACGATCTCTTCCGTGTGTTGATGGGGGAGAAGGTTGAGCCCCGCCGCGAGTTTATCGAGCGGCATGCCCTCGACGTGAAGAACCTCGACGTCTGACTGCACGCCGGAAAAGCCGCCAGGCGCAAGCCCGCGGGATGTGGACCAACTAGCGCCGCTACAGTCCACCGGGCTCGCGCCCGGTGCTGAGTGGGATGCTGCGAACTATCGCGCCACCCCGCATTGCCCGCCTGGAGGGCGGGCTTACGAGTGCGAACGGAGGTTCGCGAAGAAACCTGAGGCCAGGATGGCGAGGGTTTCGTAAAGCCAGCCGCCAGGCGCAAGCCCGCGGGATGCGCATCGGCGTTAATCAGTACCGGATCGCCAGACCGGCGTCGGAGAAGAAATTGGCGGCGTCGGCCGTGAGGCCCCAGCCGACGCGGAGACCGAGTTCGACATTCTCACCGAGGATGATGTGGGTGCCCGGGCTCAGGAATGGACGATTCACGTCGTCGATGAGCCCCTGCGTGAACGTGCCGAAGTATTCGGCATGCACCTCCCACCGCTCTGTGACCGGCAGCCGCAGCACCACCGACGGCCCCCACCGGCTGAACCAGGCCGTGTCGCTCTCCGCGTAGGCGTAGCGCATGGCCGCGTCACACCGCCACCCCGCGGGAAACTCCCAGCCAAACACGGTGGTCGCCACCGGCTCGGTGCCGAACTCCTCGCCGTACATCGGCGTGGTCGCCTCCATGATGAAGCAGCTTTCCGGAAGGATGCCGTCCTGCTGCGACGTCTTCAGCTTGAAGCCGTAGAGGAAGTTGGATTCGTAGAGTGTGTTGCCACCAACTGGGAGCTCACCCGCTTCGACGCTCGTCACGACGTTGCCCTGCGAGCCCACCGAGTAGTTCACCCCCAGCCGCCACTCGAACCACTCGCTGCGGCCGATCCGACAGAGCAGCTCGGGATAGCTGTTGGTGGGCAGACCCTCACGATTGTCGATGTAGACATGCGACATCTCCCACAGTGCCGTGCCCGGGTCGATGCAAAAGGTCGACGGGGTGAAGGCGTCGCGGTCGGTGTGGAGTTCGATCGACTCGATGGCCTGTGCCGGGAACGACACCATGCCGAGGCAAAGGGCCACACAGACCAGGGCGCACGCGGTGCGGGCTACCGCGCACAGTGGAGAGAGCCAGCGATTCATACCGAGAAAGTCGGTTCTACAGTTGCCGGATGACGCAACCGATCCGCATGATCGGGAGATTCTTTTCCAATGGCGTGGCTTCCCCAGGTTGCCTCGTTGCCCGACAGCCATGCGATTCGCGGTTTTCGCCGGGCTGGGGAACCCAACAGGAAGCACCGGGGCGCAAGCCCGATGGATAGCGGCGGCGCCGGGTGGTGCGTCATCCCACGGGCTTGCTGTCGGAAGCTTGGGCCAGTGCTATGGGCGGGAGCGAAAGTCGCTGGGAGAGATGCCCGCCACTCGCTTGAATGTCCGCGAAAACTGATACGGGTCGGCAAAGCCCAGGCGGGCGGCTGCCTGCCGCACCTGCAGCCGATCGTGCGTGAGCAGGTCGGCGGCGAGGTTCATCCGCTGCCTGAGCAGGTACCGGTAGGGGCTCTGCTCTCCGAACCGCCGAAACAGCCGGCAGGCATAGGCGGTCGAAATGCCGAATTCGGCAGCCGCCATCTCGATCGACACGAGTCGCTGCCGATCATCGGTCAGGAATTGCTTGAATCGCTCGAACGTGCGGCGGGCCGCAAGTTCACCCGACTCGGCAGGGAGCGTCCGCTCGGCGATCTTCGTGAGCAACACGCCGAGTAACTGGCCGCAGAGGCTTTGGCTATGGGGGGAAGGGCTCAGGCCGCACTGTTGGACGATGTCGAATACAGCCTGGATTTCAGCGGCCGGAGCGACCGTGAGGTGGCTGCCTGGTGAGAGCCTCGCTCCCCGCAGGCGATCCAGCGCCTCGCTGCCGATGAAGTCGATGTAGTACTTGCGCAGCCGTTGCCGCGGATCGGTCTTGATCGTGTGCGGTACGCCGGGGCCGTAAGTAAAGACCGACCCGGGCCCGAGTGCCGCCTCGCGGCCGCCAAGCACCGCGGAGCCTCGGCCGGCCGCCACAAACTCGAGGCAGAAGTACGGAAAGTCGTTCCGTTCCACGAGATAATCGCTGCGCACCTGTTCCTCGCCACCGCAGACCACGGTCACTGGCCGTGAAGCCACCGGCCGCAGGTCAAGAAAGTAGCGATGTGACTTGACGACCTGCCGCGAGACAAACGCTGGCAAGCCGCTATCGCGTCGCTTCTGGGGAAGGCGGGGTCTGGCCATGAGGTCAAGAATAGCTATCCACCGGTCAAGAATCACCATTCCACGATCGCCCGCGAACGATAGGCTGGCGTCATGAAAACCCTTCCTCGATTCTCCTTCGGCGTAGGCGACCGCTTTGCTCACGAGGCCGAGGCCCAACTCGCCGCGTTCGAGCGGCTGGCTGCCGCGGGCATCGTCGTCGCCCCGGTGTGGAACAAGTCGAACCGCGAGCATTCATTCATCGGCAGCGAGCCGGCGAGTGTGCGGGCGGCGGCGGCGGCGGCAGTCGCCGCGCGAAACTGGTCGCACCCATGGTTTGTCGATGCCGATCACATCCGACTCGACACGGTCGACCGGTTTCTCGAGTCCAGCGACTTCTTCACGATCGACGTGGCCGACAGCATCGGCAGGCCGGCGGCCGATGCCGACGTGCGGGCGTTCGTCACCCGCCATCCTGAACTCGCTAAGCCGCTCTCCGTACCCGGCATCACGAAGGTGATCCGGATGTCGGAAGAGAGCCTCGCCGCGATCGCTCGAAACTATCTGCTGGCCTGCCGCGAGGCGGGAGAGATCTTCCGGCATATTCAAGCGCGGCGTGGCGACGACATCGTGATCGAAGTGAGCATGGACGAGACCGATGCGCCGCAGACACCGCCGCAGCTGCTGGTCATTCTGGCCCTGTTGGCCGAGGAGAAGATTCCGCTCCAGACGATCGCGCCCAAGTTCACCGGCCGGTTCAATAAGGGTGTCGACTACGTGGGCGACCTTGCCCAGTTTGAGCAGGAGTTTTCCGACGACGTGGCCGTGTGCCGCTTTGCGGTGCAACAGTTCGGGCTGCCCGAGTCGCTCAAGCTCTCGGTGCATTCCGGGAGCGACAAGTTTTCGCTCTACCCCATCATCCGTCGGGTGCTCGCCGTAACCGGGGCTGGCGTACACCTCAAGACGGCTGGCACGACCTGGCTCGAAGAGGTGATCGGGTTGGCGGAGGCGGGGGGCGACGGGCTGGCCCTCGCCCGCGAGATCTATGCCTATGCCCGCGACCATGTCGACGAGTTTTGTGCCCCCTACGCGTCGGTGATCGACATCGATCGCACGCGGCTGCCGACACAGGACGTGGTGAACGCCTGGAGCGGCTCGGAGTTTGCGGCGGCGATCCGCCATGTGCCGACTCACCCGGCGTTCAATGCGAGCCTGCGGCAGTTGCTGCACGTGTCGTTCAAGGTGGCTGCCAAGCAGGGCTCGCGATACACGGACCTGCTCAAGGCCAATCGCGAGATCGTGGCCAAGCAGGTGACTGACAACCTCTACGAACGGCACATGAAGCCCCTCTTCCTCCAGTAGTCTCGCATGCGTTCTGCCATCACGCTCTGCCTCGTGCCGGAAGCCCGCCAAGGGCCGTTCGTGTTTCACGAGGGCCTCGAGGTGGGCTGTCGCGCCGCCGCGGAGCTCGGCTTCGACGCCGTCGAGATTTTCCCTGGGTCGGCTATGGAGGTGCCGGTGGACGAGGTGCGGCGGACAGTCACCGCACATGGCCTATCGATCGCCGCGGTGGGGACTGGAGCCGGCTGGCTGAAGCACCGTCTGCAGCTCTGTCATCCCGAAGCGTCCGTGCGTGACCGGGCCTGCGAGTTCATCGCCGCGATCATCGACGTGGCCGGTGAGCTCGGCGCTCCGGCGATCATCGGCTCCATGCAGGGCCGCTCCGGGGAGGGCGTTTCGCGCGACTCAGCCTTGGTGATGCTCGCCGATGCACTCGGCAGGCTGGGCGAGCGGGCTAGTCAGCGCGGGCAGCCACTGCTCTACGAGCCCCTTAACCGCTACGAGACCGACCTTTTCAACCGGCAGCGGGAGGCGGCCACGTTTCTCACGCTCCACGGCCTCCACGATGTGAAGCTGCTGTGCGACCTCTTCCACATGAATATTGAGGAGGCTGACCCGGTGGCGGCGCTCGTTGCCGTTGGCGACCGTGTGGGGCATGTCCACTGGGCCGATTCCAATCGCCGCGCGATAGGAATGGGTCACACCGACCCGCGGCCGATCGTTGCCACCCTGCGCTCGATCGGCTACACCGGCTTTCTGTCCGCTGAAATCTTTCCGCTGCCGACCCCGCTGGATGCGGCACGGCAGTCGATCGAAAGCATTCGCACGTTGGCATCCTAATCATCTCATTCGAGAGGCTTGCCCCATGCTCAATGGCCCGCTGCTTCATCCCGACATACTTCGTGTGCTCGCCCAATCCGGGCATCACTCGACCGTCCTGATTGCCGACGGCAACTATCCTGCCCTCAACAAGCGGGGGCCGCGGGCGGAGCTGGTGTCGCTCCAGCTCATGCCGGGCATGCCGACCGTGGCCCAGGTCCTCGAAGCCATCCTCGGAGCGGTGCGGATCGACGCGGTGAACACGATGGGCATCGATCGCAGCGACTCGTATGCCGCCGCGACGCCGGGCGATCCGCCGGTGTGGGAGGAATACCGTCGGCTTCTGGCAGCGGCAGGCTCACCGTGCCAACTCGAGCCAATCGTCAAGTGGGAGTTTTACAAGGCAGTAGCCTCGGAGGACCACGTGCTCACGATCCAGACCGCCGACAAGGCCCCGTGGGCGAATCTTTTGCTGTCACTCGGCTGCCGCACGTTCACCAACCCATGAATACCCGCCCGCTGGGAAACACCGGCCTTGCCGTGCCGATCCTCTCGTTTGGTGCCTCGTCGCTCGGGCAGGAGTTTCGTGCGATCACGCTCGATGAGGCCCTCGGCAGCGTGCAGGCGGCGCTCGACTGCGGCATGAGCCTCATCGACACGAGCCCCTTCTACGGCCGTGGCATGAGCGAGGTGCTGCTCGGGATCGCCCTCAAAAACATTCCCCGGGATCGCTACCTGCTCTGCACGAAGCTCGGCCGTTATTCCCTCGAGCATTTCGATTTCTCGGCCAAGCGGGTGGCTGAAAGTGTCGACGTGTCGCTCCATCGGCTCGGCACCGACCACCTCGACATCATCCTCTGCCACGACATCGAGTTTGTGCCCATGCAGCAGATCGTCGATGAGACGCTGCCGGCCCTGCGGAAGATTCAGCAGGCTGGGAAGGTGCGGTGCATCGGGTTCAGCGGCTATCCGCAAAAGATCTTTCGGTTTATCTGTGGGCAGGCTGACGTCGACTGTGTGCTCAATTACAACCAATACACGCTGCAAAACACCCGCTTCGCTGACGAGACGATTCCGATGCTCAAGGCGGAGGGGATCGGCGTCATGAACGCCGGTCCGTTCAGTGCCCGCCTCCTCACCGACGCACCGCTCCCGGCCTGGCTCAAGGAGCCGGAGGAGGTGAAGGCGGCGGCCCGGCAGGCGGCGGAGCTCTGCCGAGTGCGGGGCAGTTCGATCGCGAAGCTCGCGCTGCAGTTTGCCATCGCCAACCCCGACATCGCCACGACCGTCGCCGGGAGTGCGAATCCGCAAAACGTGCGGGCCTGGGCGAAATGGGCCGCCGAGCCGCTCGACACCGAGCTGCTTCGTGACGTGCAGGCGATCTTCGCGCCGGTGAAGAACATCGGCCACGCGGAGGGATTGCCGGAAAACAATGCCTGATGAAAATCGACTCCCACCAACACTTCTGGGTGTACTCCGCAGATCAGTATCCGTGGATCGGCGCCGGCATGGAACGGCTCGCCCGCGATTATCTGCCAGCCGATCTCGAGGCTGTGGCCACGCCTGAGGGCGTCGCGGGCAGTGTGGCCGTGCAGGCGCGGCAGTCGCTTGCCGAGAGCCGCTGGCTCCTCGACCTAGCCAAGCGGCACCCCTTCATCCGGGGTGTCGTCGGGTGGGTCGATCTGCGCAGTGACCACGTCGCCGATGATCTGGCGACACTCGCTCCACACGAAGCATTCGTGGGCGTGCGGCATGTCGTGCAGGATGAGCCCGATCCGCAGTTTTTGCTGGGCGAGGCGTTTGTCCGCGGTCTCCGTCAGCTGCACCAGTTTGGCCTCACCTACGACCTGCTCCTCTATCCGCAGCAGCTGCCGGCGGCCGTGGAGCTGGTGGGGCTGCTGCCGGAGCAGCCGTTCGTGCTCGACCATCTGGCGAAGCCACGGCTTAAGCCACCAATCAAAACGAGCGACCGCGACCAGTGGCGACGCGATATCGAGGCCCTCGCACAGCACCGGAATGTCTACTGCAAATTGTCGGGGCTGGTCACCGAGGCGGCCTGGCGGCAGTGGCAGTCGGCCGACTTTCGACCGTTCCTCGACGTCGCCCTTACCGCGTTCGGCCCCGAGCGGCTGATGTTCGGTAGTGACTGGCCGGTCTGCCTGCTGTCGGGGGACTATGCCGAGGTCGCCGGGATCGTCGAGGATTTCATCGCCGCGCTCGCGCTGGACGAGCGGAATCAGATCTGGGGCGGCACAGCCACACGTTTTTACGGACTGAAATAGAGCACATCCCATGCAAGCCCTCCTCCTCGAAAAACCAAAGCATTTCTCGTTCGTCGACCTGCCCGAACCACCGCCCCCCGGCCCGGGCGAGGCAGTCGTGCGGGTGCATGCCGTCGGCATCTGCGGCACCGATTACGGCGGCTATCTCGGCAAGATGCCGTTCTTTAGCTACCCGCGGATTCCCGGGCATGAGCTGGGCGTCAAGGTGGTGGCCGTGGGCGAGGGCGTCACACACATGAAGCCTGGCGACCGCTGCTGCATCGAGCCCTATATCAATTGTCAGGCGTGCTATTCCTGTCGGCGGGGCCTCACCAACTGTTGCGAGCACCACCAGACGCTCGGCGTCCACTGCGACGGTGGCCTGCGGCCGCTCTTCACGGTACCGGCTCGGAAGCTCCATTCCTCCCCCAATCTCTCGCACGCGCAAAATGCCCTCGTCGAGACGCTGGCGATCGGCTGCCATGCGGTCGACCGGGGGAACCCCACGCATGGTGAAACCGTCCTCATCATCGGGGCGGGGCCGATCGGTCTCTCCGCGCTGGAGTTTGCGAAACTCTCCGGGGCTCGCGTGATCGTGATGGACATGGTCGCCAGCCGCCTCGACTTTGTCCGCGACACGATGGGCGTTGCCGACACGCTCGTGGCGACGGGCAGCGGTGCCGACGAGCAGGCGATCGCCCGGCTCACCGACGGCCGGATGTGTGACGCGGTGATCGACGCCACCGGCAGCAGCATCAGCATGGCGCGGGCTCTGGCGTTTTGCAGTTTCGGTGGGCGGCTCGTCTATGTCGGCATCACGCAGGCCGATCTCGTTTTCCCGCACGCGCCGGTGATGCATCGCCGCGAACTCACGCTGCTGGCCAGTCGCAATGCCCTCTCCCGGGATTTCAGTCGGATCATCGGGCTCATCGAAACTGGCACGATCGACACGCGGCCGTGGATCACGCACCACGTGCCGTTTGCCGATACGATTCGCGTCTTCCCCACGCTGCTCGAACCAACGAGCGGCGTCCTCAAGGCGGTTGTCGACATGCCGTGAGTGCGGCGCGGGCGTCAGCCCACGATCTCCGTCCACCGGTCAAACGTCGCCGCCTGGCCGCGATGTCCACCATTGTCATCGGTGAGATTCCACACGATCGCCTGCTCAATCCGAAACCGCCGACCGGTCTTCGAGATCCGGATGCCGGAATAGTCATCGACGAATCCGTGCTCTCGAGTGCGGGCGAGGAGCCTTGCCCGTTCGTCGCGGTGGACCGGCTCGGCGGTGAGCCGCGAGGGCGTGCGGGTGAGTTCTTCCCAGCTCATTTCCCACAGGGCGAGGGCCGCGGCGTTGCCGTAGTTGAGCACCGGGTCGGCCTCGGTGCCGTGGGAGACGACGACAAACGGCGCCTGAAACAGCCGCTCGGCCTGTTCGGCGGTCGAACCATCCCGCGGGATGAGCTCCCGGCCCAGGAGCCGCGCGAACGAATCGAGCAGCAGCTGCACATGGTCAACGGAAAAGGGGACGCAGCTCATTTCGATACGCTCTTTTGCAGGCGGGCATCAAGAAACTCGAAGATCGCCTGCTCGGCCCGGGCGGCATCAGCCCCCTTGAAACCGTGGCCTGCACCCTCGAGCACGACCAGGTCGGCCGGCACGGCCGCAGCCACAAGCCGTTCGATGAGCCATTGCGATTGCTCGAGAGCCACATGGTCGTCCTCGGTGCCGTGAATGCAGCGGGTGGGGGCCGCGGCAGGTGTGATCCAAAAGAGCGGACTGCCCTCGATGTGCCGTGCGCGATGGGTGGTGAGGTCGCCGCCAAACCAGAGGGGCAGCACCACGTGGGCATCCTTGCTCCGGCCGTAGGACTTCGTGAAGTCATTGGCGCCGTAGATGTTCACCACGCAGGCCACGTCGCTCGGCTGGTCCGCGTTCCCGCCGTCGCCTTCAAACCGGGGCTCATTGGCCGTCACACCGAGCAACTGGGCGAGCGACCCGCCTGCCGATGTGCCGAGCGCGCCGATCCGCGTGGGATCGATGCGATACTCGGCCGCGTGGGCCCGCAGCCAACGGATGGCGGCCTTCACATCGTGTACCGCCGCCGGGAACTGGTGGTCGGGGGCGAGGCGGTAGGAGACGGTGGCGGCCACATAGCCACGTTCAGCCAGTTTCACACACAGGGCGTCGTGGCTTTCCCGTTTCCCGGCACGGAATCCGCCGCCGTGAATGCAGACAACGGCCGGGAATGGTCCCGCTCCTTCCCGCGGCGCCGCCATGTTAAGGAGCAGTGGCGTGCCATCGGGCACTGCGTATTCGATTGCCTCATGCCAGGTCACGGTGTCGGGCACGACTGGCGCCGCCGGGACCGGTGTGGCCGCCATCAAGATCAGGGAAATGAGAGCCGCGGCTCTCGGTGAAGTATTAATCATGTCAGTAGAGAGGCTCCTCCAGGATCGTGTGCGGGAAGGCGAGCAAGCCGCGCGACATTCTCTCAAAATCTCTCAAAAAATACGCTGTGGCCGAAGTGGCGGCCATGGGTGATGCCGGCAGATGCCGCGGAGGCTTTTGGGGGATTGCGCGGGCTGAAAGGCTGACGAATTGATCCGGCGGTAGCGCCATGGCATGGTGGCCCCCAGACCTCCCCGGTGCCGCCCCATGAAACTCGCGATGATCGTCAACCCTTTCACCGAGCACACGCTTGCGCTGGCCGCGCAGGTGGGGGTCGAGGAGATCGTGCTCACCTATCCCGGCCCCGGGGTCGCGCCGCTCTTGGCGGCCCGCCGGATGGTGGAGGCGGCCGGCATGCGGCTGGCGATCGTGGAGCGAAAGATTCCACACCTGAAGATGGTGCATGGCCTGCCGGGCCGTGAGGGGGAAGTTGAAAACTTTTGCACGCTCCTCCGTGACATGGCCGAGGTGGGGCTCACCGTCGCCTGCTACAACTGGATGCCGAGTGAAGATTGGCAGCGGACGAGTGCGACCGTCCGCGAGCGGGGCGGATCGTGGGTGACGGAGTTTAACCTCGCCGACGTGGGCACCAACGTCACCGACGCCGACGGCCAGCCCGCAGCGAGGACAACGGCCGCCATGCTCTGGGAAAACCTCGAGCGGTTTCTGCACGAGGTGCTGCCGGTGGCCGAGGCGTGCGGTGTGCGGTTGGCCCTCCACCCCGACGACCCTCCGCTGGTGGTGTTCAACGGGCAGCCACAGATCATCACCTCCAATGAGGCCTTGCAGCGGGTCGTCGCGCTCGCGCCGTCGCCGGCCAACGGCATCTGCTACTGCGTCGGGTCGCTCTTTCCGGCAGGCAATGACGTCGTGGCCGGCATTCGCGGGCTCGGGCCGCACATCGCGTTTGTGCATGCCCGCAATGTCCGCGGCACGGCCACGCACTTCACCGAGACCTGGCACGACAACGGGGCGATCGACATGCCGGCGGTGTTTCGGGCGCTCAAGGACGTCGGCTACACGGGCAGCGTGCGGCCCGACCATGCCCCGTCGATGGCGGGCGAGACCAACGAGACGCCCGGCTACGAGATGCTCGGCCGCCTCTTCGCCGCCGGCTACCTCCGCGGCTTGATGCAGGCGGTGTGACGCTCGAGCACGCATGAGTATGTGGATGACTGGGTTTCCGCGAACCAGGAATCACGTGGGCCGGAAGACTGCGGTTTTCGCTGGTGATAACCTATCACCATGAGTGCCGACGCTATGTGGACGCAAGCCGGAGGCGATGAGATGAGGCTCAGCAATCTCGAGCGGCGGGCGCTTTCACATGCGATGCACGATCTCGCCTACCGGGTCGAGATTTTTGGCTCGCGTATCGACGACGCGGCCCGCGGCGGCGATATCGATTTGATCGTATTTGCACCGGATCTGGCGGCCGAGGACCGGCTCCGGCTCTCCCTGCGAGTGGCGGTCGCGTTTCGCAGCATCTGTGACGAAAAGATCGACGTTCATGTGATCGATCCTTACGACCTTACGGCTACTGAGCGGGCATTTTTAGCTGTGATCCGTAGTGAGCCGCTGCATCTCGGCAGGCTTGTTGGTGCGTGATCGTCGTCTCCCGCAACGCATCGCGGTAGCCGGCCAGCCGCAGGGCGCAAGCTGGCGGGATGCCTTTGGATCTCGGCTACGCGACCAACGCATCCAGTGAGCCGGTTGAGTCACCGTGGGATTGGACGTTCACTCCTGAGCCCTGCAGGAGCGTGAGCCAGAGGTTGGCCAGCGGTGTGTGATCGGGGAGCACGATGTGTTCCCCGAGCCGGATTGCTGCTCCACCGCCGGCCACGAGCGTGGGGCAGTTGTCGAGGTAATGGATCGAACGGATGTTGCTGCCGTAGACCACAGTCGTATGGTCAAGCAACGAGGAGCCATCGGCTTCGCGGATCGATGCGAGGCGATCGAACAGGCCGGCGAGCAGTTCGCTTTGCTTTGCGTCGCGCTTCTGCGAGGCCTGCATCCGCTCGCCAGGCTGATAGTGGCTCATGTCGTGCGGGGCGACATTGATCCCGAGGCCCGTAAGTAAGGCTCCTACCGGCTGGCGGTAGGTGATCACGCGGGTGGAGTCGGTCTGGAGCGCCGCCGCGAGCAGGTCGTACATCACCTTGATCTCGTCGTGGCCGGCTATCTTCTCGGCCGGCTCGCGGATCTCTCCGGCGGGCTGCGGCTTCGGCACGGTGAGCCACTCTTTTTCCTTGGCGAGCCTGACCTCGATGTCGCGGATCGACTGCAGGTATTCGTCGAGTTTGTCGGTGTCGGCTGTCGAGAGGCCCTTGCGGACGCGGGCTGCGTCGGCCCGCACGGCATCGAGCACGCTTTGCTGTGCAGCCAGCAGCGTCTGCCGCTCCTCGAGAGATTGCGATTCTCCCGAGAAAAGCCGATGAAACACGGCCACCGGCGTGTCGAGCGCGGCGAGCGGCCGACCGCGGGAATCCCAGGCGAGCGAGAGGCCTGGGCCGTGCCCCGAGTTGGCGGCGTCGAGGGTACCGAGTTGGAGCGAGGCAAACCGAGTCGCCGCGCCGAATGCTCCTGCCGCCACCTGGTCGGCCGAGATCGAATTGGAAAAGCTTTTGCCCGGCTCGCCGTAGCGGTTGGCGCCGGTAAGCCAGAACGTGCTGCCCCAGTGGGCTTCCGTCGTGAACCTGTTCGAGAGGCCCTGAATAACGCTGAATCGAGCCTTATGTCGCTCGAGCGGCTCGAGGCCCGCCGGGAGCGGATAGTCTCGCCCTGTCGCCTTTCGGTCGGGAAACCATGTCTCGTTCGTGACGCCCCATCCAAACCCGAGGAAGACCATTCGCTTGGGCGGTATGACCGGGGAAGCCGCGGCAGCCCGCCGCCAGCCGAGCGACGGGAGGAAGGGCAGCGTGAGCATGCTGCCGGCGGCTTTGAGAATGGTGCGGCGGGTGGCGGGGAGGTTGGTCATTTCGTTTGAAACTCAGGGGTGGCCACGATGGCGTGGAGGATGTCGCGGAGGTGGTAGCCGTCTCGCTTGGCCGCGGCAAGAAGGCCATCGACCGTTTCGCCGTCGGCGAAGCTGACGGGGCGGCCGAGCGCGTAGGAGTACAGACTTTCGATCAGGCCGCGGACGAAGCCATCGCTATGACGCGCGGCGATTTCGGTGCGGAGTTGGAAAAAGTCGCCAAACGACGGACCGCCGTACAGCGCTCCAGACGGATCGATCGGCCATGACTTTCTCACGACCTTGCCGGCCAGTTTGCCCTCGACGACCCAGCCGCGGCCGTAGAAATGCTCCTCGGTCCGCCAGCGGCCGGCAGCATCGAAGTTTTCCAGGCCCAAGCCGATCGGGTCGATCATGCGGTGGCACTGTGCGCACTGGGCCTGCTCCTGGTGCATTCGCAGCCGTTCCCGGCTGGTGATCTGCTGGCCTTCGAGTCGCGTAAGCTGCGGAATGTTAGGCGGTGCTGGCGGGGGCGGGTCGTTGATCAGCTTCCGCAGCACCCAGGCGCCCCGCTCCACGGGGCTCGTCCGTTCGCCGTTGCTACCCATTGCCAGGATGGCAGCCATGCCGAGCAGGCCACCGCGGGGGCTTTCGGGCGGCAGCTTCACGATGCGAAACTCATCGCCGATCACGGGGCTACCGCCGTCGTCGAGGCCGTAGTACGCCGCCATCAGGCCGTTGACGACGACAAAGTCACTCTGCAGCAGGTTCCGGGTGTCGACGTTGCCGCTCACGAGCGTGTGGAACGTCTCGTAGACCTCGTGCTTCGCCGCCGCGCGGGTGGCCTCGTCGAAGTCGGGAAAGAGTTCATGGTCGAACCGAAAGAAATCGAGGCGATCAAGGCCGAGCCACTGGTGCACGAAGCCGGCGGCGAAGTCGTGCGACCGTGCGTCGGCCAGGAGCCGATCGACCTGCGTGGCGAGAACATCGGGCTTGGAGAGCGTGTCGGCCGCTGCCAGGGCGAGGAGTTCCTCATCGGGTGGTGCCGACCACAGGAAATATGACAGCCGCGTGGCCAGCTCGCGGGCAGATAGCCGGCGGCTTTCCGTGCCGACGGCGGAGGGTTCATCGGCTGTGGCATCGCCTCGCTCTGCGGTCGGATCAGCCAGGTAGAGAAACCCGGGTGATGCAAGAATCACAGCCATCGGCTCGCGGATCGCTTCGATCGGCGGAGCGCCCATCTGACGTTTCGCCCGGTAGACGGCGACGAGGCGGTCGAGAAACTCAGGTGACGGTGTGGCGCCGCGGAAGGCGAGCGTGCCGAACCGGCGTAGGATCGTCTTGGCGAGGACCTCTTCAGAAGCCTTCTTGGCGAGTCCGTCGAAGACCTGGCTGCAGATTGGCGACGGAGATGACCGCGGTAGGGGCCCTTCCCACTCGACCCAGTCGATCCAGAGGGCATGGTCGAGGCCGACGCCATTGGCTGCCTTCGCCAGCCCATTGCGGAATCCATCCGCCTTGCCATCGTTGAAACGCTTCTCACGGACCCGCCATGTGCGGGGCCCATGGGCCGTGACCCGCACTGGAATCTCGATCGTCTGTGGCTCTTCGATCGTGCCAGTGACATGAAACGTGCCGAGCGACCTGAAATCGGATTTCTCATCATCGCCCTTGGAGGGTTGCATGCCCCACTCGAGAAACCGCCGCAGCGGCGTCGCCTCGGGTGTTGCCCCGATCCGCACGCGAAGCACGTAATCGCCGGGCGGCGAATTCGCGGGCACGGCGATCAGTTCGCTATCGTGGTAGTTATTGGTCGTATACATGAGGTAGGCGCCGGCATCCGAGTGAGGCAGCGCCAGAAACCGTTCCAGATACGGGCCGTGGTTCTCGTACTGCTGGATCCGAAACCGGGCCTCATGTTCATCCGGAAAGCCAAACTCGCTGGCGGGCTTGCCGCCCGATGCCTCCCATTCCTTCGCCTTGCGGTAGCCCGTGAGGAAGTAGCCATTGAGTAGCCCTGCGATCTTTTTCTGGGCGTCTGTCTCGACTTCCCTTCGTCCTGATTTCTGCTCGGGTTGCAGGTCGCCGGGCCGCGGCCAGTCGGAGGCGGCCGCCTCGATTGCGGCGCGGCCAATCGTGAGGTACTGCTCGAACTGGTCGCTCGACATGAAGAGGCCGGAGCCGATCGTATCGAAGGCGGCTGTCCCGGTGTCATCGGGGAGCCCGCTCGTATCGACCGCGGCGGCATCGATGTCGATCCCGAGCAGGTCGCGGAGGGTGTGGCGGTATTCGCGGCGGTTGAGCCGCCGCACAAGCGACACGCGGCCGGCATCGCCGATCACCGCTCGGGCAGTCACCATCGCCCGCGACAGCACGGCCAAGACTTCAGCCTTCGCCGCATCGTCGGGGCGGGGCCTCTCCTCCGGCGGCATTTCACCGGAGTTCAGCACATTGAGCACTTTCTGCCACCGCTCGGCTGTTTCGACTGTGTTGACCTCAAACGGCACATCGTCGAGCCGCACGCCGGCAGCAGGTTCTTTGGCCCCGTGGCACTCGAGGCAATGGGCCGCGAGAAACGGCTCGATGATGTGCCTCCCGGCGGAATCGAAGGGGGCCGTGCCGGCGGCGGCCTGAGCACCCCGCTCCCCTGCCCCAGCCATGAGGCAGGCCAAGAAACTAGCCGCAAGTCGAAGTGCGGCAACGGTTTGCGGATCTCGGCTGCCGCCCATCGTGATCAGTCCTCTCTCTTGAAAACCCCCGGAAAAGGAATTTCTTACTCGGGCCCGTAATGCGGATGGCTTTCAGCGGTTTTCCCAATGTCGGGTGCCTTCTCATTCGTCCAATTTCTGGATTCCTGGGGTCTGCTGTGGGGTGGTTTTTCTGTCATCGTCGGTCTCACGAATGCGCATGGGGCCTCGCCGCCTGTCTGTCGCTGCTGGCCCTCCTGGGATGTAGCAAGGCGACCGGACCCGAGTTTGCGCCGGTCACGGGACGGGTGACCATCAATGGCAACGCACCAACAGGGTGCGAAATCGTGTTTATTCCTGATTCCACGAAGGGGCAGGCGGGGCCCTCTTCCGTCGGTCGTATCGATTCCGAGGGGTATTTTTCCCTGACTGGGCCCGGTGGGCGAAAAGGGGCGGTGCTCGGTCATCACCGAGCCTGCATTCATGACATCGTCGCTGACATAACGCCGAGTAGTGATGAAGAAGCCGCATTGTTAAAGGCACATGTTCCGATCCCTCGTCGCTTGCGAAATGTCGAGACAGCGAACATGACAGCGGAAGTAAAGCAGTCAGGCAATGAGTTTGTTTTCGAATTGAAGGAGGCAGGTAAATGACTCTCGTCGTCCCACCCAGCGTGATGAGGCTGCCACGTCAAAAATCATCCGATACCGCAGGAAGTTCTCTTCGTGGGTTCACGCTTGTGGAACTCCTTGTCGTGATCGCGATCATCGGAACCCTCATCGGGCTCCTGCTCCCCGCTGTTCAGGCAGCAAGGGAGTCAGCGCGTCGCTCCACATGCCTGTCTCGTGCCAAGCAGCTTGCCCTCGCGATGCAGAACCACCATGACGCGAAGCAGGCTTTTCCACCCGGACAGCAACATAACTTGAAGGCAGATGGCGTGACCTTAGCCTGTGTCACTCCAAACGCAATATGGTGGGGCCACGCTATGAACTTCTTTTCCGGCATTTTTCCCTTCATGGAGGAACAGGCGGCGTACGACAAAATCAACTTCTCCGTGGGGCCGAACGCGACGACAGCCAATCTCGGAGTCGTTAACGCCTATTACGCTTGGATCAAGTGCCCGACGCATCCGCATCAACGCGGTGGATGGGACGGAGGGATGATCAACCATTACGGCGGTTCATCTGGCACGAATGCCACCTACTGCAGTGCTTCCAACGCTAATCCCGACGGAATTTTTTGGGGCAACTCGGCGTGCAAGATCAAGGATGTCACGGACGGGCTATCGCAGACGATTCTTATTTGCGAACGCATCGGCTATCGGCCACAAAACACGACTTTCGGTTCGGCTGGATTCTCGCAACCGACGGTGATGGCGGCGGCCGGCTGGACCGACGTGAGAGGCCCATTCCTCTCCGGGCTCACGCGGCTGAACCGTAACCCGAATCAATCGTATACCGACTACTCCAACCCGACGGGATTCCACCCGGGGGGGATCGTCGTCGCCTACGGAGACGGAGCGGTGCAATTTGTGGCCGAGACGATTGATCCGAACACGTGGGCCGCCATGGCAAAGCGAGCAGACGGCTCAGTGTTACGGTACTAATTCATGGCCCAGCAGCACAGCGAAGAGTTTGTCGCCCTGCTCACCGCGTCGCAGCGGCGGATTCATGCGTTCATTTGCACGTTGGTGGTGGACCTGACCGATGCCGACGAGGTGCTCCAGGAGACCAGCCTCGCCCTGTGGCAGCAGGCGGAGCGGTTTGAGCCGGGCACCGATTTCGTTGCGTGGGCGTGCCGGGTGGCCTACTTCAAAGTTCTCAAACATCGCGATGCAGCCAAGCGACACCGCGTGAAGCTGGACGATGCCGTCATGGACCTGCTGGCCACGGAGACGATCGAACGTAGTCGGGAGCAGGCCCGCGCGGCGGCCGAAACGTTTGAGCGGCAGCGGGTGGCTGTCTGGGCCTGCGTCGACGAATTATCGGAGCGGCACCGCGACGTGCTCACCGCCCGCTATCGGGACGGCCGGTCACTGGGCGATATCGGGGTGACACTCGGCCGCAACGCCAACGCCATGGCGCAGGTGTTCCATCGGATCCGGGCGATCCTCCGCGAGTGTGTCGAACGCAAGCTCGGCGCGGTGGAGGGCTGATGAACGGAAACCGTGAACCACTGTCCGATGAAGTGCTGGCCACTGTCGATCGCCTGGCATCGGCCCTCATCGATGGCACGTGCTCAACGGGTGATCAGGCAGCACTCGAGTCATTGCTGATCACGTCGCCGGAGGCCCGTAAACGATTTCGGACGCTCCTCCACGCGGAGTCAATCCTGGCGTGGAAGTTCGCGACGCCGGGTCGCCAGTCACCCGATGCTGTTGATCCTGGGTGTGATGCCGTGCCGGCGATCTCCGGAGCCCCTCACTCGCGCCGGGTAACGATCAGCTG
>CAMCYH010000025.1 GCA_945883745.1 Candidatus Kuenenia stuttgartensis
GCAGCAGCACCGCGACCAGCTCGTATTTCTCCATCAGGTGGCCGCCGGTGCTGCCGACAAGAGCTGGGGCGTGCACGTGGCGAGGCTGGCGGGCGTGCCGACGACGGTCATCGAACGGGCCCGCGACCTGCTACTCGGCTTCGAGTCGGCGGGTGCCACTCCATCAGCAAAGCCCCGCGGCAAGAAACCCACAGCCGGGCAGCCGACGCTGTTTGAGTAGTCCTGTGGCGTAGGCTTCAGCCTGTATATCCAGTACGGCCTGCTCGCCCAAACCGGCTCGGGGTTGCCCGTGCCACATCGCCGGACGCTCACTACGCGACCAATCCGCCTCCGGCGGATCGGTGCCCGCGTGCCCTTCGTTCGCTCGATGCCAGCTTCGCTTTCGGCATCCTGCCTTCGCTTGCTGCCAACGCCGGCTCCGTGGCACGGGGAGCCCGAAGCCTTGCCGAATGAACTATTGTCTGATGGTTTTCACAAGAGGCAGGCTTCGGGCGGTCTGCTCGCTTCTGGCGGCTTGTTGTGGGCCACACCCCCAGCAAGCCCCGGGCGCAAGCCCGGGGGCTGCGGCGGCGTCGGCTGGTGCGTCATCCCGCGGGCTTGCGCCCTGCGGCTAGCTGGAAAAACTTGCGGCCTGCTGCTTGACGGAGAAACTTGCGCCCTGCGGCTTTGTGGGCAGCCGTGACGAACCCCTTTCTACTCAAACAGCGTCGGCTGCCCGGCTGTGGGCTTTTTGCCGCGGGGCTTTGCTGATGGAGTGGCACCCGCCGACTCGAACCCGAGCAGCAGGTCGCGGGCCCGTTCGATGACCGTCGTCGGCACGCCCGCCAGCCTCGCTACGTGCACGCCCCAGCTCTTGTCGGCAGCACCGGCGGCCACCTGATGGAGAAATACGAGCTGGTCGCGGTGCTGCTGCACGAGCACCTGCACATTGCCCACGCCGGGCAGTTGCTCCAGTTCGGCGAGCTGCAGATAGTGCGTGGCGAAGAGCGTGCGGCAGCCGACGCGGCCCTGCAGGTGCTCGACCACCGCCTGGGCGATCGCCAGGCCGTCGAACGTGCTCGTGCCGCGGCCCACCTCGTCGAGAATCACGAGGCTTCGCTGGGTGGCCCGGTTGAGGATCCGTGCCGTCTGCGCCATCTCCACAAGGAAGGTGCTCGCGCCGGTGGCGAGGTCGTCGCCGGCGCCGATGCGGGCGAAGAGCCGGTCGACGATGCCGACTCGGGCCCGGGCAGCCGGCACGAAACTGCCGGCCTGGGCCATCACCGTGACGAGCGCCGCCTGGCGAATGAACGTGCTCTTGCCCCCCATGTTCGGCCCTGTGACCAGCAGCAATGCCGGCATGTCGGGGCGGTCGCGGGCGGCCGGCTCGCGGGATGCGATCGCAAGGTCGTTGGCCACGAGCGACCCGGCCGGCAGTAGGTCTTCGAGCACGGGATGGCGGCCTTGCTCGATCAGGAGAGAGCCGTCGTCGGTGATCACGGGCCGCACCCAGTTGTGTGAGCGGGCCACCTCCGTGAAGGATGCGAGGGCGTCGAGCGTGGCGAGGATTTCGGTCGCCCGATCAAGCCGCTGCCGCTGCTCCGCCACGAACAGCCGCAGTTCCTCGAGCAGCTGCAGCTCCCGCCGCACCGATTCCTCTTCGGCGCCGAGCACCTGCCGCTGCCGCTCGTCAAGCTCCGGCGTGGTGTACCGCTCGGCATTCTTCACGGTCTGCTTGCGGATGTAGTCGCCCGGCACCTTCGCCGACTGCGTCCGGCTCACCTCGAGAAAGAAACCAAAGACGCGGTTGAAGCCGACCTTGAGAGACGCAATGCCGGTCCGCTCGATTTCACGGGCTTGGTATTCGGCGATCCACTGCTTGCCGCCGGTCGCCAGCTCGACGAGTTCGTCGTAGGCAGGATCAAAACCGGGACGAATGAATCCACCGTCGCGGGCGAAGACGGGGCAGCCCTCGCGGAGTGTGGCAGTGATCCGTGTGGCGATGTCGGTGCAGGGGTCGAGCCGGTCACGGAGAGTGGCGAGCAGCCCGGTGGCGGGGGCGAGCAGACCGATGACGTCGGGCAGGATCGTCGTGGCCCGCCCGATCCGCTCGATGTCGCGGGGCCCCGCCCGACCCGACATCACGCGACTGATGAGCCGCTCGATGTCGCCGATGCCAGTCAGCGTTTCGCGGAGGCGTTCGGTGACGCCACGGCTGGCGACGAGCGTGGCGACGGCATCGAGGCGGTCGTCGATCTGCCGCTGCTCGATCAGCGGCGCCGAGATCCATTCCACCAGCAGCCGGCCCCCCATCGGTGACTTCGTGCGGTCGAGCACACCGGCCAATGAACCCTCGCGGCGGACGCCGCCGGCGGCGCTCGTGGCCCGCACCAGTTCGAGGCTGCGGCGGGAGGCCTCGTCGATCTCCATCCGCGTGCCGTGGCGCCAGGCGCCGAGCGAATCGATCCGCTGCAGGGCGGCCGGCTCGTTCTCGTCGAGGTAGGCCACGATGCCGCCGGCGGCTGTGATCCCCGGCAGGTCGTCGGGCAGGTCGAAGCCGAGGCCCTCGAGCCGCTGGCCGCCCAGAGCCCGATCGACCGCAGACCGCGCCGTCGCCTCGTCAAACCACCAGTCAGGGCGGCACGTGATCGGCCGCAGGGCTCCGGCCGACCGCACGATCGAGGTTACGGCGTCACGGTCCTTCTCGGCGCAGAGCACCTCGGCGGGATCGAGCCGCAGCAGATGGTCGGCGGCGTCGTCGCGGGCCACGACCGCCGCCTCGAAGCGTCCGGCAGCGACGTCGATCCAGGCGAGGCCGGCCTGAACGTCGTCGCGGTCGGCCGTTGCCTGGGGCACGATCGCCAACAAATAGTTGGGCCGCAGCGGGTCGAGCAGCGATTCGTCGGAGGCGATGCCCGGCGTGACGATCCGCGTCACCTCGCGGCGCAAGAGGCCCTTTGTGGTTTTGGGGTCATCGATCTGTTCGCAGATCGCCACGCGTTGGCCGGCGGTGACGAGCTTCACCAGGTGCACGTCGAGCTGGTGATGCGGGAAACCCGCCATGGGGATGGCGTCGGGACCCTTGTCGCGGCTGGTGAGCGCGAGATCGAGGAGATCAGCCGCCTCGCGGGCGTCGTCCCCGAACAGCTCGTAGAAGTCCCCCATTCGGAACAGCACCAACGCCCCGGGACACCGGGCCTTGGCCGCCTCGAACTGTTGCATCATGGGGGATGCCATGCGGCGAAATGTAGCAGCCTTTGACCCTGGTGAACCGGGGGCGTACAAAACAATGCGGCGCGGACGCCGATGAGAGGCCCCTGCGAGGGGGACCTGTGAACCTGGTCAGGGCCTAACCGCAGCAGCCATAAGCAGTCGTCCCTTTGTGCGGAGGGCCTCTCATCGGCGTCCGAAGGCCGCCCCCGTGACGGAGCACTGCATGGCTGAGCCGGCCGCCTATCAAGTCGTTGCCCGCCGCTACCGACCGCAGCGGTTCGACGAACTCGTGGGCCAGGAGCATGTGGCCCGCGGCCTCTCCGGGGCGATCGAGTCGGGCCGGATCGGCCACGCCTATCTCTTCACCGGGGCCCGCGGCGTGGGGAAGACGAGTGCCGCCCGGATCTACGCCAAGGCGCTGGAATGCGTGGCCGGCCCAGCTGCCGAGCCGTGCAACCAGTGCAATGCCTGTCTGGCGATCACGGCGGGGCAGGATGTCGATGTCGTCGAGATCGATGCGGCCAGCAACCGCGGCGTCGACGAGATTCGCCAACTGCGGCAGAACGTCGCCGTGCGGCCAGCCCGCGGCCGCTTCAAGATCTACATCATCGACGAGGTTCACATGCTCACCCGCGAGGCGTTCAATGCCTTGCTCAAGACGCTCGAGGAGCCGCCGAGCCACGTCAAGTTCGTGCTGTGCACCACCGAGCCCGACAAGCTTCCGATCACGATCCTTTCCCGCTGTCAACGGTTCGATTTTCAGACGGTGGGCATTCCTGCGATCGCCCAGCGGCTCGCCCAGATCGTGGAGGCGGAAAACGCGGAGGTCGATCCGGCAGCCCTCGACCTCATCGCCAGACGAGCCGCCGGGAGCATGCGAGACAGCCAGTCGCTTTTGGAACAACTGCTTGGCGCGGCATCCGGCCCGATCGGTGTGGACGACGTGCATGCCGTGATCGGAACCGGCCGCGAGGAGAAGATCGGGGCCCTCGTGGCGGCGCTTGCGTCACGAGACGCTCCCGCGGCGCTGGCCGCCCTCGATGCAGCGCTCGCCGGTGGCGCCGATCCCGGCGGTGTGCTCGAACAACTCATTGCGGCGCTCCGCGACGCTCTGCTGGCCAGCGTCGGCTGCGGCAGCGAGATGCTTCGTGAAGGAGAAGGCCTGGGAGTCGATCTCGCGGCGGTGGGTCACCAGATCGGCACCGAAACGATCCTGGCCATGCTGCAGATCATCGACCAGGCGCTGGCACGGATGCGGACCAGCGGCCACGCGGCAGTGCTTGCCGAAATGGCCATCGTGCGGCTCGCCGGACTAGAAAACCTCGACTCGCTCGCTGAGGCGATCCATCAGGTCAAGGCGGCCGCCGCGGCGACACCGGTTCGGCCGCAGGCTGCGGCACCCGTATCCCGGCCGCCAACTGCGGCAGCCGAGCGCCGGCCGCAGCACCCAGCGGCCATCCCGCCGCCGCGGGAAGAGGGGCCGCCCCCGCGCGAAAAAAAAACGACTGATCGATCGCTGAACCCCGGCGATGACACGGAGTCGTCTGTCGCTCGAACCGTCGCGGCGGTCGGGCCCGATGCCCCGCTGTCAGCCGAGCCGCTCGCTGTGTGGCAGAAGGCTGGTGAGGCTGTCGGCGGATTGGCGGCCGATTTTGCTGCCGAGGCAACTGCCGTGAACTGGCGGGGCAATGTCCTCGAGGCAACGATTCCTGCGTCGGCAGCCACGGCTGTGACGTTTCTGCGGAGACCGCAGATGGCGGCTAGCCTCGCTGCCGCGGCGGCGGAGATCGTCGGTCGCCCGGTGAAGACTGCGGTCGTGGTCGACGAAAGCGAGGCTGCTGCAGCTTCGAACCCGCCGGCTGCGTCGTCCGAGCCATCACCGCGTCGGCCCGTAGCCTCGCAGTCGACGCTCGTCCGGGAGGCGATGGAGCATCCCTTTGTGATGCATGCCTGCCAGGTGTTCGATGCGGCAATTCGCAAGGTGGAACCCTCGCGTCAGCAGCCGATGGCTTCGTCATCGTCGACCGGCGGCGGTGACCCCGAAGCTGAAGCGGCGGTCCAGACGGAGGAAGGTGATGGCTGAGAAGCGCGGTGCGATCACGCGGTTGATCGACTATTTTTCCGACCTCCCGAGCATCGGCCGCAAGAGCGCCGAGCGGCTTGCATACCATGTGCTTCGCATGCCCAAGGCAGAGGCGCTGGCGTTTGCCGACGCCATCCGCGCGGTCAAGGAAAACCTGCGGCCCTGCAAGACCTGCTTCAATCTGACCGAAGAGGAACGCTGCGAGATCTGCACCGATCCCCGTCGCGATCAGGGGCTGCTCTGCGTGGTGGAGCAGGTGCGAGACCTGTTCGCTCTCGAGCAGGCCGGAGCCTACCGCGGTCTCTATCACGTCTTGCAGGGCAAGGTGGCCCCGCTGGAGGGCGTGGGGCCGGAAAAGCTCACGATCGATGCCCTCGTGGAACGGGTGCGACAGGGGGCGTTTCGCGAGGTCATCATGGGCACCACGCCGAACGTCGAGGGCGACGGCACGGCGCTCATCGTGGCCGAGCGGCTCGCCGGCCTCCCCGTGGCGCTTTCCCGGCTGGCCCGCGGGCTTACCATGGGAGCTTCGCTCGAGCAGGCGAATCGGGACATGCTGGCCGACGCCCTGAGCGGCCGACAAAAGCTCTGACCGTGAAGAGCGTTGCACGGTATTCTTGAGGTGCCGGCAGTTGGTGCCGGTACTCGAGAGGAAGCTTTGATCATGCGGATGTCACTCGGCCAGGAAATGCGGATGGCGCAGAAGCAGGTGCTTGCGCCCCGGATGATCCAGTCGATGGAGATCCTGCAACTCCCCATGATGGCCCTCGAGGAGCGGATCGAGCAGGAGATCCAAAACAACGAGACGCTCGAGGTGGTCGAGCCGGAAGCTGAGTCGGCCGGGGGCGAGCAGGGCGGTGCCGCGGAACCGCCACCAGCTCCCGTCTCCCAGACGGTCGACGAGAAGCCGCTCATCGTCGATCAGGAGCACGCCAACCAGGCCGACTTCGAGCGGACCTATGACTGGGCCAGCGAATATCCCGATTCCGATGACGACCGCAGCCGACCTTCCGCCTCACGGATCGAGGAATCGGCCGACCGCTATCTTGATGCGATGGCCAACATGGAGCAGCGGCCGGAAACGCTCTCCGACCACCTTCACGACCAGCTATCCAACTACGAGCTCACCGACGCCGAGCGACTGGCCGCTGACAAGGTGATCTACAACCTTGACGCCAACGGCTATCTCGCGATGCCGCTGGCCGAACTCGTCGACCCCGACGGGCCCCCCGGTCAGCTGGCTCATCTCGAGAAGGCGCTGGCCGTCGTGCAAAGCATGGATCCGCCGGGCGTGGGCGGCCGTGACCTCAAAGAATGCCTGTTGTTGCAGATCACGGCCGACACCCCACACGGCAGCCAGCTGCGTCGGATCATCTCCGATCATCTCGAGGATCTGGCCGCCAACCGGCTGCCCTTGATCGAGAAGAAGACGGGCTACTCACTCGAGGAGATCGAGGGACTGCGAGAGGGTCTTCATGGGCTCCAGCCCAAGCCGGGGGCGGCCTACCAGACGCCGTTCGTGCCGACCGTGAAGCCTGATGTCTACGTCGACCAGCAGGCCGACGGTTCCTGGAAGGTGCGGCTGGAAGAGATCGATCTGCCCAACCTCAGGATCAGCCCGCTCTATCGAGAAATGCTTTCGAGTCCGGAGACCGATCCCGCGACCCGCGACTACATCAAGCGAAAGATCAATGCCGCCCAATGGCTGATCGAGGCGATCGAGCAGCGGCGGAGCACGCTGCTCAAAACGGCTCAGGCGATTGTCGATCACCAGGCGCCCTTTCTCACCGAGGGGCCCGAGGCGATCGAGCCGCTCAAGATGCAGCAGATTGCCGACCGGATCGGCATGCACGTGACGACCGTGAGCCGGGCCGTCGACGACAAGTGGCTGCAGACGCCCCGTGGCCTCTACCCGCTGCGACGGTTCTTCGTGGGGGGCACGATGAGTGCCGACGGCGACGAGGTAGCCTGGGATGCGGTTCGGATCAAGCTCCAGGAGATCGTCGACAGCGAGCCGAAGGATGATCCGTACTGTGATGACGCCCTCGTCGCTGAACTTGCCAAGCGGGGAATCACGGTCGCCCGGCGGACGGTAACCAAGTATCGGAAGGCGATGAACATTCCGAGCTCGCGACAGCGGCGGGACTGGAAACTGGCCCGGGCAGCCAAGCCTGCAGACGGGGCTGCCTCAGGCTCCTGACCGCTCACGAGAGTCGGACTTGTCGATCTCGACCGGGGACTTCTAGGATGAGCGGCTTCTCCAAGGATCCCCAGCCATGCGTTGCCCGTTTTGTCGAGTCGATAATGATCGGGTGATCGATTCGCGTGCCGGTGACGACGGCGCCTCGATCCGGCGGCGTCGCGAATGCCTCGACTGCAGAAAACGATTCACGACGTACGAGCGGGTGGAGCGGCAAATGCTGTCGGTGGTGAAGAAGGGGGGCGACCGCGAGCCGTTTGAGCGGGAGAAGATCAAGCGGGGCCTGGCCAAGGCGTGCTGGAAGCGGCCGATCTCCGAGGAACAGATCGAGATGGCGGTATCGGCGCTCGAGGGCGAGCTCTACGGCACCTATGAGACGGAGGTGCCGAGCCGGGTGCTTGGCGAGCGGGTGATGGAACTGCTACGGGGGCTCGATCAAGTGGCCTTCGTGCGGTTTGCGAGCGTCTACCGCGAGTTCAAGGACATCCGCGACTTTGTCGAGGAGCTCGAGCCGATCCTGGCCGAGACGGCCCGCGGCGGGTAACCCGGCCGGTCGGCTTTGCGGGGTCGGGGTTGCCCGTGCCACGTCGCCGGACGCTCGCGGAGGGCATCGTGCCCTCCGCTCTCTCGGATGCAGACGGCGCTTCGCCATCCTGGCTGCGCTTGTCTGCATACGCCGGCTCCGTGGCACGGGCAACCCCTCGCTACGTTCAAGCTCTGCGGTAGTCGCCGTGGATGCCGCCGGTTTTTTCTTCGAGCTGGACGGCTTCGATCGACATGCCGGGGTCGATCGACTTCGACATGTCGTAGAGCGTGAGGGCGGCGGCTGTGACGGCGACGAGCGCCTCCATTTCGACACCGGTCCGCGCGGTGGCGCGGACAATGGCCTCGATCGCGACGGCATGAGGATCGTCGAAGCTGATCGTGACCGTCACCGAGTCAAGCGGCAGCGGATGGCAGAGGGGGATGATCCCGCTGGTCTGCTTCGCGGCCATGATTCCCGCGATCCGTGCCGTTGCGACGGCGTCGCCCTTTTCGAGGCCGCCCTCGCGGATGCGGCGAATCGTCTCGGGCTGGGCGAGAAGTCGACCCGTCGCCCGCGCGGCACGAACCGTCACCGGCTTGCCGCCGACATCAATCATCTGAATGTGTTTGGAAGCTTCCGACATATTTGAACAAGATAGCTGGTTGGATGCCGACCTCCCACGGGGTTCGGAACCAGGGGCCGTCAGCGATCAATCGCCCACGTCGCGACGATCTTCGCCACAGTCAAAAAATCGCAAGAAATTGGGCCTGGATCGCAGTGCCGGTATATCCGGCGCGATACGGATAGAGGTAGTTTTGCGCCGGGGAGCTGTCGATCCACAGGCCCTCGAGTGTGAGCCGACTCTGTCGCGATTTGTGGAGATACCAGTTCAGGCCGCCGCCATACTCGGCCGCCGAACCATAGGGACCCGTCAAGGCACTCGACCGCCCGTAGACTTCGTAGGTGCGCGGCACGAAACACCATCCCACGAAGACGTTTCCACCATGGTCGAAAAGACTGTTTCGTTCGAATTGCCCCGTGCCGAGGAAGTCATTGAGCAACCGCCATGAGTACTCCGCGAAGGCCGACCAGCCCCGATACTTCCAGCCGACGTCGACCGTTGCGAGGTGGTAGTTGAAGCGATTGACCTGCGTGCCGGGACCAAGCGCATCGGATTCGGCCAGCGGCGTGCCGTCGGAGAGCCGGACAACCGTGTTTTCGGGGTTGGAGAAAGCGAGGTTATCGGCGATCAATCGGGCGGGACTTTTGGCGAATACTCCACTCGTGCCAAGGCGGATCGCCGGGTGGCGGTGGTGTTCCATGTCTGAATAGCCAAGGCCGAAGGGCCCGAGCGGTTCCCACCACATGTTTCCCGCCCAGGCCATCGCCGTACCCTCTCGAAAGATGCCGGCCACGCCTCCGTCGATGCCGTTGTAGACACCCGCCTGGTAGAACAGCGTGTTGTCGAAGAGCGCACCGTTCGACATGAATCCGGGGCTGTAGCTCGGGCGGATGAACGTATTGACCATGCTGCGATCAACGCCCATCGGCCACATCGAAGACATGAGCCATTCGCGGCTGCCAGGCACCTGGGTCACGCCGATGCCGACCTTCACGTCCTTCGTCACCGCCCACCCCACGAACCCGACGGGGGCAACGGTGACCAGCAGGCCGGCATTCGTCGAGCCGAAAAGGGCGATGTTGTAAAGCACCTGCGGATGGCCGATGTAGCCCTGCCATTGCAGATACACTCGATTGAGGTTGAATTCATTTTCGTTGCTGACCGGCAGCACGTTGCCGGCCGAATCGGTCCACTCGGTGACGCCGCGGGCAAGTTCGAGCCAGCGACCCTGGACATACCCATTCATCGCGAGCGCGAACGGAAACTCGCTCTCACCGGGCTTCGTGGCATGGAGCACGAGGCCCTTGGGGGGCAGGAAGTCGGTGGCTGGTACGTAGCGTGGTCGTGGGATGCCAGCAAGTCTTTCGGCGACCTCCTGCTCCACGGCCGCATCAATTTCTGCCCGAAAGAGCGCCGCTGTTTCCGGGTCGTCGAACAGGGAAGACATCTGGGGTGACGCGACGTCTTCGGGCACGGGAGGGGCTGGCACGGGAGCACGGCCGCTCGGTGCGGTCAGATCGTGCATCGACGACTGGGCGTTGGGGCCGTCCTGGGCCTGTGCGGATGCGGCAACGCATGCAGCCACCCAGAAAAACGAATGGGCAATGAAAAACGCCGCGGTATGGCGCCTGATGGAGTTTGTGCGCACGCAGTCCTACTGGAGACGGTCTGTCGGTCACGCTAGCAAATGGCTTGGAGGCGAACGGGATAGAAGTACACGCCGCTTTCCACGTCAAGGCTTGCGCGGGAGACAAACTCAAACCAGCAGCGAAGAGAGGAAGATGGGGGGGCTGGGGGGCGCGATGGCATCCCTTCGGGCCTGCCGTCGCTTACGGTCGGCTCACCGCAGGTGAGCCTCCGATGATCCACCACCTCCGAGCAAGGCCTGGAGGGCCGCCATCAGGCCGGAGGCCGTGACACAGCTTCCGACCGGAGGTCGGCAAGCCCGCGGGGGCCATGGATGGCCTAGCAAGGTGATTCCCACCACCTTGAGCTGCGTCGCTGGAGGCGACGCCCCCTTCCGACCGGAGGTCGGCAAGCCCGCGGGGGCCATGGATGGCCCCGCGGGCGTAAAGAAGCCGCGGGCCGATGTGTCTGTTGCTCACATCGACCCGCGGCCCAATGGAGTTGGACGTTCCGGGTGAACTCGGCTCACACGAGTTCTTTACGGGCGCCGATCAAAGTCCGCAGACGCTCGGCGAGCAAGGCCGCGTCGAAAGGCTTCTTGAAGACCTCGTTGACGTGGGCCCGGTCGATCGTGATCTGCGAGCCGTCATCCGGCAGCAGAGCGATGACGATCGTCTCGGCATACTCGGCGTTACGGCGGAGGTTCTGACAGATCTGCTGGGCATCGATGCGGCCGATAGAGTAGTCCACCACGATGCAGTCGGGGTGGAAACTCTCGGCCTGGATGCCGGCCTCGAAGCCGCTGGCGGCAACCTGAATCTTGAACGACTTATCGACGGGCAGCTGCCGCTTCAGATTGTCGATCAGGACCTGATCCTGGCCGACGAGCAGCACCTTCGCCATTGCTTCGTCCTCGAGGTCGCCCAGCGGCATGCCGTGCTCCTTGAGGAACTTGATCAGGTATTCCCGCGGAATGCGGCGATCCTGCGAACCGGGAATGCGGTATCCCTTGAGTCGTCCCGAGTCGAACCATTTGCTCACGGTTCGTGGGGCGACCTTACAGATCTTGGCGACCTGGCCAGTGGTGAAAACCTTCATCGCGTGGACTCCATGTGGATCATTCGTATCCGGAATTGTCCGTGGCCAGTCCCCGCCGCACGGATGCGAGCGATGGAATCCAGCCCCCCATTAACGCGGCTCATCGATCCACGGGAACGGCCGCGTCGTCGCGCCCCTGGAGGTCGGCATGGTGGCCGAGGGGGCATGTGAGAACGGCTCGCGGACAGTCGTGTCATTGAGACACGTCGACCGCGGCCGGCGACTCGCAGGTATCCCCCCCTGCCACACCCCGCAGCAACATCCGGCTTGGGCACCGGTCATTGCTACGGCATGTCTAACCAAGGATGTAGATCGAAAGATCCTGTCGTGAGACTTGAGCCGTTCTTTGCGGACGCGCCGGTGGCAACGCGTGAGCCGCCTTTCGGGAACAGGCCGGGCTGGCGGGCCGCCTGGGTGGTGGCGCTTCTTTTCAGGCGGCTTTCGCCAGGTTTTTCCCGACGGCTGCAGTGGTCGCTTCGAATCGCACCGACACCCGCTTCGACACGCCCGACTCCTCCATGGTGACCCCGTAGAGAGTGGTGCCCGCGGCCATCGTCTTTTTCGAATGCGTCACCACGATGAACTGGGTCGAGGAAAGAAAATCCCGGAGCACGCCGACAAAGCGATCGACATTCGCTTCGTCGAGGGCGGCATCGACCTCGTCCAGCACGCAGAATGGGCTCGGTCGTGAGCGGAAGATTGCAAGCAGCAGGGCCACGCAGGTCATCGTTTTTTCGCCACCGGAGAGGAGGGAAATGCTGCGGGGCTCCTTGCCGGGCGGACGGGCCACGATCTCGACCGAGGTTTCCAGCAGGTCGACGTCGGGTTCGAGGACGATGTCGGCCTGCCCGCCGCCGAACACCCGTTCAAAGAGTTCCCGAAAGTGACCGCGAACGGTCTCGATCGTCTCCCCCAGAAGCCGCCGGCTCTCGTCGTCGATCCTGGCGATCAGCTGCTCGATCGCCTGCTTTCCGTCGGTGACGTCGGCAAGTTGAGTCTGCAACGTCTGCAGGCGTTCGGTGAGCGCGTCGGCCTCGGCGAGCGCCTCCATGTTGACGGTGGTCATCGAGGCGAGCTTGCGGCGGAGTTCGTCGATTCGCTCGTCGAGTTCGCCCCGCTCGACCGGAATGTCGATGGCGACACCGTCGGCATCGGTGACGGGCTCGGGGAGCGTGTCTCCCTCGATGACGATGTCGTAGTCATCGCGGATCCGCTCGATGATTCGACTACGGGCGTGACGGGCCTCGCCCGCCTCGAGGTCGAGCCGATGGATGCGTTCCCCGAGGGCGGCGAGTTCGGTACGCCGGCCGGTAATCTCGGCATCTTCTGCATCGATCGCGGCTGCCACCGCTGCGCGGTCGGCGGTGATCGACGCGAGGGCGTTGCGGGCCCACTCGGCAGAGACCATCATTTCCGCAAAGGCCGCGGTGGCCGTGAGCAGGTCAAGCTCCACCGATTTCAGACGGGAATGGGCAGCGGTGCATCGCCGGACGGCAGCCTCGACGTCGGCGCGACGGATGGCCGCGGCACCGATTGTCGCCTCGACAGCCGCACGAGCATCGTTGATGCGGCCCTCGCAGGCGATCCGATCAGCCCTGAGCCGGTGGATGGTTTCGGCAACTTCGTTACGGCTGTGGTCAAGGGCAGCCAGGTCCGCGCGGGCCGTCGTGACGGCGGCTTGGGCCTCTTGAATGCGGGCATCGTGCCGGGCGAGGGCTTCCGTCGCCACGTCACGGCTCTGCGCGACATCGACAGCCTGGCGTTCAGAAGCTTGCAGTCCGGCCTCCCCTTCGGCAAGGCTTGTGCGGGCTGACTCCTGCTCGCGGGTGGTACGGCCGAGTTCGGCACGCGAGGCGGCAATCTGCTCGCCAGCCTGTTGCTTGCGGAGGAGCGTCTGGCGGATCTGCTGCTGAACGTCTGCCACCTCTGCCTGCAGTGAGTCGATCGCAGCCTCCTGCTTCACGACGGCGAGCGTGAGTTCACGGTGGCGTTCGTCGAGGCTCCGCCATTCGCTACGGCGGGAGACGAGCGACAGGCCACTTCCCAACGAACCGAGCTCGTAGATGCCGGTGGTCGAGAGGCTGGTGCCGTCGCGCGTGATGAACACGATGCCTTCCGGCGCGGTGGCGGCATAGGGTGTCGCGTGGTCAAGTGATTCCACCACCCAGATCCGCCCTAGGAGCTTGCGGCGGAGCGTCTCGTCGACAGTGTCGCCCGAGTGCGATGTGGCGGCCACAAGGTGGTCGAGCCGGCCGACGATGCCGGGGCCGACGGGCTCGAATGCGGGGGGCTCACGGAGAGACGCGGCCGCCATGAAGGCGACCCGGCCGCCAGCAGTGAGGGCGGCCCGGGTCTCCTCGAGATCAGCCCATGGCACGGCACCGCTAAACAGCGGGTCGATCGCTTCGACCACCAGACTTTGGGCATGAGGTCCCAAGGCGAGATCCACGAGCGTGGCCCAGGGTTCATCGGCAACCACAAGGTCGGCCACCGCGCCGCCCAACCCGGGGATCCGTGCGCCGGTGTCCAACAGTCGCCGCGTGGCTTCCGAAAGACCCTCATGGCGGCCGATCATTTCGGCAAGCACCGCCCGTCGTTCTCCGCAGGCCTCGAGTTTTGCCTTCCAGGAGGCGAGTGATTGCCAGGCCTCGTCGAGATGGACGGTCAGCTGCTGCTGCCTGGCTTCCAGGCCCTCCAGGTCGCGGGTGGCGCGATCAAGACCATGAGTGAGCGTGGCGAGGTTGCCCTCCCAGGTGGCGGCCGCCTCCAAGCCGCGGGCCAGCTGGCTGCGGGCCGCGTCGATCCGCGACCGCCAGGCGTCCATCGCGCGGCCTGCCTCGGCCACGCGTGCCGCCTCCCGGTCGTAGGCGGCCTGCACCTCGATGCGGGACCGCTGCAGGGCGGCGAGTGCATCGGCCCGCTCGTCGAGCTGTCGTCGGAGCACAGCGGCATCATGATGCGAGCCGGTGACGGCATCTTCCTGGCGTTGCATGGCCGCAGTGATCGCATCGGCCTCGGCGAGGGTGGCCGTGAGTGCTGCGCGGGCGGCATCGATCTGCTCATTCACGGCCCGGATGTCGTGCCGAGCTGTCTGGAGGTCAGCTTCGCTGCGGGTGAGTTCGTCGGTGAGCTCACGGTGCCGCAACTGCAGGAGGCTAAGCCGCGCTGCAGCGGCGGCGGCCCGCTCGCACTCGTGGGTGGTGGCGTCTCGTTGCTCGTCGAGGCGGGGCATGAGCTCCTGCTCACGAGCGGACAACTCCTGAATCCTGGTCGATGCGGCAGCGGCCCGTGCGTCAGCCGCCGCGTGCAGTCTGCGGGCCTCCTCGATGGCGGTGGCAACGGTCGCCAGCGTGGCATCGGCGGCGGCGAGATCCTGGGTTGCCGCGGCGATGCGAAAGCCGCGGAGCGTGTCGGTCATCGTCCGCCAGCGACGGGCCCGCTTGGCCTGCAGCGTGACGGTCTCCAATCGGTTCGCCACCTCGCCGACGATATCGGCCAGACGTTGCCTGTTTTGTTCGGTGCGCTCCAGCCGGCGCATGGCCTCAGCGCGGCGGGCACGGAACCGCGTGATGCCCGCGGCCTCCTCGAAGACGATCCGACGGTCGCGGCCCGAGGCGACCAGAAGGGCGTCGACCCGTCCCTGTTCGATCACGCTGTAGGCTTCCGTCGCGGCGCCGGTGCCCGAGAACAGTTCGCGAATGTCACGGAGACGGGAAATCTCGCCATTGACGAGATACTCACTCTCGCCGCTGCGGTAGACGCGGCGGGCGATCTGCACGTCGTCCGACTCGACCGGCAGTTCGCGGGCGGAGTTGTCGAAGATCAACGCCACTTCCGCGACGTTGAGCGGCTTGCGGCTGGCGGAGCCGGCGAAGATCACGTCGGTGGCATTGCGGCCCCGCAGGCTGCGCATCGATTGCTCACCGAGCACCCACTTGATGGCATCGACGACGTTCGACTTGCCCGATCCGTTGGGGCCGACGACGACCGTGATACCGTCGGGAAACTCGAACCGCGTCCGGTCAGCGAAGCTCTTGAATCCGACCAGATCGAGGGCTTTGAGCCTGATCATGACGACTCGTCCGTACTCGACTCGCCGGAGAAGGCGGCATCCACGGGAGGATCGGTCGGGATGCCGCGGTCGCGGATCGAGATTTCCTCGTGCAGCGTGCCGCGACCGTCATTGGCCTGCGGCATGGCGTCGAAGACCAAGCGGGTCAGCAACGCCCGCTGGGCCGTGGCCTGCTGGAGGAACTGGATCATGTCAGGGTAGGTCGCCTCAAGCTGGGCCAGCGCCCGCAGGACCGACTCCGCATCGGCCTTTGCGTCAATCACTCGGTCAGGCACCCCGGCCTCGAAGCGGCTGCATGTCGCCGTGGTTCCATCCACGACGACCACGATCGAAGACCCGGCTTCGACCCGCATGCCGTCGTTGAGGGAGTGTTCGGTGCCGAAAAGAACGATTTCAGGGTGGTGCGACCGGGTCGCATGGATGAGGGTGGGCCCGTCGACGTTGAGAACGTGGAAGCCGCAGGCGGAGCCGAGCTGCTCGCCGCGAACCAGCGGAATCGGAGAGTCCATCAGCCACAGCGTGCGGAAGGCACCGTAGCGAGTTTCGGCGCTGGAGCTCGAGAGGAGCGACTGCAGGGCATCGATACCATTGGCATCGTCGATCACCCGCAGTGCGGCCAGGGCAGCCGGGCGGGCACTGCGGAGATTGGCGGCCGCATCCGCCAGGTGTTCTGCGGCCACCGATTCGTCGAGGTAAGCAAGGGCCTCGGCCGCTGCGAATCGAACCTCGGCGTCGTTCGATTTTAGGCCATCCTTGAGGATCGGAATGGCTTCCTTACCCATCGCCTCGAGCCGGAGGGCGGCCGTCGACGCAGTGACGGGGTCAGCCAGCTGTCGCCGCAGCAGGTCGAGTCGGGCATGCCTCCCACCGGCCGGTTCGGCGACGGCGATGGCGCCTACGACGCGGATGTAGCGGCCCAGATTGTGCTGGTAGACCGTGGGAATTTCCAGTTCGATAAAGCGATCGGTCTTCGGCGTGGCGACTCCCTGCTTCGATCCGCGGAGGATGGTGTGGAATCGAGCACTGATCGCATCGCCGATTCGCTTGGAGAGCGCCACAGAGCGGTGTTCCGGCTGAAGGATCAGGCCGATCGACCGCGAGGTGAGCGACACGCCGCCCCCCGGCACGATTCCGCGGATCTTCGATTTTGAGTCGAGCGTGCCGCTCGACACCGGATCGACGAGCAGCGGTCCCTCGACGATTCCGAGCACATGTCCGTCACGGATGCGGCTGCCGAGCACGACCATCTCTGCGAGGCGTGTCTCCATGAGCCAGCCGCCGTTGAGGCTCGAGGTATCGCAGTCGGGCGGCACTTCGACCGCCACATCGAAGCGATCGCCCTTACGGACGCCGGGCGGCAGGTAGCCGTGCACCCAGACGAGCGACGTGGCTGGCGAGGCGAGCAGGGCGTTGGGCTGGATCACACCCCGGGCCTGCATGTCAGACAACAGCGCCTGCCTTCGAGCGTTGGGGGGCGGATCACCGCCGGTGCCCGCCAGCCCCGTGACCAGCGCTGCCCGCTCGATCCGCTGTGGGTTCATGCCCCAGGGCACCGTGTAGTCACCGACGAGTTTGGTCTCGGCTTCGATGTTGAGCAGCGCCTCGACCTCGGGGCTCTGGCTGCGAATGGCCGGGCCGGCGCAGCCGGCCAACGTGATCATCAGTGCGAGGGCCGCATGGAACGGCCAGGCATGCCTGCCTGGATCGAAGGGCCGGTTGCTTCCGAGTGGAGTCACCATCGAACCTGTTCACGGGACATGACGGCGCACGGATCACACCGCATCGCGGGCCGGAGAGTAGGAGCCACGGAACGGGGGGTCAAGGGTGCTTGGAACCGGCAAACGAGCCGGTTTTATGAGCGAATCGTCTTGGCCGAACCATCACGCCCTGCTACCGTCCCGCTGCCCTCCATCGGTTTCCGATCAGACACGACCATTGCGGAGCTCAGGGACAGTGAAACTGGATACCACCACCGACAGCGCCATTCATGTGCGCTGGATGATTCGTCGCGACATGCCGGAAGTGCTCGAGATCGAGCAGCAGGCGTTCGAGTTTCCCTGGAGTGATGAGGACTTCACCCGCTGCCTCCGGCAGCGGAACTGCATCGGCATGGTGGCCGAGATCGCCGACTCCGTGGTGGCGTTCATGATTTATGAACTCCACCGCACTCGACTGCACGTCCTCAACTTTGCCGTGGCCCGCTCCCACCGGCGGCTTGGCATCGGCACGTTGATGATGGAAAAGCTGGTCGGCAAGCTGACGCCAGAGCGGCGGTGCCAGATCGCCCTCGAGGTGCGGGAGACAAATCTTCCCGCGCAGCTTTTCTTCCGGTCCCTCGACTTTCGGGCCACGTCCGTGCTCAGGGACTTCTATCAGGACACCACGGAAGACGCCTACCTCATGCAGTACACCTGGCATGAGGCGGCGGCGGCGGTACCGCGGCGGATGGCGGGCTGACCGAAGGCATCCATTCGGCCGCGAGAACGAGAGCCCGGCTCCGGATCGCGGCGACCGCCGCGTCGGCAGAGTTGCCCTGCGCGAACACGGTGAACACCGGTGCCCGAGGGGCGAGTACTTGGCCTGGTGTCGGGATGTCGGCGATTGCCGGTCGACCACCGTCATCACTGCCCCACTGCTCGGCCCGTGTCCGCCACTCGGCCACACGTTCAGTGGTGATCGGCAGCGGGGTGGCCGCATGCAGGACCGCCTTGGCCCAGTTTCTGCCATCGCCTGTATCGGCCGGCCTCGAGGCTGTGGGCCGCGGCACGGTGCAGGCCTCGAGATGGGCGGCGGCAATCGAGACGCCAGTGGCGCGTTCGTGTAATTCCATCGACGCGGTCACGCGGGGATTCACTTCGAGGATCCACGGTCGGCCGTCGGCATCGACGACGAAGTCGACACCGACCGCCCCGACAAGGTCAAACCGCTCGGCGAGCACCCGGCCGACAGCAGCCGCTGTTGCCGCCAATCGTGAGGGCCACTCGGCGGCGGAGAGTGTGACTGAGCCGCCGTAGGCGAACGGCCCACCAAGGCACCATGGCTCACCGATCAGTTGTCGCGAGAGGCCTAGCAGCCGAGCGCGGCCGCGCGCCATGATGAACGAGGCTGCGTGGGGGACTCCGGGCACGTGACGCTGCCAGATCATCGCCTCGTGACGATGATCCGGTGCTCCGGGGGTCCAGTGGTGGATGCTGCGGCCGGAGCCGCTTGCCCGCGGCTTGACGAGGAAAGAACCGTCGCGGGGCAGGCCGGTGGGAAGCCTGTGCGTGTCCGGAACGAGCAAGCCGGCAGCGCGGGCTGCCTCCGCCACCAAGAATGGGTCGCGGACGGCCCGCACCGCCGCACCCGCGTTGCCAGCCAGCGGGCGGACCGACGCCAGATCGTCGATCAACGGCGGATAATTTTCGAGGGCACCGGTGTAGCACCAGACGCCCGGGGGAAACCCCGCTGCCGCCGCCATCAGAGACGAGGGATACCCGCGTGGATCGACTCGCGTCGTCTGCACGGCAGCGGTCCGCAGATCGTCGTCAGCAAAGAGATCAGCCGCATGGACGGCCCAGCCGGCCATGGCCGCCGACTGCGCGAGCGCCCGAGCGCTAGCGCCGACGATGATCAGCACATCTGCTGGGCACTGGCTGCCCGCGGCTTGATGGTCCATGGACGAATGGTATCCTGACGCCCTTAGTGATAGGACTTTTTCCCGGAGGAGCAGAAAAGATGTCGATGTTCATTGGTGAAGCACTGGCCGGAGACGGCAACGAAGTGGCTCATATCGATTTGCTGATCGGCAGCAAGGACGGCCCGGTCGGTGTTGCGTTTGCCAACGCCTTGGCCCGGCAGAGCGAAGGCCATTCAAACCTCCTGGCCGTGCTGGCGCCGAACGTCGCCGTAAAACCGGCCACGGTGATGATCACGAAGGTGACCATCAAGGGAGCCAAGCAGGCTGTGCAGATGTTCGGCCCGGCCCAGGCGGCGGTCGCCAAGGCTGTCGCGGATAGCGTGGCTGCCGGGGTGATTCCGAAGAACGAAGCCGAAAACCTGGTCATCGTGTGCGGCGTGTTCATCCACTGGCTTGCCGAAGATGACAAGAAGATCTACGAGTACAACTACAAGGCGACGATGGACTCCATCGCCAACGCGATGCGTGGCAAGCCGACGGCCGATGAAATGGTCGCTGCCAAGGACAAGGCGGCCCATCCGTTCTACAAGGGCTGATCAAAACCCGGAGATCGGTCCTGAACAGCACGTCGCGCCGGCGGAAGTCACGAGGCTTCCGCCGGCAGGCGTGACCGACGTTTTCAGCCGTCCAGCGACGGAGGTGGCTGCATGCTGAAAAAGATCCTCATCCAACTCGACTGCGACCCGCAGCCGAGCACGTTCGATGCGGTCGTGGCGACCGATGCCGGTGTCGATGTTCTCTTGCGTCACGGTGGCGTGACGAAAGAGAACGTGGTGCCACTCGTCCATGGGGCGATGTTCACCCGCGGTGGACGCGATCTCGCGTCTACCGCGATCTTTGTCGGGGGGGCCGACGTCGCCTCTGCCGAAGCGATCGCCGCGACGATCTCGGCCACCTTCTTCGGGCCTGTGCGGGTGGGGTTGATGCTCGATCCCAACGGGGCCAACACCACCGCCAGCGCGGCCGTCGTCGCTGCGGCCCGCCACCTCCCGCTGGGCGATCCAGAGTCGGCCGCCGGTTGTCGGGCCGTTGTGCTCGGGGGCACCGGGCCGGTGGGGCAGCGTGTGGCCCGGTTGTTGGCACGCAAGGGCGTCAGCGTGAGCGTGGCCTCGCGTTCGCTCGACCGGGCGGCAGCCGTTTGCACTCGGATTACGGCCACGGTGCCGGCCGCCCGGGTCGAACCGTTGGAATTGTCCGGTGCCGTCCGTGAGCGGTCGGCCGTCGGCGGGGCTGTGGTCGCTGCCGACTTGATCGTCGCCGCGGGGGCGGCCGGTCACACGTTGCTGGACGCTGAGGGCCGCGGCGTTGCCACCAATGCCAGGGTGCTGATCGATCTCAACGCCGTGCCGCCTGCGGGTATCGAGGGCATCATTGCCACCGACAAGGCTCGCACCGACGGGGCGGCCGTGGTCTACGGGGCGTTGGGCGTGGGCGGTCTGAAGATGAAGATCCACAAGGCCGCAATCCAGCAGCTCTTTTCAGCCCACGACGCAGTGCTCGATGCCGAGGAACTGCTGGCCATCGGGGAACGGCTGGAGCCGTAGTCATCGGGCATTCCGCGAGACGATCGCGTCGATGATCCATGACGCATGGCGAGCCGCGAATACGAACGCCTTCGCTCGCCAGCCCGGAATTACCTCGTGGCGGCGGTGCTCAAGGGCGTTGACGATCGACCGTGCGGTGGTCTCGGCAGAGAGCGGTCGGCCACGCGACCATGCGGGCCGTTGTCCTGACAGGAGTGCGTCCCAAAACTCCGATTCGGTAGGGCCAAGACTCGCCAGCAGAACGTCGATGCCCTGAGGACGCAGTTCGTGTCGCAAGCTGCCTGCCAGTGCGGTGACACCAGCCTTCGCTGCGCAGTAGGCCGCATGAAGAGGCAGCGGATGGTACCCCAGAATCGACCCGACCAGAACGACGGCCGGATCACGACCAGCGGCCAGATGGGGTAAGGCGACCCGCACGAGTTCCGCCGGGGCGACGAGGTCGATGTCGAGCACGCTCTGGAACGTATCGGCTGGCAGGGTTGCCAGGGGGCCAATGGCTCCGCTGCCGGCGGCGGCCACGACGAGGTCGAGCCCGCCCAGCCGCTCGATGGCGATCCGCACAAGGTGCGCGCGAAAGCCGGCATCGGTAATGTCTCCTGCAGCAAATATGAGTTGGGGGCCATCTTTCAGCGGTGAGAGCGACGCCTGCAGCGCTGCGAGGCGCTCGCCACGGCGGGCCGTGGCGAGCACGTGGGCACCCCGTGTCGCCAGCTCGATGGCCACGGCGCGGCCCACACCGGACGAGCCGCCGGTCACCAGGGCCCGCAGGCCGGACAGACTTCGAGGGCCCCTCATGAGACCACTGGCCGGGAGGCCATTCCGTCAGCAGGAGACCGCTGACCGGTCGGACGGTGGGGAGTAACCTCGGCCTCGGCCGGGTCAATTCTCCCAAGCATGGCGGCCGGAATGCGGCAGTGCACGATCACCCGTTCATCGGTGAACTGTCGCGAGAGTACCTCGCCATGGGCCGCCAGCCAGGCCAGCAGTCGGCCATTGCCGGAATCTGTTGCGACATCGACATCATGAAACCGACGGCCGAGGCAGTCGCTTACCGTGCGGGCCAGCTGCGGAAGGCCCGTGCCGGTGCGGGCCGAGACACTGACGGCGTGGGGATAGCGTGCCTCGAGGCTGCGACGTGCGGCCGGTTCAGGCAGGGCGTCGATCTTGTTGAGGACCAGCAGCGTGTCCTTTTCCTCGACGTGGAGTTCCTCGAGCACGGCCCGCACGGCGGCAATCTGGGCATCGACCAGTGGGCTCGAGGCATCGGCCACGTGGAGGAGCAGGTCGGCCTGTCGGGTCTCCTCGAGCGTCGCCTTGAAACTCGCGATCAGCCGGTGGGGCAGATCACGAATGAAGCCGACCGTGTCGCTGATCAGCACCGGCCCCCAGCCAGGCAGCCGCCATCGCCGTGTGCGGGTATCGAGCGTCGCAAAGAGCTTGTCCTCGGCGAGCACGTCGGCCCCGGTGAGGGCGTTGAGGAGGGTGCTCTTGCCGGCGTTGGTGTAGCCGACGAGTGAGATCGTCAGGTGGTCGTGCCGGGCGGCAACCTGCCGTTCGCGCCGGGAGTGGATGGTGAGCAACTCCTGCTTCAGATCGTGGATCCGCTTCTCGACAAGGCGGCGGTCGACCTCCAGTTGCTTTTCACCGGGACCACGCATGCCGATGCCCATCTTGAGCCGTGAGAGGTGGGTCCACATCCGCTTCAGCCGAGGCAGCGAATACTCCAACTGGGCCAGTTCGACGGCCAGACGTGCTTCATACGTACGGGCTCGGGCGGCGAAAATGTCGAGGATGACTTCCGAGCGGTCGAGCACCTTCACCTTGAGGTCACGTTCCAGATTACGGGTCTGGGCCGGCGAGAGATCGTTGTCGAAAATGACCATGTCGGCGTCGTGGTGCTCGACCAAGCTGGCCACCTCGGTGACCTTGCCCTTGCCAAGGTAGGTGGTCTGGTCGGGGGAGGTCCGTCGCTGTGTGACCTCGGCTGTGACGATCGCGCCGGCTGTTTCGGCCAGGCCGGCGAGTTCGCCGAGTGGGTGCTCGGGATCGGCCGGTTCGTCGAGCAGCACCCCCACGAGGATGGCCCGTTCGCTCTGCATGCTGCCGGTGCGTTGTCGTTCGGTCACTCGAGTTCGTCCTCGTCTCCGCCACCACGATCATCCGCGTCGGCAACGCCTGCCGCCAGGTGGCAACAACTCTCCCATCGGCGAGTGTCGAGCAGGCCGTCGGCTACCGCATGCTTTACGGCGCAGTCGCTCTCGTGGGTGTGCGAGCAATCTGGAAACCGGCAGTGATTGGCAAGGGGCCGGAGGTCGCGAAAAGCCGCCGGTACCTCGGCGGGCACCATCTCCCAGAGCTGAAACTGCCGCACGCCCGGTGTGTCGACGAACATGCCGCCGTGCGCGTGGGGCAACAGGCGGGCGGTGGTCGTGGTGTGCCGCCCCTTGTCATTGTCGCGACTGACCTCACCGACCGCCAAGCGAAGCGTCGGGTCGATGGCGTTGAGCAATGACGACTTGCCTACGCCGCTTTGGCCGACGACGGCTGTCACGGTCCCCCCCAGTTCAGCCCGCAGCCGATCGATGCCCAGGCCGGTGACTGCGGAGCAAAGGACGACAGCATAGCCCATCCGTGCATAGACACCGGCGAAGGGAACGAATCGCGCCGGATCGACGAGATCGAGCTTGTTGATGCAGATCAGCGGCCGGATTCCGCTCGATTCGGCGGCCACGATCAGCCGATCGATGAGCGCCGGCTTGATCGTGGGCAGGGCCGCGCTGCCCACGATCAGCACCTGGTCGACATTGGCGACGATCACATGGCGCCGGCCTCGGCTCGATCGACACACCGCCGACCGCCGCGGCTCAATCGCCTGGATCACCCCTTCCTGATCCGAGCCACGGACATGCACCCAGTCGCCAGCCGCAAGCGGATGCCGCTCGTCGGTGGAGAGCGTGCGGAGGAGTCGACGGGTGGTGCATCTCACCGTGCTGCCATCAGGCCGACGGACGAAACTCTCCAAGCCGTGAACCTGCAGTACCTGGCCCCGCCATTCACCGCCTGCCAAGACAGGAGCGACGCCGGCTGGAGCATCGAGAATCACTGTTCTGCGTCGGGTGAGATCGCCCTTTCCGGAGATTCGCTCCGACGAGGGCAAATCGAGCGCATCCGCGGCGGTGTCGACGGCTCGCGTCACGTCGCCACGACGACGCCGCGAGGAGCGATTCTTGCGAAAATCGACCCGCCGCTTCTCGCGGCGACCGTGCTGGTCGGACTGGCGGCCCGGGGGTCGCGGACAGAAAAAACGGATCATTCCTTCAGTGTATCAGGCCGCCCTGAGTCACCGTGGAGGTTGCCTTGAAGCCTGATCCTTCCGCGGACGTGATTCCAAGCCGGCTGCCTCCAGAAGCGACTTTGCAAAGATGTCGCCACGATCGGCCGTTTCCCATGCCGGTTTGGTGGCACCGACGGCGGTCGGGTCATAGTGGATCTCGAAGACATGCCGAGCCACGGACAACTTGTCATTCGGATCGAGGCGGTGGCTCTTGACCCGTTCTCCGTTCACCTTGGTGCCGTTGCGGCTGTCGAGGTCACGGACGTGCCAGTATCCGTCGATCAATTCCAGTTCACAGTGACTTCCCGACACATTGGGGAACCGGAGGACGATGTCGGAGCTCTCGCGCCTTCCAATGGTTAGGGACTGCTTGAGGAGCGGAATCGGGTCACCGCCGCCAACAGGATGGAGTTCACCGAGCATCAAGAATGCTTGTCTCGTCAAAAGGTGAGATACAAGGGTCTGAAACCTCTTCTTTGAGGCTACGTATCGGTGTCGAGGGCGTCAATCTTTTGCTCTCTTGGGATCGCCGGCATGATAGAATCAGGTTACCTCGGTATCGGTACTGGAGTGGATCGGGCGATCGTCGGCCGACACGTGCCCTGCACGATGTCGGCGGGAGGAAAGTCCGGGCTCCATAGGGCACGATGGTGGGTAACGCCCACCGGCCGCGAGGTCAGGGAAAGTGCAACAGAAAGCAGACCGCCAGAGAGGCGACTCACTGGTAAGGGTGAAACGGTGAGGTAAGAGCTCACCAGCAGGCCGGGTGACCGGTCTGGCTCGGCAAACCCCATCGGGAGCAAGGCCAAGCAGAAAGGACGCCGTCCCTCGGGGCGGCACGTGGCGGCCCGCCGCGTCACACTTTCGGGTAGGCTGCTCGAGGCGGCGGGCAACCGCCGTCCTAGAGAAATGATCGTCGCCGGTCGGCCTTTCGGTCGGCCGGGCACAGAACCCGGCTTACAGATCCACTCCAGTACCGTGCCGGCCTCCACACTGTCATGACGCGACCTTCGTGTTGAGATTTTGCCGTTCCTGCTCGTCGATCAGTTTCATCAGCTTGGAGATGCACAGGGTGTTGATGCTCACCCGCATCTGCTCGGCCTCCACCTTCAACGTTTCGTGGAGTGAACGCGGCATCCGGACCGTGACGACCCGCTGGGTCTCCCGGGTGGCCGGCAGGTCCCGTTGCTTGGTCCGCAACTGTTCGAGCATTTCCCGGATCCGGGCGTACTCGGGCGAGCACTCGAATCGAATCAGGGCCTCCGGGTCGCTGAACGTCCGGCGGACGATGCCGTCTACCCCCAAAACCTCCCGGAAGAAGACCACCCATTCGGGCTCCATGGCATGGAGTCGTTCGGCAACCTCCAAAACAGCCTGGGCGGCGTGGGGATCGATTCCGCGGGGAAGTGATTTGATGGACATGGCTGGGCTCACCCTGTCTGGGTGACTCCTCGGTTCTTTGGTGAAAGGGGTCGCTGGTAGCCTGCGGGCCGGCTTCATTTCCTGGCTCACACGGCGAACTCTGCCGAGGCGGTCAAGTGCCAGCATGAAGTGCCAGCACAGCAACGACTTACGGCGCAAATCGAGGCCAAGACCTGTTTTTGGGCAGAGCTGCCCGCGGGCGTGGCAGTGGGGTGTCTGCTTAAAAAGCAGGCAGGCCCCCGGTTTCGCGTCGTGCCAAATGTCCGGATTGTTTTGGCTGTTTTTTGCCGGGTTTTTGACGTACTGCGGGCTCGGGGCTGCCCGTGCCACATCGCCGGACGTTCGCTTCGGCCCTCCAGGCCTGCGCTCACTCCCTGCCAGCATCGCTTCCGGCATCCTGCCTCCGCTCGCTGCCAAGGCCGGCTCTCGCGGCACGGGTAACCCCGAGTTGTTTCGCTCAGTCTTCAGCTTGCGAATGTGGATTGCTCGACATACTCGGCCACGGCTCCGGTGATGTCGGCTCCGGTTGCCGCTTCGAGACCTCGCCAGCCAGGGACGCCGTTGACTTCGAGGACCGCCACGCCCCCGTCGGGGGTCGGGATCAGGTCGACTCCTGCGATCTCTGTGCCCACGGCAGCAGCGGCCTGCCGGGCGCTGCTCAGCCAGTCGTCGGGAGGCGCGAACGGCTCAGCCTGACCGCCGCAGGCAAGGTTGGTTCGCCATTCACCAACGCCTGCATGCCGCCGCATCGCAAAGCTGCGAGCACCCACCAGCAGAATGCGGGCGTCCCATCCCGGATGGGGAATGAATTGCTGGATGTAGAAGATTCCGCCGCACGATTCCGTGGCCGTGGAGGATCGCGTCGCAGCCTCGACGTCAGCGGCCGTTTTCAGCCGCACGAGGCCCCGGCCGCGGGATCCGAACAGTGGCTTGAGGAGGCAATCGCCTCCAAGGTCTTCCCAGGCAGCTACGGCAGCCGCCGTATCCTGCACGACACGGGTGGCTGGCACCGTAAGGCCCGCCGCGGCGATATGACAGAGCGCGAGGTGCTTGTCGATTGCCACTTCGAGCGACCGCGGACTGTTGATCACCCGGACGCCACGGTTGGCGATCCGACCGAGGAGATTCATCCGAAAGATGACGTGCTCCAGCCGTTGGTCTGTGCGGCCCCCGCCAGGCATGCCCCTCACGACGACGATGTCGGCCTGAGCCACGGCCGTCGGCCCGATCGTTTCACGCTCGCTGGCGGAAATCGCCAGGCCGGCGGAGAGCCGTTGCCAAGGTACGATTTCCGCCACGTGGCCACGACCGGCAAGTGTCTCGGTCAGTCTCCTGGCATGCCAGCCCGTCGCCTCCCCCACGATCACTGCTCGGTGGCGGCTCACGCACCAACTCCGGCAGCTTTCTCAGCCGGTGTCGTAAACGACGTCTGAACGATCTCCGGTGCAAGGCTCCCAAAGCGATGGCGGCAGCCCGTGTCGACATTGACGAAGTCGATCATGGCAGGGGCGAAAAGAGCTGGGTCGAGGGCGTAGAAGTCGCGGCCGGCCCGCTCGAACAGATGGAGGAAGAGCGATCCGTAGTCCGGCGATGCCCGACTGACCGCCTTTGGGCCGATGGCGAGCAGGCTCGCGTCGTCACCGCTCACCTCGAGCACGACATGACCTCCATACAGAATCGCGTCGTTCGTCCGCCCGATGGCGACGAGATCCTTCCGCGGCACGGGGGCCAGCGGGGCGCGTCCCTGGCCTCGGCGGATCCGTCCCAGATCAAACCGCAGATCGTGGAGTTTGTGGAGCGCGGTTTCCAGCGAGCGGGCGATGACCTGGAGCGTGCCGGCCGGGCTGGCTGTTCGAGCCACCAGAAGAAGAAGCTGCTCCGGGGGCACGCCGGCATCGAGGGCGAGTTGGCGACAGACCTGCTCCGGTGGCAGGGAAGACGTTTCGAGAAGGCCCACCGCCGACGGTGGTCGCTCCCGCATGCCGATGTCATCGAAGAGATGCTCGCGGCCGATCGCAGCCCGCACCGGACCGCTCGCCATTGCAAAATAGCTACCGTCACTGACCTTCCAGCCGGCGTACTGGGATGCCAGGCAGGCGGCGACCGCCTCCTCGCTCGAGACGGTGACAACGGGCCACGGGCAGTCGGGCCACTCGTCCCCAAAACTGGCGACCGGCTGGAGGGTTACCACCCCGCGACCGGCCAGTGCCGCCCGCGCCATCACGAGGCCCGCGTCGCGACCCCCCGATTCCTGCACTCCGCAGTCGACGACCCGCACTCCACCGATGGAATGGACCGCGATCCCGGCCGGCGGCGGACCGGTGAGCAACGACTCGACTTCGGCGAAAGCGGATTCATTCAGCAGCATGCGGCGGGGTCCCCGCGGTATGTATGATTTCGTCAATCATGGTCTTGCCGACGCGGGGCGACAACGTCCCGCATCGGCGATCGTGAAAACCGCCCCTGCACCCTCGAGGTCGACCTGCCGTGCCCAGCCTGACGGTCGAAAACTACGTCAAGACGATCTTCCAGATCAGCAGCGATCAGGATGGCAAGCCGGCCAGCACCGGGCAGATCGCAGCAGCGCTGGGCGTCCTTCCCGGAACGGTCACGAGCATGCTCAAGACGCTCGACGCGGCCCGACTCGCCACTCACAAACCCTATGAGGGTGTCTCACTTACCCGGGCCGGGCGGATGCTTGCCCTGCGAATGATCCGGCGGCATCGACTCATCGAGTTGTTTCTGCTGCGGACGCTCGACATGACCTGGGACGAGGTGCACGACGAGGCTGAGCACATGGAGCATGCCGTCAGCGATCTGCTCATCGATCGCATCGACGCCTTCTTGGGGCATCCCGAAGTCGACCCACACGGTGATCCGATTCCGCGTGGTGAGACGATGACGATGCAGACCATCGCTGCCGAGGCCCGTTCGCTGGCCGCTGTCGCCGAGGGAAGCCGATTCCGACTGGCCCGCGTGCTCGACCAGTCGTCAGAATTTCTGCGGTATCTCACCGAGTCAGGCCTGGCGCTTGGCACCGTGGGAGAAGTGGAGCGGAATCCCGACGGTGCCGGGCTGATGCGGATCAGGCTTGGCAGGCAGTCACTCTCGCTCGCGCTCGATGCTGCCGGGAAGATCGTCGTCACCGAGGCGTGACGCGGCGTTCCCACATGGCCGACTGCCCGAGGCACTCATCGACCTCGATTCTGAGAGTGCCAGCGATCGGTTGGCCACGGTCGGTCATCGCCTGCAGCAATTCGCCGCCGATCCAGCGGGCGAGCCATTCGGCCGTCGTGTTGACCATCGGGAGCAGCACGCATTCATCGGCCGGAAACACCCAGCGCCGATCACCAAACTGCACGGTGACTTCCGCCCGGCGCGAGGGCCCCTCCGACGTCGTCACCTGAAGCAGACGATTTTCGGTGGGGAGGAGCATCCGATGATCGAGCCGCGAGGTGATCGCGGAAAGCTGATCACGAAGCAGGATGAAGTCGATCACCATGCCGTGCGGATCGGGTTCTCCCTCCACCTCGGCGGCCACCGTCCAGTTGTGTCCGTGGACCGACTCGCAGAGCGTGTCGCTCAGTGTGATGAAATGGCCGGCACAGAAGACATGCACCGCCTTCCGCATGTGGACGGCATAGCGCTCGGTCATGGGGACTGACTCCGCAGGAGAATGTAGAGGGCCGCGGCGACAAGATCGGCCGTGGTGCCCGGATTGATGCGCACGGGATCACGAAGCGAGCGATCAAAAGCGGCCACCGCTTCACGCCGGTCTGGCGGGATCGTAGCGATGACGGCGGCAGCCCGCCCTGAGACTTCGACAGCGATGCGGCTGCCATGCCGGCGCAGGATGAGCGAGTCTGGCGCGCGGGCCAGTTGCCGCAGGAACGCATCGACGACGGCCTCCCGCCAGTCCACGACTCGCGATAGGGCGATCGATAAATCGACGATCAAACCGCCGAGAACGCTCGCATAGCCCCTCGTCCAGAGCGCCGCGATCGAATCGTGGCCGGCGGCCAACTGCATGGCGTCGAGAATGCTGCCGGGTGGGGGACCGGCCAGATCGTGTCGCGCGGTGGTTCCCATGCCCCCCGGGCCCGCCTCGCCGATTGCCTTCCAGATGGCGGCCGTGTCGGCGGCGTCGAGGCTCCCAAGCACCGCGGCCACCGCGACAGAGAGCGACGCGACCGTGTCATCCTCCGCTCCCGTTGGCCACCCGTCCGGGGCCACTGCGGCGAGCGGTGCGATTGCGAGGATCATGCCGAGATTCGCGTTGGAACGGGTCACGCGCCGGGATTGCCGAACGGCTTCGAGAATCACCCATCCCAACGGCATGTCGGCCGCCTGCTCGAGAATCGGACCGATGGCGAGAGCGGCGGCAACGAGATCGTCGTGCGTGAGATCGGGGAAGCCGGCGGCAGGGTGGACATTTCCCGGCTTTGGAGCCGATGCCTCAAGGAGGCAGGCCATCGAGGCAGCCCAGCCCGCCCCGTAGGGCGGGAGGGTGGTCGGCATGCGGCCGTCCCACTCGCAGCACGCCTCCCGCAGTTTTCCAGCGGCGAGGCGGATGTGTGAATCTTGTGTGGCGAGCATCAGGGTCTCAGAAAATCGGCTGGCAAACGGTACACTCCGAACCGCAAAGTCTACCGCAAACAGACCGGCGGATGACGCTCATCACGGAGCAAGGATAGCCATGCCAGACCACGACACGACAATCCCCCCCGAGGCCTTCATCAACCGGGAGTTGAGCTGGCTCGAGTTCAACCTGCGGGTGCTCGAAGAGGCCGAGAACGCCGAAAACCCGCTGCTGGAGCGGATGAAGTTTCTCGCAATTTTCAGTTCCAACCTCGACGAATTTTTCATGGTTCGGGTGTCGGGTGTCCGCGAGCAGGCGTTTGGAGAAAGTGCTCCGCAGGACTACGCCGCTGACGGTCTGGCAGCGATCAGCCAGTTGCGGGCGATCGCTGCCCGTACTCAGGAATTGGTGGCGCGGCAGTATCGTTGCCTCAAGGAAAGCATCGGCCCGGCAATGGCAGCGGAGGGTTTTGAACTGCTTCGCTACGACGCGCTTTCCGGGGATCAGCTTGAGCACGTCGACCGTTTCTTCCGTGAGCGAGCGCTGCCGATTCTCACGCCGATGGCCTGCGACCCAGCCCATCCTTCACCCCGCTATCACAATCGTGGCCTCTACCTCGGCGTCATGCTCGAGCACTCCGAGGGCCTCGGCCCGAACCAGCTCTTCGCTGTCGTACAGGTGCCGCAGGTGCTGCCGCGAGTCGTGGTGGTGCCGAATTCAGAGCCGGGCAAGACGTCATTTCTCCTCCTGGAAGACATCGTGGCCGCCCGGCTTCCCGAGCTCTTTGGCGGCTTCAGCGTGAGGTCTTGGACTGCCTTCCGGATCACCCGCGACAGCGACATGGAGCTGCTGGAGCAGGAGTCTGACGACATGCTGCGGCTGATCGAGGAGCGGCTCAAAACCCGCCAGCGCGGCCAGGCGGTACGGATCGAGATCGCCTCACGGGCTGACGAGACGCTGGGGCGGCTGATCATCGACGATGAGGGGCTGCACGACGGCACCGAAGACGGCTACAGCGAGGTCTACCGCATCGACGGCCCGCTCGATCTCACCGGGCTGTGGGAACTGTACAAGATGCCGGGCTTTGAGCGGCTCAAGGACAAGCCCTTCACGCCACGGATCCCGGCGCCGCTCGACCGGCGTGGTGGCGACATCTTCGCAGCCATCGCCCGGCAAGACATCCTCCTGCATCATCCGTACGATTCCTTTGATCCGGTGGTCGATTTTGTAACCACGGCTGCAAACGATCCGCGGGTGCTCGCGATCAAGCAGACGCTCTACCGCACCAGCGGCGACTCGCCGATCTCGCGGGCCCTCATGGCGGCGGCCGAGTCTGGGAAGCACGTCACGGCACTCGTCGAGCTCAAGGCACGATTTGACGAGGCGAACAACGTCAGTTGGGCGCGGCAGCTCGAACGGGCCGGCGTGCATGTCGTGTTCGGCTTTCTCGATCTGAAGACGCACTGCAAGGTGTCGCTCGTGGTCCGCAACGAGGGCAGTTCGCTGCGTCGCTACGTCCACCTCGGTACCGGCAATTACAATCCCGCCACGGCTACCCTCTACACGGACCTTGGGCTCTTCACCGCCGACGAGGCGATTGCCGAGGACGCCTCGGCACTGTTCAATTTGCTCACCGGCTATTCACAGGGGCATGCGTGGCGGAAGCTGGTGGTAGCGCCCAACGACCTCCACCGGAGGACGCTGGAACTGATCGACGAGCAGGCCGAGCGAGCCCGGGCAGGGCTACCGGCACGAATTTTTGCCAAGCTCAATTCGCTGGTCGATCATCGTGTGATCGAGGCGCTCTATCGGGCCAGCCAGGCGGGGGTGCCGATCGACATCGTGGCTCGGGGCATCTGCTGCCTGCGGCCGGGAGTGCCGGGCCTCAGTGAGACGATTCGCGTCACCAGCATCGTGGATCGGTTCCTGGAACACAGCCGAATCTACATTTTCGGTGAAGCAGAGGAGGCACAGGTTTTTCTCGCCAGTGCCGACTGGATGCCGCGTAACTTCTTCCGTCGGGTGGAGGTGATGTTTCCAGTACTGGCGGAGGACCTTCGCGGCCGCATCCTCGAAGAGATCGTGCCGACCTACCTCGCCGATAACACCCGCGCCCGCCGCCTCGACGCCGACGGAGTGTTTCATTTGCCGCAGGCGGGGGCAGGGCAGGAGTCGCACCGCTGCCAGGCCGAGTTCTTGCAGCGGGTCGCCCAGCAGCCTCAGACGCCCGTAGCGTTGCCGTCCCTTCCTCACGCGGCCCGGCCCGTCCGAGGGCGGGGACGCCGGCCCCTCAGCCCCGGTCGCGTCGCACCCAAGGCCCGGCGGAAGTAGGCGGGGCGCTGTTCGTGGCGGTCGCGAAAAGAGTGTTACGATAGGGGCTTTCGACCCTCCAGGAACAGATCCGCGATGGCGGAGGATCACTATCAAACGCTCGGCGTGAGCCGAACGGCGTCGGCAGAGGAAATTCGCAAGGCCTATCGAGATCTGGCCCGGAAGTATCATCCGGACCTGCATCCCGACGACGAGACGGCCAAAGAGAAGTTCAAGCAGGTTCAGTCTGCGTTCGACGTACTCAATGATCCCAGCAAGCGGGAGATGTACGACCGCTACGGAAGTTCGTTTGAAGGCGTGGGAGCGGGGGGAGCAGGCGGTGGTAGTTGGACCGGTGGTGGGCCGTTTCCCGGGGGTGGCGGCGAGATCGACCTCGAAAGCCTGTTTGGCGGTGGCGGTGGTTTCGGCGACCTATTTGGCCGCGGCCGCGGAACCCGTCAGCGTCGACGACCCGCTCAGACACCGGGCGAGGACATCACGGCGTCCATCACCATTCCCTTTCGAATTTCCATCGACGGCGGCAAGACCGACGTACGCATCGAACGCGGCGGCAAGATCGAGACCATCAGCGTCACCATTCCTCAGGGACTTCCCGACGGGGCACGAATGCGACTGCGGGGGCAGGGCTTGCCGGGAAGCGGTGGTGGTGTGGCGGGCGATCTTGTGCTTCAGGTGCACGTGGAACAGCATCCAGTCTTTCACCGCTCTGGCGACACACTGGAAGTGACGCTGCCGGTGTCGCTCTCTGAAGCGATCGAGGGCGCGAAGGTGGACCTGCCGACGCCTTGGGGCACGATCGTACTGAGGATTCCACCGGGCACGTCGAGTGGCAAGAAACTGCGGGCCGCTGGGATGGGCGTGCACCACGGCAATGGCGCGAAGGGGGATCTCATCGCCGAAGTGCAGATCATGCTGCCCCCCGTCGGCGACCCCGCACTTCGCGAGCGTTTGGCCGACGCGGCGAAGGCGGCAGAGACGGCAAACCCGGAAAACGTGAGGTCGCGGCTGCAGTGGTGATGGCGGCCCCCGAGAACTTTCCCCGTGAGTCACGCTTGCTCCGCCCGGCGGAGTTTGCCCGCGTGTACGCGGTTCGGCGTTCGGTGGCCCGCGGGCCGCTTGTCCTCTACGCCGCCGCCCGGAGCGAACCTGGCGGTCGGCCGCGGCTGGGGCTCTCGGTCTCGCGGCGGATCGGCAACGCCGTACGTCGCAATCGGTGGAAGCGGCGGCTGAGGGAGGCGTTTCGGCATGTGCAGGGGAAACTCGATCCCCACTGCGATTACATCATCGTGGTGCGTTCCGGCAAGCCGCACGCAGGGAGTGACCACGAGCGGCAGACCGAGCGGATGATCATCGAACTCGCTGTTCGCGTCGCCAACGGCGGAGGGCCTCCACGATGAAGTGGCAACAACCATGGGCCCTGATCGGCGATGTTGGTCGCCGTTTCGACCGGCTGCTGGCAACGGGGCTCATCGCCGGAGTGATCGTCTACAAGCTCACGCTGAGCCCTCTGCTTGGTCGGCACTGCCGTTTCGAACCGACGTGCAGCGGCTACTTTCGGGCGGCTGTGGAGAAGTACGGCGCCGTGCGGGGGGGCTGGCGTGGTCTGCGGCGAATCTGTCGCTGCCACCCGTGGCATCGCGGTGGCTACGATCCGCCGTGATGGCGTCGGAGCCAGTCGAGCACTCCGGCGTTGGCCGAGGGAAATGTGCCAGGTTCCAAGGCCGCCACCCTACGCCATTCAAAAGGCGGCCGGGGCACCTCGGCCGTGTCGGCTGGTTCGGCGACGAAGAAGAGCACATCGATGGGGCCGGTGGACGACTCGGCCCGAATGGCATCGAGCCGTCGGCGGACGCGGATGGCGAGCCCCGCTTCTTCGCGGCATTCGCGAACAGCGGCCGACTCAGGCACCTCGCCAGGCTCGACTTTGCCGCCAGGAAACTCATGCAGCCCGGGAGCATCAACCGATGCGTCACTCCGGCGGCCAACAAGCACACGACCATCTGCCACGATGACCGCGACGGCAATCTGGGTTCTCGTCGGACAACGAGACCCTGTCATGAGCGGTGTCATTCGGCGGGCTTCTGGATCAGGTCGAGGAGGCGGCCGGGTGAACCCATGATGTTGTAACCGGCATCCACGTGCATGATCTCGCCGGTGATGCCGAGCGATTCCCTCGAGAGCAGGAAGGCACCCGCCTTGCCCACCTCTTCATGGGTGATGTTGCGGCCCATCGGTGACATGTGCTCGTACATGCCAAGCATCTCCTCGACGCCGGCGCCACGGCCAGCGAGTGTCCGCAGCGGCCCAGCGCTGATGGCATTGACCCGCACGCCGGCCGGACCGAGATCGAAAGCCATGTACTTCACGCACGTGTCGAGCGTGGCCTTGCACACGCCCATGATGTTGTAGCCGGGCACGACCTTCTCGCCACCGTAATAGGTGAGCGTGAGGATCGACGCATCCTTGGCGAGGATATGACGGGCCAGTCGTCCTACGGCCAGCAGGCTGTAGGC
>CAMCYH010000026.1 GCA_945883745.1 Candidatus Kuenenia stuttgartensis
CGGTGATGATGGCCGGCGATCCTTCGAGCGACGCCCAGACGAGCGGCGTGCGGCCCCAGAAGGCATCCTTGCTCGTCACCGCGCCCGGCGTGGCGAGCCTGCGACGCACGGCGGCCTCGTCGCCGGACCGGATTTCCGCGACGGCAGGCTCCGGGAGAATCACCCGCTCCGCAAAGCCCTGCAGCGCGGCGTCGAGCGGCACGATCGTCGCCGCCGCGATCACCAACGGCAGGAAGATCCGCTTGAACCTCTGGTCGAGCAGGCTGCGGAGCCCGCGGCGACTGAAGACAAGCATCGTGAAGTAGCCGCTGAGCAGGAAGAAAAGCGGCATCCGGAAACCATGGACGGCTGCGAAGAGCAGCGGCATCAGGTCGCTTCGTCGCGTGTCGTGCACGGGCCAAGGGGCTTGGAAGAAGCTCAAGGAGGCGTGCAGGCCGATCCCCAGGAGCATCGCGCAGCCGCGGAGGGCGTCAAGATCGGTGCGGCGCTGTGTCATGCGGCAAACCAGCAGAGGGGGCGAACGGCATTGAACCCAGATGGTATCCTTTCCGGGCACGCAGGCGGAGCCAACTCCCGATGACGAATACGAGGCAGACAGGCCTTGCAGTGGCGGCTGAGGGGGTAACCGTGTCCGTGCCCGATCCCAAAGCGGGTGGCGGGCGGAAAACGCTGCTCGACGATGTGAGCTTCCGGGTCGAGCCGGGCGAGTTCGTCTGCGTGCTGGGCCCCAGCGGGGCGCTGGCCCGTCACTCGTACTGAAACGACAGGCAGCACCACACGCCACGATGCTGGATCTGCGGGGGGATATCGAGCAAGCGGGTGAAGTGCTCGGCCACTACCGGAGTTTCGTCGGCGAGGAGTCCGGAGAGGAACAATTCCCCGCCACGGCGGTTCACGTGGCCGCACAGCGCGGCGGCATACTCGACGAGGACGGCCGCGACGATATTGGCGACCACGACATCGTAGGCCCCGGTCACCGCGGGGAGATCGACGGCGAGTCGGACGAGAGCGTCGACGCCATTGCGTCTGGCGTTATCCCGCACTGCAGCATGCACATTGGTGTCGATCTCGATGGCGTCGACCTGCCCGGCGCCGAGCACCGCCGCGGCGATGCCAAGAATGCCGGAGCCGCTGCCGTAGTCGAGCACACGACCAAGATCTCCTCCGCGGCGGCGCCGCTCGGCGAGTGCCGCAAGGCACAGCTGCGTGGTTTCGTGGAGGCCCGTCCCGAATCCGAGGCCCGGCTCGATGAAGATTGTCGCTTCTCCCGTCTCGGCGACCCCGGCCGATCCCTCTTCCCATGCCGGAAGCACCGCGCCGAAGCCCGGGACGGCGATCGGCCCCAACGGCGCCGGGAATGCCGCCGGGCGATCGAGAGGCTCATCGACACGGATGGCACGAAAGCGGCAGCCGGGAAGATTCGCGATGAGCGCGGCGGCACTACGGGCCGCCGGCTCATTGGCAAACCACCACTCGGCGTGGGCGACGGGAAGATCCCCGACCCAGTCGCGCTGCGGCGGTGCAGCCGCGCTGTCAATGACCATCGAGGACGGCACCAGTCCGGCGGCGGCGGCGTCGATCGTGGTGACGGCCCCCTCGTCGATGCCGAGCAGTCCCTCGGCCCGTGCCCAGAGCCAGGCGTAGAATTCGTCTCGGCCGACAACGCCCCACTCCGGAAGCGTCACGGACGTGTCGATCTCCACCGAGAGGATCCAAGGCGGCGTGGCGGGCGACGCTAAAAAGTCAATGTTCACGACGGCTCACACGAACGGTACTGGCGGAAAGAAAATCGTCGGCGATGGGCCGTCACGAACACGAGCCAAGCGCTGATGCTGGGCAGAAAGCCCTTGGCGGCTTTCCGTGTGCAGCTTCCGATCACCGTGATCCGACGCCTTGATTCTGGCGAAGCTATGAAAATCGAGCCATCGAAAAAATTCACGTCCCTGCCGCTGGCTACGTTCTTGACGGCTGCTGCTGTTTCGAGAAATGAATGCTGCAGCCCGTTTCGCACCTTGGGCGATTGCCTCGCTAGCACGCGGGGGTTAGGCTGACCGGATCTCGTAGTTGTTCGCCCACAGTACGGAGTCTTCCATGCTCAATCCCCTCCCACGCCGAGCTTTTTTCGCACTGCTGACCGCGGCAACGTCTTCGCTTGCCTTTGTTTTTGCGAAGACTGCGTCGGCCAGCCAGAAGAAGACCTACAAGTACCGGTGCCCGAAGTGCAAACTCATCCAGGAGTACGGCACGATGGGTGTGAAGAAGTGCCCCAATGACGGCTCGACCATGATCCGGATGAGTTCATGATGAACATGGTGCTGAACCGGGGGTTCTGATCAGGTTTGACTTCCTGTACCCTGCGAGGAGAGAAGCAGTCGTCCGCACCGTTGCCGGGCGCGGGAGGACAACACTGGCATGGATGAGATCCGGCGATACGGCAGCTCAAGCTGAATGAGCTCTGGGACGCGTGGGTCCCCGCCACCCATCCCCCAGTCCGGGCAATGGTTCAGGCGGGCCTCGGGAAATCCTGCAAAGTCGAAATGGTCGTGACGGCGGCGGTTCCTGAGGAGTGAGCCGGTCTTTTTGTCAGCTTTAGGCCCACCATGGCAATTCGTGACGAGGGCCCTATAGTGGCGTTGTTCGGATTACCCCTGGAGAATCAGCCGTGGCAGACCATCAGACGAACAATTGGCCCGATCTCTTGATCGGCCTTTACGACAACCTCACTGGTCGTCGGGCAGAGATCACCTACGAGTTCGACAACATGCACATCAAGATTCCCAGCGGCACTGGGCCCTCAGCCGAGCACGCCGAATGGGTGCTGCACGGAATCTTGAAAATCCGTACGAGAGATACGGGTACGTCCCCAAACTGACTCTGGCCGGGCGACTCACAGGAACGCTGAATGGTCGCCCGGTCGTGATCGAAGCGGATGATTCTGGCCTCTTGGTGAGTTTCTCAGCCTTCCGATCAGCGTGGGCAGCCAGGCGGACGGCCGCCTCTTTTCTTCCTGTGCTCAGACTGCTCAAGCAAAATGGGATCGCCTTACGGCTCCGGCTCGCCGGCCTTGTCACCCTTGACCTGCTGCCGTCGCCAAGCGGGGTCGTGAGATTCTTCGCGCCCGGGCTGACCCAGATTGCCTGAACGTGGCAGTGCTTCAAGCTGATGGGTGCCGTACAAAAAAAGCTGCCGCCCCCGAAGGGGCGGCAGCCGTAGGAACCATTTGGTGGGCTGCATCAACGGCTAGCCCGTCGACTGGCCATTATCGGCGCAGCCATCCGGTACAGTCTTGCGGCACGAGACCACCTCCTTTCGCACGAGGACTCCCAGCCGTCACGACCACTGCGAGGTCGCCGCCGGGCTTCTATCTCCCCAGCCGTCGCCGAGGAACGATGCCGAAATAATAGTCCGCTGCCCGAAAAAGTGACCAGTGAAAAGCATCAGATTACTGGGATGGTCAGTGAATCTGCTCAAACGGCATGACGAAAGCCAACATCACGCCCACCAGCGAAACGGCCTAACACTACTCTGACACAGGCCGGGGCTGGCTGCTGACCTGATATTCCAGCACCTGTCCATCCGCTCGTAAACGAGCGGCGAGCGTGTCGTAGGCGACGTCCTGCACGCCAACGCCGGCCTCCATGGCCAGCGCGGCCGCGGTCGTGGCGCTCTGGCCGAGGATCATGAACACCGGCTCCATCCGGATCGAGCCATACGCGATATGAGAACTCGACACGGCGCAGACGACCAGGAGATTCGCGCACTCGTCTTTCCTGGGAAGAATTGCACCGTAGTCGATGGGATAGGGGCCGCCCGGATTGACCTGCACATCCCCCTCGTTGCGGACGAAGCCGCGAGCGTCGACGTACCGCTGCGTGTTGTGCGAGTCCATGTTGTAGGAGCCCATGCCAATCGATCGCTTCGTGGGGACCTTCCGGCGGAGGTGGTTCTCCGTAACCACGAGATCTCCAACCATCCGCCGCGCCTCGCGGACATAGATCTGGTGCGGCCAATGCCCGTTGTCGAGAAATTCATCCTTCGCCAGCCCCCACGCGGCGTACCACTCCCGCACATCCTCCGGTACCCGCGGATCGTTGGCGAGGAAGTAACAGTAGCCCTGCTGGTACGAGCGGTGCTCAGCGATGATTTCTCGACGCCGCTCGTAGCTGGCATCGGGGTAGTCGTAGCTCATGCCGATGTTGTCGGTCGAGAATGAACCGTGATTGTTGGTGTCGGTCTTGAGGTTCGGCAGCATGTCAAACTTGCCGGTGATGTGTCGCGACCCAGCCAGCAGATCCCGGAGCAACACCTCGTACTGTGCGGGGTCGTAGCCCGGCGGCTTCGGGAATGGTACGCGGTTTTCTTCGACGCGGGTGAGACACATCCGGAAGTTATAGGCCTGCACGCGGTGGTCACCGGCCCCCTGCTCGCCCGGGTCGCCGTCATGGACACGCGGCAGCAGGCCGCTGCTCGGATCCCCGGGAACCTTGTAGCCGCTGACGTCGTTCTGGAACTGGTGCGAGCGGGCGTTGGCGATCTGCACGCCGTTGAGGGTTTCCCCGTACGTGCTGTTCGCCTCGCGGCCGACCGCGTACCTCACGCCCGCCGCGGCCATCAAATCGCCCTCGTAGGTGGCGTCGATAAACATCCTGCCCGCGTAGACCTTGCCGGAAAGCATCGTGATCGACTTGATGCGGCCGTCCTGCATGGCCACACCGCCACCCGAGCGATCAAGCCATTCGTCACGATGCACGGTGATCCCGGCGTCGCGGACCATTTTCTCGAAGACCCGCTCGGCCACGTGCGGCTCGAAGACCCACATGGCCCGCCCCTTCCCGTCCATGGCTGGGGTACCCTGCCCGCGGTTCCCATAGGCGGCACGGTCTTGCCACCTCCAGGCCTCGGGACTGTCATAGACGTCATACACCCGCTTGTAGAACTCGAGCGTGACACCACCGATGACGTCCTTGTTGCCGCTGTCGGTCCAGCCGAGACCGCCCGCGGACAGCCCGCCGAGATGCTTGTCGGGGCCGACCACGATGACGCTGAGATTCATCCGCGTTGCCTGCACGGCGGCAGCGATGCCCCCGCTGGTCGTTCCGTAAATCACGAGGTCATACGGCCGTGCCTCCTCCCCCTGCGCGAATCCCCCGCAGAGCATCCCGATGACAGCGATCCAGACGCCGACGCGATTCACCACATGTTTGATCATAATTCGAGTGTCCTACCAGAATTCCGGGCTTGGCCGCCAGTTTGCGCAGTGGGTGGCCCCCCGGCAAGCCGCCGGCGAACAATCGGAATGACAGGCAGGCACGCCGTTCCCCAACCCTCCTTGGAGCGACGCTATGCCACGCCTCGACCTCGCAACCCGCCATGTCCGCGATGTGATGACCTTTCATGCGGTCTTCGTTTCACCCGGCGACACCGTGACTCATGCCCTGGAGGTCATGAACGACAACCGCGTGGCATCGCTGCCCATCGTTGACGATGCCAACCGCTGCCTCGGCATGCTGTCGGCCTCCGATATCCTCGCGCTGGCTGAGGAGCGTGGCGCCGATATCGAGCGGATGAGCATCACGGAGGGTATCGAGCGGGAGTTGCTGCTGGAACATTTCGGGAACGTTGATTTCTCCGACACGCTCGTCGACGACCTTATGACCCCCCTGCCGTTCGACGTGGCCCCGGATGCCTCACTCGTCGAGGCGGCCAAACGCATGATCGAGAGCGACGTGCATCACCTCGTGGTCACGGAGCGGCGGGATCAGTTTCTGGGGATTCTGTCGTCGATGGATATTGTCCGCGCCGTCGCGGAGAGTGAGTGACGGCTGGCTCCGTTCGTACCAGCTAGCCCCGGGCGCGAGCCCGGAGGCCGAGTGTGGATGGCGAGCGCCGCGTACTGCTAGCCTTCCGTCTGGATCTCCGACAGGGCGTTGCAGGCCGCGCGTTGTTCGGCCTCCTTCTTGTTGCGACCCCACGCGGGCGAATAGCTCCGGCCGGCGATCTGGGCCGCGACGTGAAAACTCTTACTGTGGTCCGGCCCAGCCTCCTCGATCACCTCATAGGTCGGTGTGACGCCGAAATCACGCTGCGCAACCTGCTGCAGTAGCGACTTGTGATTGGAGCCCTGCTCACCTGATGCAACCTTTAGTATCTCCGGCTCGATGAACCGTCCCACGAGCCGCCGCACGGGCTCGAGGCCGCCGTCGAGATAGACCGCCGCCACGAGTGACTCGAAGAGATCCGACAGCACGGATGACGGCATCGCCTGGCTGACCGACAGGCCCTTGCCCACGATGAGGAAGTCGATGAGTTGGAGCTGGTCACTGATCCGGCTGCAGGTTTCCCGGCTGACGACCACCGACTTGATCCGCGTCAGATCCCCCTCGAGTGAGTCCGGAAAGAGACGAAAAAGCGTCTCACACACGATAAACCCAAGGATCGCGTCGCCCAAAAACTCCAGCCGCTCGTTCGAGGCCAGGCGATGTTGGGCCCCCGAGGCGTGGGTCAGCGCCGCCACGAGGAGAGACGGGTCGCGAAACTCATACTCCAGCCGCCGCTGGCACTCCACGATGTCGATCGTAAACTCCTGCACCGAAACCACTTCCTTCCCGTTCATGCGTCATCCGTCCGCCGGAAAAATACGGCCCGTTTGCTGGCCAGTCAACGACAGCCCGATCGGCGACCGAACACCTGGCCAACCAGCCGCGTAATGGCTGGAAGTGCTAATGAATGAATCAACATCGCTGCAGCCCCCGGGCTTGCGCCCGAGGCTTTTTGGGTGGAGGCCCCACACTCAGCCGCCAGGCTGTCGTGGCGATCATCGCCGCTGCCTGGGCTTGCGCCCGGGGCTTCCTGGAGGCCCCACACTCAGCCGCCAGGCGCAAGCCGGCGGGCTGCCTCACGCCGCTCCTTGAACCATTCCCGCTATCATTAGTCCGGTGGCCTCTGGCCACCACCATTCCATTGAAAGAGGTGCCGTTTCCATGACTCGATCGAAGAACGCTTTTCGCTCCTTGTTTGCGAACGCCCTAATCCTCGCGGCTGCGTCCGGGACTGTGCTCCCCGCCCTCCGTGCCGAGGAGCCCGCGAGCCCTCTCACCCATGCCAACGCCCTGTCGCGAGCCTTCCGACATGCTGCCGAAAAAGCCACACCGAGCGTGGTCGTCGTTCGGAGCGAGGCGAAGCCGCGGCCTGAGCAAAGACCCCGGGGCCCACAACGGGGCGGCCCAAACCCCTTCGAGGGCACACCGTTCGAAGACTTTTTCCGCGACGGGCTTCCCGAGGGCTTTGAATTCGGCCCCGGTCAGCGGGGCGGAATGCCTCGCTCCGGCGTCGGCTCAGGCGTGATCGTCGATGCCTCCGGCATCGTGCTCACCAACAATCATGTCGTCGAGGGTGCCGATGAGGTAACGGTCGAGCTTTCCGATGGCCGCGAGTACAAGGCCCGCGAAATCAAGACCGACCCAGACAGCGACCTCGCCGTGATCCGACTCGAAGGATCCAAGGATCTTCCCACCGCTCGCCTCGGCGATTCCGATCAGCTTGACACGGGCGACTGGGTGATTGCCATCGGCAATCCGTTCGAACTGGAGACGACCGTGAGTGCTGGCATCATCAGTGGCAAGGGCCGCGAGTTGGGCGGCATCCGGCGGGCGAAGTTTCTTCAGACCGATGCCGCGATCAATCCGGGCAACTCCGGTGGGCCGCTGGTAAACCTCGAAGGCGAGGTGATCGGCATCAACACGGCGATCGCTTCCAACAGCGGTGGGTACCAGGGAATCGGCTTCGCCATCCCCATCAACCTTGCCAAGTGGGTGAGCGAACAGCTCATCGCCAAGGGGGCGGTGGAGCGTGGCTATCTCGGCGTCTCGATCGGCCCGGTCTCTCGGGAGATGGCCGCCAAGTTGGGAGTGGCGGACACCAAGGGAGTGCTCGTCACTGAGGTGATGCCCAACACGCCTGCTGCCGAGGCTGGCGTGCAGGAACTTGACGTGATCACCAGTTTCGATGATCAGCCCGTCGACGGCCCACGAAGCCTGCAGGAAGTGGTCGAGCGGGCCGCGATCGGCAAGGTCCACGCAATTAAGGTCGTCCGCGACGGCAAGCCGCAGACGCTTTCAATCTCGGTCAAACCGCTGCCGGACCAATTGGCCCGCCGTGGCGAAGGCCCCGGCCTGCGGGCCAGCCCCCCCAGCAAAGAGAGCTACTACTCGCAGGCCTTCGGATTGGCCGTCCGCGACAAGGGGTCGGTGGGCGATGACGCCTACGCCGAGTTCGACGGCGTGCTTGTTGATCGTGTCGATCCGGACGGGGTGGCGGCCGAGGCGGGCCTCGGCCCGAACGTACTGATCCGCAAGGTAGGCCGTACCCCAGTGGCGACGATTGCCGAGTTTGCTGCAGCACTCGAGAAGGAGTCGCCCGACGCGGGTGTCGTCCTGCAGGTTCGCACGCCGCGGGGCAATGCGGTGGTACTTCTCAAGAAGGGCCTTTGATGGCCCTTCTTGGCGTCAACATCGATCACGTCGCCACGATACGGCAGGCCCGCCGCACGGTGGAGCCTGACCCGGTCTGGGCCGCAGCGCTCGCCGAACTTGGCGGTGCTGACGGCATCACGGTCCACCTCCGCGAGGACCGGCGGCACATTCAAGACCGTGATCTCGAGGTGCTCCGTCGGACGGTGCAGGTGAAGCTCAATCTGGAGGCAGCCATCGCCCCGGCTATGGTCGATATCGCCTGCCGCATTCGGCCCGACCAGGTCACGCTCGTGCCGGAGCGACGCGAAGAAGTTACCACCGAGGGCGGCCTCGACGTGGTGGGCCATCGGGAGGCCACGGCCGCCGCCGTGGCCAGGCTGCGCGATGCCGGCATCGTGGTCTCCCTCTTCATAGACCCCGATCCACGCCAGATCGAGATGGCAGCCGACCTGGCTGTCGCGGCGGTCGAACTGCACACGGGCGAATATGCCAATGCCGCCACCGACACGGCCCGCCATGACGAGCTCGTCCGGCTCGCCCGGGCGGCCGCGCTGGTTCGGGAAGTCAAGCTCGTACTCAACGCGGGCCATGGGCTCACGTATCGCAACGTCGTGCCGGTGGCGCGGCTGGACGGGATGCACGAGCTCAACATCGGTCACTCGATTGTCTCGCGGGCCGTGCTGGTTGGCTTCACGCAAGCGGTGCGGGAGATGAAGTCGCTCGTCTGTTGACAGAATGCCCGTCGGCTGGCGGCTGGGCGGGCGATCATCCACTCAGCACAGGGCGCAAGCCCCGCGGCTGCAGTTCGCTGTTGCCTACTCAGGAAGCGCCGGGCGCGGGCCCGGGGGCTGCAACAGAACCGGCGGCTCGCTGGTCGCCAGCCGAGCGAACAGTTCCGCATCGTCGAGCACGAACATGTGCCCGTGGTCGGCCGTGACGATCACTGCCGTGTCGTCCCAGCCACCGTTACGCTCCACCCACTTCACGATCGCCCAGAAGGCGGCATCGCCACTCTTCACGGCACCGATCGCCGTATCGATGTTATTGGCGTGCGACGCCCAGTCGACATCCCCCGCCTCCACCATCAGCCAGAACGGCCCGCGCGAGGCAAGCACGTCGAGCGCCGTGCGGGTCATGTCGGCGAGCGTCGGATTCTCGTCGATGTCGGCCGCCGTGTAAGGGAGGATCGGGGCGTACTTTTGCCGGAGACGCTCCGGCTCGCCAGCCTCGATCCGCGACCCAATCGGGTTGAAATCACCGCAGGTCGTCTGGAACGGAAGATGCCCCTCCGAAACGCCGAAAAAGCCGAGAAGTGGCTGCCCCTTGGCGATGGAGACTGCCGCGGCCTCGGCGAGCAGTTGATCGCCCTGCCGCCCTGCCGTCCGCTGCACCACGTGGTAACGGCCGCCATTCGCAGCGTCGATCGCGCGGAGGGTCGAGCCGGCGAGGTACTTGTTGCCAGGCTCGAAGTTCCGCCCCTGCTGCGGGTCGGCGTCGGCATCCACCCCGTGACCCGCCCCAAGCAGCACGTCGAGGCCGGGCCTGGCTTGGGTGCGCCGCGCGATCGATGGCTGGCCGAGCAGATCACGGGACAGGTCCTGATAGTCGTCGCGGCTGACGTTATTGGCGTAGGCACAAGCCGGCGTGGCATGCGAGATCGGCACGCTCGTCACCACGCCCACTGCATAGCCGCGGTTTTGCAACGTGACGCCGATCGGTTCGAGGGGCTCACCGGCGGGGCCGACGTTGATCGCGTCGTTGTAGGTTTTGCGACCGGCGCACATGGCCGTGGCTGAGGCGGCTGAGTCGGTGACCGCGTGCCCGCAGTCCCTGTCACGGCCCATCAGATACCGCGAACTTGCCCGCCGATCCCAAGGCGTTGCGCCGCCGCGACGCGGGTCATAGCCACCCGGTGTCGTCCCGCCGGGATTCCGCAGGGCCTGCGCATCGACGTCGCATGTCGTGCCGTCGTTGGCAGGGCTGGTCACGCAGCAGCCAAAGTCGGTGCTGGCTCCCTGATAGGTCTGAAAGCCGAAGACATTGCCACGGCCCTCTTCGTAGGTCACCGCCCCGCGGGTGGCAATCGCCGCCGCCCGCGTGGTGTGCCAGTCGAGCCCGTCGAACACGACGAGCACAATCCGCTTCTTGCCGGCTTCGGCAGCCATCAGCTGCAGTCGATGGAGATCGGTCTGGTCGAAATAGTCGGCGTCGGGATTGAGCGTCTGCTCCGGCAACTGTCCATAGACTGCGCGGAGGCGGTCCTCGCTTCGATAGGGGCTGTTCATGCCCTGCAGGCCGTCGAGGCCCAGCCCAAACGTGTAGACAGGAATCAGCCGATTGGAATGATTCGACCACGACACGTACCGCTCGGGCTGGTCGCCCCAGTGGCCCCACGGGGCGGCGCCAGAGATCTCGGCCTCGATCTGCATCGACCGCACCGCATCTTCAGCGCGGGGTCCGGGGCCCGCGGCGATGATCACCGCCAGCCCAAGCGTGAGGCACACGTGCCATAGGGACGGGCGGCGAACCAGGCAAAGAACGGCATTGCTCATGCCTGGATCATACCGCGATTCATGAGGCTTTCATTCGATGACCCTGTCGCGACGTCTGGCTTTCGACCACAGTTGGCGCGGTTTTTGCAGCCCGTATGCTTGGGCGTGCTGCCCGATCGCATCCTGCCTCCGGAACCCTGAGCCCGTGGTCAACGACGACCTCCTGCGGCGCGACATCCGCCTCCTCGACGGCAAACTCGATGCGGTCATCGTCGAACAGGCTGGTCCGGAGGCCTCGGCTCTGGTGGCTGACATCCGCCGACTCGCCCGGGATCGCCGACTCGGCAAGCACGAATCTGAACCGTCGCTGGCCAGCAAGATCGAAGGGCTGGACGTCGCTCAGGCGCGGGTGGTCGCCCGAGCCCTCTCGATTTTTTTTGATCTCGCCAATATCGCCGAGGATCGGCAGCGGGTTCGCGTGCTTCGTGACCGTGAGCGGCTGCGTCACCCGCAGCCACTCGGTGAGTCACTGGCTGCCGCGATCGGTGAACTTGCCGCTGCGGGCATCACGCCTCAGGAGATGCAGGCCGCTCTCGACAGCCTGTCGATCGAGCTTGTCTTCACGGCCCATCCGAGCGAAGCCAAACGACGCAGCATCCGCGCGAAGCTCCGCCGCATGCGGCGGAGCCTGCAGGCGCTCGACCGCGACGACCTCCTGCCCCGCGAGCGGGCCGAACTTGAGGGCGATATTCAGACCGAGCTGGTCATCCTGTGGGAGACCGAGTTTCTCAAACCGGCCCGGCCAACCGTCCTCGATGAGGTCGACCGCGGTTTGTCGCTGATGCCACGGCTCTGGGAGGCGGTGCCGCAGGTGCATGAATCGCTGCGTCGCGGTCTGGCGGCGGCCTATCCCGGCGAGTCGTTCGAGATCCCGGCCTTCCTGACCTTCGGGTCCTGGATGGGCGGTGACCGCGACGGCAACCCGTTCGTCACAGCCGACATCACCGAGACCACGCTTCTCCGCCTCCGGTCGACTGCCATCAAGGCCCATTTGGCCTGGTGCAAGCAGCTCTATGACATGCTCACGATCTCGCTCCACGAGGCCAGCGGTTCGCAGCCTCTTGAAGAGCGGCTGCAGGCGGCCCGCGTCGAGTGGCCGGAGTTGGCGGAGTCGCTGGACAAGGTGCCGCCCCACGAGGCCTACCGTCGCTGGCTGCGGATGATCGAGTTTCGCCTGAAGGCATCGCGGGCGACCAGCCTCGACGAGCCGGCGGCGGCCGCCGCCTATCCCTCAGCGGCCCACCTCTCCGCCGATGTCGCAACACTCGTTGAATGCCTCGACCACGACCGCGGCCTTGCGACCGACTCGCCCGTTCGTCGCTGGCTCGATCTCGTCCGCACGTTCGGACTCCACATGTCGCGGCTCGATGTGCGGCAGGACGCCCGTGCCTACGAGGAGATCATGGCCGACATCTTCGCGGCGGCCGGAATCGACGGTGCCGAGTCGTTTCGCGGCGGCGACGAGGCCGCGCGGGTCGGGCTGCTCACCTCCACACTCGGCACCATCGGTGCGATCCCGATGGACACGCTCCAGCCGCTGTCGTTGGATACGCTGCGGCTCTTCGCACTTCTTCAGCGGGCCAGCGGTCGGTTTGGACCTGACTGCCTCGGCGGGGCAATCGTGAGCCTCACGCGGTCGCCCGCCGACGTGCTCTGCGTGTTGTGGCTGTGGCGGTGGGCCCAGAAGCAGGCAGCCGATCGGGGCGAACCGGTCGCCCGCCACGACATTGCGATCATGCCGCTCTTCGAGAAAATCCACGACCTGCAGCATGGCCATGAGACGCTCGGAGCCATCCTCGACACGCCGGCCTATCGGGAGCATTTGGTCAGGCGCGGCAGCCGCCAGGTGGTGATGGTCGGCTACTCAGACAGCACGAAAGATGGTGGCTACCTCGCGGCCTGCTGGGGATTGCAGGCGGCGCAGAGCCGTCTCCACGAGGCTGCCGCTTCTCGCGGAGTGGCCGTGACATTCTTCCATGGTCGCGGCGGATCGCTCGGCCGCGGCGGTGGTCCGGCCGCCCGCGGCATCCTGTCGCTGCCGGCCGAAACACTCGACGGGTCGCTGCGGCTCACCGAGCAGGGCGAGGTGCTCGCCGAGCGGTACGACGACACCGAGATCGCCTGCCGCCACCTCGAGCAGGTGTCGTGGGCCACCCTGATGGCCACCCGGAGCCGACGGCCCGACCCCGATGCCGCCTGGCTTGGCCTCATCGAGCGGATGGCCGCCCGGTCACACGCGGCCTACCGAGACCTCGTCGACGAGCCGGGCTTCATCGACTACTTCTCGCAGACGACACCGATCGACGACATCGAAAACCTGCCGATCGCGTCCCGTCCGTCTCGCCGCCGCGGCCAACGCACGCTCGACGACCTGCGGGCGATTCCCTGGGTGTTCGCCTGGACCCAGAGCCGGTGCATGATCCCGGCATGGTACGGCCTGGGCACCGCCCTGGTCGATGTGAAGTACGACGATCGGCACGGCTGGCAAACGATCTGTGAGATGTATCGCCAGTGGCCGTTCTTTCAGGCCACGATCGACAATGCGTCGCTGGCGCTGGCCAAGGCCGACATGTACATCGCCCAGCGGTATGCCGAGCTGGCTCCCGATGCCGACATCCGCCGTCGCATCTGGCAGCGGATTGCCGCCGAGCGGGACCGGACCCGGCAGGCGATTCTCGACATCGTCGGCGGGAGCGAGCTGCTCGCCGCCACGCCCTGGTTTCAGAGGTCGATCGAGGCCCGCAACCCGTCGATCGACCCGCTGAACCTGATCCAGATCGAATTCATGCGTCGCCGCGCGGCGGCGCCTCCCGACGCACCGCCGAACGAGTCGCTTCGCGATTTGCTCCGGCTATGCGTGCAGGGTATCGCCTCAGGCATGCGGACCACAGGATAAATTGGGCCTCGGCCGATGCCGCACCGCCTCCAGGAGCACTCTCATGATTACCGCCGCCGATCTCGCTGTAAAAACGCTCGGCCCGTGCCGGATCGACTCCCCGCTCAAGCCGCTCATCGAGTCGCGGCACACGAGCGAGTACTACGTGGCCGAAGACGACCGCGTCTTCTTCCACGACACGACCCGCCTCGCGGTCTCCACGGGGTGTACGGTCGAGGATCTCCCCGGCTTCGAGCCGGCGGGGCCGCGCCGGAGCATCTTCTTCGACCCGGCAAAGACGCGGGTGGGCATCGTCACCTGCGGCGGGCTCTGCCCCGGCCTCAACGATGTCATCCGCGGCATCGTGATGGAGCTTTCCCACCACTATGGCGTGCAGCGGATCTACGGCTTTCGCAATGGCTACCAGGGCTTCATCCCCAAGTATGGTCACGACGTGCTCGACCTGACCCCCGCCGGTGTGAGCAACATCGACGAGGATGGCGGCACGATCCTCGGCACATCGCGTGGCAGCCAGGATCCCTACGAGATCGTCGACTGCCTGGAGCGGATGAACATCAATGCCCTCTTCATCATCGGTGGTGACGGTACGATCCGCGGGGCAATGGCGATCGCGGCGGCGGTCGCCGAGCGTGGCCAGAAGATCGCCGTCGTCGGCATCCCCAAGACGATCGACAATGACATCCCCTACATCGACCAGAGCTTCGGGTTTCAGACCGCCTTTGCCGAGGCGACGCGGTCGATTCAGGCCGCCCACGTGGAGGCCAAGGCGGCGCCCAACGGCGTGGGGCTCGTGAAGCTCATGGGCCGCCACTCGGGCTTCATCGCCTGCTATGCGTCGCTCGCCGAGCCGGATGCCAACTACGTGCTGATCCCAGAGGTGCCGTTTCTGCTGGAAGGCCCCGACGGGCTGCTCGAGCATTTGCTCAAACGGGTGAAGACCCGCGGCCACGCCCTGATCGTGGTCGCGGAAGGGGCGGGGCAGGATCTGCTCGCGGTGCGGGGCGACGGGGCGGTCGCGGGCGTCGACGCCTCGGGCAACCAGAAGCTTGCCGACATCGGCAGCTATCTGCGGCAGCGGATCGCCGATCACTTCGCAGCGGCAGGCGTCGAGCTCAACATGAAGTACGTCGACCCCAGCTACATGATCCGCGGCGTACCGGCAAACCCGTACGACAGTGTCTACTGCCTGCGGCTTGCCCAAAATGCCGTGCATGCGGCGATGGCAGGACGCACCGAAATGGTGATCGGCCGCTGGCACGGCCGCTACGTGCATATCCCGATGCCGCTGGCCGTAAGCCGCCGCAACCAGGTCTCGCCGGACGGTGACCTGTGGCTGGCAGTGCTGGAGGCGACCGGCCAGCCGCACGTGTTTGGCTGAGCCTACAACTCCCCGTTCACACCCAGTTCGTGGAAGTAGTGGCCGATCTTCTTCTGGTTCTTCAACAGCCAGTCGATCGAGGGCTCATTGGTCATCGCCTTGCGGATCGCGTTGAATGTCGCCTGCCGGTGCGTCGTGAAGAGCACGTCGTGGTCAATCTTGGTCTTGGCGTCGCCGGCTGACGGGTCGAGCCACACCGCCACGATGATCCCGATGTCATTGACCTTCTTCTTCGGGATGTGCCCCTCGCGCACTGCATCGAGTACGGCGTTGGCCACGGCCGCCTGCACCGTCCCCATGAGCACGTTGGTGTAGCGGGCATTGGGCGCGGTGTACTTGCTCACCATCAACGTGGCGGGGCGGACCTGCACGTCACTATTGAGGATCGCCCAGACGCGGGTATGCCCCTTCACCTGGTCACCGATCAGGTTGGCGATCGCGTAGCCGACCGGCCCGTCGAGTTCACCGATCACCACCTCCGGTTCCGCCGCACTCCAGGCCTGATCGGCCTCGACCAGTGCCTCACCCGTCCGCATGACGATCTTCTTGTCGGCCATCGAATGTCACCCTTCTGCTGGAAGATAGACCCCGCCGACCCCGCGGGACGGCATGGCAAGGATTCTCTCCGCGGGGCAGGAATCCGCAAATCACCCCGGCACCCCCCCACGTCGCTGGGTGGGCGACCTGGCACGACGGGCCGCGGACGGATTGACAGCGGCCGAGCAATCGGAAACGCTTGGAAACTCGAGTCGTGCCCGTTTCGGAGCGAAATCATGTCGCAATCCGCGTCATCCGTGACGACCATGGTGGTCCTTGCCTTGGTGTCAGCGAACGCCAGTGCCTCGACGTTCGAAAGCCGGGTTCGGCCGCTGCTGCAAAGGTATTGCTTCGACTGCCACGAAGGCGATCGAGCGGAGAGCGGCATCTCGCTCGACGCCTACCGTGAGGCCGATGCGAAGACCTCGGATCGCGCCGCCTGGTTGAAGGTGCTGCGTCAACTGCAAGGCAGGGCAATGCCGCCGGCCGATGCCGAGCAACCGTCACCCGAGGAACTCCAGGCTGTGATCGCCTGGCTCGAGGATGAGGCATTGAAGCCCGACTGCTCCGGGGGCGAGCGGCCCGGCCGCGTGACCGTCCGGCGGCTCAATCGTGAGGAGTACAACAACACGGTCCGCGACCTGTTTGGCATCGCGGTGCGACCCGCCGATGATTTCCCGTCGGACGACATCGGCTTCGGGTTCGACACCATCGGCGACGTGCTGAGGATCCCGCCCGTGTTGCTGGAGCGATACATCGACGCCGCGGAGACCGTGGCCCGCGCCGCGATCGCCAGCACAGACATCGATGCCGCGGCCAGCTTTGTTCTGCCCGGTGCAGCCATGGGCCGCACTGGCGACATGGACAGAGAGTTCACGGTCGAGCGTGCCGGAGACTACGTCATTCGTGTCACGGCCTGGGGTGATCAGGCAGGACCTGAACCACCGCGGATGACGATCGCCGTCGACGGTCGCCGAGCGCGAAAAGCCGACGTTCCCAACGACCGCAATTCACCGTCGGAGCACGAACTGCGGCTGTCGCTGAAAAACGGGCAGCACACCATCCGCATCACCTTCAGCAACGATTATTACGATCCCAAGGCGACGCAGAAAAAAGACCGCAATCTGCACATCGGAAGCATCTCGGTGATCGGCCCGATTGGCATGCTGCCTGCCGACGTACCCGCCTTTCACAACCGCTTCTTTTCCCAGCCAATTCCCGTCGGGGCCGACCCGCATGAGCAGACCGACGTGTTCAGGAAACTCATCCGGCCGGTTGCCTCGCGTGCCTTTCGTAGACGTGTCACGGAAGACGAACTCGAGGGATTATCGCTGGTCTTTCTCGCAGCTCGTGATCGGGGCGAGACGATCGAGCGGGCCACACAGATGACGCTCGCAGCCATGCTGGTCTCACCCTCTTTCCTCCTGCGGGCCGAGGCCGCCGCCCCACCGGGCCGGATTCGTGATCTCGATGATTTCGAGGTCGCCTCGCGGCTTTCCTATTTCCTCTGGAGCAGCCTGCCCGACGACGATCTCTTCCGCGCCGCCGTCCGGGGTGAGCTCCGCACCACCGAACAAGTGGTGAGGCAGGCCCGCCGCATGCTGCTCGACCCAAAGGCCGCCGCCTTGGCGACAAACTTCGCCGGTCAGTGGCTCGGCCTGCGGGGACTCGACGAGGTAAGGCCCGACAGGAGTCTCTTTCCTCACTTCGACGACGATCTCCTGAAGGCAGTCCGGCAGGAGACCGAGATGCTGTTCGAACATCTGGTCCGCGAGGATCGCAGCATCCTTGAATTGCTCAACGCGGAGTACACGTTCGTCAATGAACGGCTCGCGCGACACTACGGAATCCCAAACGTCACCGGTGACGAGTTTCGCAAGGTCGCGGTCGATACCAACCAGCGGGGCGGCCTGCTCGGCCATGCCAGCATTCTGACGGTCACGTCCAACCCCACCCGCACCAGCCCCGTGAAACGGGGCAAGTGGATTCTCGAGACGCTGTTCAACGCCCCGCCCCCAGAGCCCCCGGCCAACGTGCCGGAACTGGCCGAGGAGGCGAACGGACAGCTCACCGGCACGCTCCGCCAGAGGATGGAGCAGCACCGCGCCGACGCAGCCTGCGCCACCTGCCACAAACTCATGGACCCACTCGGATTCGGCCTGGAGAACTACGATGCCACCGGTGCCTGGCGAGTCCATGACGGCCGTGCCGACGTCGATGCATCGGGCGAACTGCCTGATGGGCAAGAATTCACCGGGCCCGCTGGACTGAGGTCCCTGTTGGCGGAACGGAACGACGATTTCCGCCGGTGCTTTATCGAAAAACTGCTGACGTATGCCCTGGGCCGGGGGCTTGAATACCATGATGCGTGTGCGGTCGAGCGGATTGCCGCGGCGTCCGCCGCTCGTGACGACCGATTTTCGGTGATCGTCGCTGAAATCGTCGCCAGTCCGGCATTTCGGCAGATCGAATCAGGAGAACAAACCCCATGACCAGCCCATTGTCTCGCCGCACCTTACTGCGTGGTTTTGGCACCGGCATCGCCCTGCCGTTCCTGGAAGCGATGGCACCGCTTCCGGCCGTGGCCCGGGCAGCCCGCCCGGCCGCCCGCAAACAGCCGCCGCGGCTCGCCTTCATTTACGTTCCCAACGGAATCCACATGCCGGCCTGGACACCGGCCGCTGAGGGCCCACTGAGCACGCTGCCCGAAACACTCCAGCCACTCGCCGCCCTTCGTGACGACTTCAGCATTCTGACCGGGCTCGGCCAGCCGAAGGCGAACGCCAACGGGGATGGCCCTGGCGACCATGCCCGCGCCATGGCAACGTTTCTCACCGGCACCCAGGCCCGCAAGACGGACGGAGCGGACATTCGTGCCGGCATCTCCGTCGACCAGATCGCGGCGGCCAGCCTTGGTAAGAAAACACGGTTCGCATCGCTGGAACTGGGTGCCGATCTCGGCAAGACGTCGGGGTCGTGTGACTCGGGCTACAGCTGCGTCTACTCCTCGACGATTTCCTGGCGGAGCGACAGCCAGCCGCTGCCCAAGGAAAACGACCCCAAGCTGATCTTCGAGCGGCTGTTCGAGAACGGGCGTCCGGGGGAATCGGCTGCCGCCCGCGCCAAACGCGACCGCTTCAGCCTCAGCATCCTCGATTTCGCTCTCGAGAACGCCAAGTCGCTCGACCATAAACTCGGCCTCGCCGACCGCCGCAAACTCGACGAATATCTGTCGAGCGTCCGAGAGATCGAGCACCGCATCGACGGTGCAACACGGGGTGAGCGACAGGCCACTCAGACTGGGAAGAAGCCGGCGGGCATTCCCGAGAGCTACGCCGAACATCTCCGGCTCCTGGGCGATCTACTCGTGCTGGCGTTTCAGACAGACTCGACCCGCGTGGCGACGTTGGTGTTTGCCAACGAGGGAAGTGGTCGCAGCTACCCGTCCATCGGCGTTCCCGAAGGCCACCACGACCTGTCTCACCATGGCAATGATCCGGACAAGCATGCCAAGCTGATGAAGATCAATCGCTTTCACATCGATCAACTGGCCTATCTGCTGAATCGGCTGAAGGCCGCGGCCGAGGGAGATGGAAACCTGCTCGACTCGAGCATGATCGTGTACGGTGGCTGCATCGGTGATGGCAACCGGCACGACCATGAAAAGCTGCCGATTCTGCTCGCGGGCCATGGTGGAGGTGCCTTGTCACCCGGCCGGCACCTAGTCTACGAGCCCAAGACACCGCTCATGAGCCTGTACGGGTCACTGCTTCAGGCTGCCGGCGTCGCAACCGACGCCTATCCGCAGGTTGAGGGGCGACTGCAGGGCATATGAACGCCGTGGGCAGGCCGCGTGTCGCCTTGCCGAAAACGAAGAATCGTCCTCTGAACCCGCGTAGAAGTACCGGTGAACCCGAACCCCGTCGATCGAACAAACGTCCCTAATTCCCCAATGCAAACTCGATTGACTGATTCCCACTGCCAGCCTGAACCGACGTCGTAAGACCGGACGTTTTCGGCGACGCATACTTGACGGGTAAGGCACTTTTCGGGACGGGTACGTTTCCCTCAATGGGGACGTACTTGCCATCACTCGCCCCTGACCCCGTGTCTTCGTACTTGACGATCGACACGGCATACGAACCGGGCATCACGCCATCGTGACGCTGAAACGTCGTCATCTGGTAATGCCCTTCGCCGTCCGTAATCGCGGATGCTGATCTCCCATCTTTGTCGGCATGGAATACGACCACGGCTCCGGCCACGGGCAGGCCGCCGATCGTCACCACGCCACCAACTGAGACCAGTCCTTCTTGGTGCGGAGGCACCTTCGCACATCCGACCCAAGTCGACGTCACCAGCCACAGCATCGTGATGAAAACGGGAGTCCGAAATCGCTCATTCATACATCAACGCCTCTCCACCCGACTTGGTGCCGAGAGCCCCCCATACACCGTAGGGGCTGGGTCCGGTAGATGTGTGCGACAAGGCAATACCCGTGTTGCCGGTTTCAATGTTGTCGCGAATGAACCGCACACTTCCGTCACCAAATGCCGCATTCACACCCCCGGGATGGCCACTCGTGGGGGGCAGCACGACGGTCGTGTTGTCGGCATTGCCGTTCGTCCCGCCGCACGACGGCGCATTGGGCGGCAGCACGGTGTTGAAGCCGATCCGCTCCGGTTGGCCGTCGGTCCAGAGCAAGCCCCATTTGGCTTTGATCTGCGTCGCCGCGACGATCGTGTTGCCAGCAGCGATGTTCAGGCAGGCATTCGGCGTTGACGCCACGGCCGCCACGTTTGCAATGTATGTCCTCTTGCTTTCTTGACCCGTGGCCGTCGCCCAGCCGCTGATATCGGCATCGTTGTGCATCCGTTCACTGAAGAACAATGTTTTGCTGAGTCCGTCGGTGCACTCGGTGAATTTTACGCCGGTATTGATGCGTTTCGGAGGACTTGAATTCACATACGCCGCCGAATTCCATAGTCCACGACCGCTGGCTGATGCTGTCGACGTCGGGGATGAACCGCCGACGTTTACGGCGTCACCCAGGCAGACCGCATACGAATGCTGTCGCGATGAGTACCGTCCGCTGTCATCGGGACAATGAAGAGAGGAAGGGGACGTATTCCACGGCCCCCACCCAGCATATGCATAGGGACCGCCTGCGGCATTCGTGAGATCACCGCGAGAGATATTGTCGAACATCGCCGTCTCCTCCATGAAGGGCAACAGGTCGATAAACGCACTCCGCCGCCCAGCGTTGTTCGAATTGCCGACAGCCTTCGTCGGGTCATTTGAACCGTTGCCCCAGCAGCACGAGCCTCCGCGAAATGACGGAAGCGTCCGCTGCGTCTCCGCGCAATTGATCGCCGCGAGCGCGAGTTGTTTGACCTTGTTGACGCAGGCTGATCGCCGTGCGGAGGACCGTGCCGCTTGAACAGCCGGAAGGAGCAGGCCAATCAACACGCCGATGATTGCGATGACCACAAGTAATTCAACGAGCGTGAAGGCCGCCGACCGACGATCAAAGCGAATTTCCTGGCCCTCTCGAACGCGACCGCGCCGAGGACGAAATGACGACATACGCTTTCGAGTCATATCAGGTCTCCAAATATTGAAGAACGCCGTCGAACGACGCTTGCAGATTTTCCCCTTGACAAACACCCGGGGGTGGATTGTTATTGGGAGTTTAGTTGGGCGTAACTTGGAGGTCAACGTGACTTATTGTAGGCGTTCTACGCGGAAGCGGCAGGCAAAGCCTGCGGGTTTCACCCTCGTCGAGTTACTCGTTGTGATCGCAATCATAGGCGTGCTGGTGGCACTCCTGCTGCCCGCCGTGCAGGCGGCTCGCGAGGCGGCCCGCCGCAGTTCCTGCCAGAATAATTTCAAGCAGATCGGCATCGGTATTCTCACGTTTGAGAATTCGAGGAAGGCCTTTCCAGCCGGCTACTCGTACTTCAACGTTCCCGACGAGCGGTGCTGGGGATGGGGAACCCTGATTCTGCCGTTCCTCGAACAAAACTCACTTTACGACCAACTTGCCCCCGAATCCCGCAAACTGCACGACGTCTGTGTAACCGGAGCCGCTCAGGCGGACAAAGACGCTCTTCAGACTCGGATCGCCGGCTATCGATGCCCATCGGATACCACGCCCACGCTCAATACGCTGCAGAGTTTCGGGCAATCGCAGCCATTCGAGGTTGCAACCTCAAATTACATCGGTTCCGCGGGCAGCCAAGCTATTACGGGCACTGATGCGACCTACCCGAGTGGCTACGCCGCTCCCTACAAGGATTTTGATTGCGGAGGGATGCTTTTCGGAATCATGGATCAAAAAGCATCGGCTCCGGGCCGAGGTCCATTGGGCATCAAGATCAGCGACGTTCTTGACGGCACCAGCAAAACGCTGCTGACGGGTGAGCGCTGCGGCCGAACCGAAACCGGTGACAGGGCAGCTGTCTGGGTGGGGATCGGCCGCGCCGATGACTATAGCTCCGTGGGCACATGCCGCACGCTCGGCAGGTGCAACTTCATTCAAAACTTTGACTATGCCACGTTCGATCCCAACAACGTGAGCAAAGGCTTTTCGAGCATGCATCCCGGTGGCTGCCTGTATGGGTTCGCGGACGGTTCGGTCCGCTGGACCACAGACAGTATTTCCAGCAGCAATATTTCTCGTATGGGAAATCGTCGCGATGGACAGACCTATGAGGCGTTTTAGTGCCATGCGGCAGCATTCGGGTTTCCGGTGTCGATCGCTCAACGAAGGCTTTCGATCGATCGTGCTCGCCAGTGCGTTCTGCGGCTGTGTTCTGTTGGGATGCTCAGCAGAGAAGTTCAAGGTTGGAGAAGTAACGGGCAGCGTCACGCTGGCAGGCCAGCCAGTCGAGGGCGCGCTCGTGCAATTCGAGCCTGAACCGGTGGAACGAAAGCCGCTCCCTGCGGCCTACGGCATGACAGATTCTTCCGGCCGGTATCGGTTGATTCGGTCAGGCGGCAAGGGTGGCATGCCGGGGGCCGTTGTCGGGCTGAACCATGTCCGTATCTCCGTGCCGGAAGGAGGCTCGGCGAAGATTCATCCCCGCTACGGGGGTGATGGCACGTTCTGGCTCGACGTCACCGAGGGAACAAACGTGCTTGACTTCGAACTGGTCAACGATCCGCTTGCCGTTCGCCCTCCGGGTCAGGCAGAGTAAGGGCGTCGCGTCCGTGCACCGTTGAGGGGTCTCTCGTCTCGAGCAGCCCAACTCATGGCTGCTGCCGGTGCACAGCATCTGCACTCTGATAAGGGATTCGTGCCACGATCCGGAGCGGCCCCCCGCTGCCTCCGGTGATCTTCATGGGCAGGGCCGCGACGAAGGAACCCTCCTCCGGCACTGTTTCGAGGGCGGCGACGTTTTCGAAGATCGGCACATTCCCGCCGCAGAGGGCCACATGGGCCCCAAAGTGAGTCGATGGTCCATGGTCGATGCTTGCCGTATCGATCCCGATGGCCTTGATCCGTCGGTGCTCGACGAGCCATCTGGCCGCATCCGGGGCGAGACCGGGAAACCGCAGTTTCTGCACCGCCTCCGGGCCCGTGGCATCGGTGCCGAGGTAAGCCTTCCGGTCGCCCCACTTCGCCCCCCAGCCGGTTCGCAGCAGCAGGATCACATCGACCAGCTGACGGCCGTGCGCACGTTCCCAGGCTACGAGGTCATCAGCCGTCACTTCGTAGACCGCATCGGCCGCCGCCTGCGACGTCACGTCGACCACCACCGCGTCGCCGACGAGCCGATCCACCGGAATTGCATCACTCGTCTGACCGGTCGCCGAAAAATGGCGTGGCGCGTCGAGGTGCGTGCCGCCGTGCTCCGCTGTCGTGAACCGATTGGCGGCATAGTAATAGCCTTTCGCCGTCGGGCCGTTCTGCCCCCGGTCGAACTGAAAGCCTTTCTCGGTCGGCCAATAGATCGTGTGGGAATCGAACGGGTGCGTGAGATCGACCCACGTGTCGGCTGCCCGGGCAGGCCGACTCCCCGCGGTCGCGATGAGCAGGCCGACCGCGACGAACTGTGGCCACCGAAATGCCTGCGGCATGGTCACGACCCAGACGTATTTGCCCCGGCAGCCGCGGCCGCCTGCGGACCGGCATTCTTCTCATCGACCCGCACGAGAAGCATCTGCTCCACCTTGCCGTTGGCAAGATGCATGAGGATCGTGGTCTGCTTCTGGGTCAGGTTGGAAAGGCCCGCCTCGTAGACCGGAGTCTTCTTGTCGACGATCGTCCAGGCCGCCCGCTGCGTCTTCTTGTCGACCTTGCCAGCCACGTTCTGCGTGGTGTCAGACACCGCATCGTAATAGGTGCCCCTCAGCAGCCCCTGCTTGTCGATCGCGAGGCTCACGAACGTGCTGGGGTTGGTATCGTCCTTGCGGGCCAGCGCATAGACGCCGAGCGGCCGCCATTGGTCATCACCACCGACGGTCGCACCGGCACCCTGGTTGGCGAGCGAGGTCGCCTGTGCGGCGTAGTCTTCAGGCGACCCGACAGCAGTGCCCTGCACATTCACGCCCGCGTCGCCGTAGACCACGTTCGTACCGTAGTTGTAGGCGACCGGAACGGCCGCGTAGCCGCCCCATCCCGCGAGGTCGCTCCAGGCGAGCGTTGCTGCCATACCCCAGCCGAACCCACCCCACCACCCGCCCGGCCACCACGCGTTGAAGTGATCGCCATACCAGCCGCGGCCCCCATACCATCCGCCCCGGTAGAAGTTGGTTCGCATCAGGTCGCCGCGAGCCGCCAGGCTGTTGATCGAGTATGGCCGCACCGCATCCCGCCCGAGTGCCGCCCGACCGGCACCATCGCCGGCGATTCGCTGGAAGTCAGCCTTCGAGAGTTGTCCGGCCCCAAGTTCATGCCCGCCCGCAAAATGCCCCGCGCCTCCATCGAAGCCACCGAGTTCCCGCATGCCATCGAGTGAGCGACCGCCGTCGCCGGGTCGCCCGCCATCAAGAGCCCGCCCGCCGTCGAGCCCACGGCCAGCATCAATGCCGCCGGGGCCACCTCGCATGCCACCATCGAAGCCGCCGGGCATCCGCGGCATACCGCCGCCTCCGGACACGTGCGGCCCGCCGTAGCCGCCCATGTGGCCACCCCCTCCCATGCCACCCATGTGGCCGCCGCCACCGCCGTGGGCCAGCGCGATGACGGGCACGAGGCCGGAGGCTGTGAGCACAGCCAGAATAACGATGCGGCTGCGGGAAATGGTCATCGTGGGGGACTCCGAGGGGGAACGATTTTGAAGTCTGGTGAGAGTTGGAGGCAGTTCCGTGAAATGAGCCAACACGTGCCCTACTGCTTTTTGAAATGGAGCGGCGATCCGTCAGGAACGGGGCGGCCGTCGATCGATCGCTCGATCGAATGCAGCGTGAACTGCCCCTCTCCGCCGGGAACGACTGTCTGGACGTACTGCACGCGGCTGCCGGCCACAGCATCACCCGGCACACCGGTGAGCACTCGGTTGAGCGTCATGCCATCGCTTTCAATCACGCCCTCGGCGTGGGCACCGAGCGAGTCGATGATGGCGGTCCGAACAAGCCCGTCGTCACGGTCGGCATGGATCACCTCGATGGCCTCGCGGGTCGCCCCCGTCTTCGACCGCATCGTCGTGCGGCCCACAAGAGCGAATCCACCGGCCGCCTTGCCGAATACCAGGTCGACCGTCATGCCGGTCGTGGAGTCGGTCGCCTGCCATGCGCCGACCAGCCAGCCAAGGTCATGCAACGCGGAAGCGTGGCTCGGGGCGACCACCGATTCAACGAGCCGCCACGCCCCGTCTTCCAGCACCCGCAGGCTCGAGAATCGCGACTGGATCGCCTGCTCACCCTTCGCTGGCGAAAACAGGATCACGCCGTCCACACGGGCCAGCGACGTCGCCACGAGATCGACCCGCTCCACGTCGATCTGAATCGTCGCCTGACCATGCTTTTCGAGCCAGCCCCTGATCGACGCCATGATCGCATCGCGACCGACGACCCGGGCTCCCCCCTCGACGAGTTCTGCGCGTTCCACCCACTGGTCGGCCAATGCCTGATAGTTGCGGGCGTTGTAGGCCTCGGCATACGCCGATGACGCCTCCGCGATCGCCTTCCGCGCCGGGTCGACCTCGTCGCCTCGGACAGGGACCGCCAGCAAGACACCCAGCAACGACACCTGGGTCATCACCCGTCGCACACATCGCGTCATGGCACTCTCCCACTTCCTGAAATTTGATGGAGCCCTCCGTCGTCATGGGCCACAACGAGAGGATACGGCATCGCCCGCTGCAATGCACGAAGCCGGTAGCGCGACGCCCGGCCGGCTCGTGCCAGCGTGGCATCTTCACCACCGATGGTCATCCAAGCTCGCTCACAAAATCCTCGAACTTCGCGTTCGGCGGACGCGGAATGTGATCGACTTCAGCCACCGTAATCTCGTGTGGAAAGCAAAGGACTTCGGCAAAGATGCGACGGAGAGCGTCGACTTCGGAGGGGGTCAGGGGCCGTCCGACCACAGCCCGGAGCACCACCCGGTCGATCGCCGTCTGCACCACCTGGAGCTGCCGGATCGGGGCAATTCCGGCCCATCGATCTTCTGGAAAGCTCGGCCAGTGCTCGGTGCCATCGGGGAGCCGCAGCATGTTTCGCTGCCGCCCCGCGATCCGCTCGAGCACGGGAAGCCCACGACCACACAGACAGGCCTCCCCGAACGCGGCGTAGTCGCCGATCTCGTAGCGAATCAGGGGCATGGCAAGGTTATGAAGCACGGTGATCACGACCCGCCCCACGCGGCCCGGCGGCAGCGGATTCCCCGCGGAATCGATGATCTCGAGCAATACGTTCTCTGCCTGCACATGGTAGCGGCCCTCCTCACACTGGAAGGCGATGTTGCCGACTTCCTCCGACGAGTAGACGTCGGCGACTCCCACGCCCCAGACCTGCCGACACAGATCGACCGTCTCGACAGGGAGCATTTCGCCGAAGGTGCGCACCTGGAGCAGGCCCGGTAAAGGCACATCCCGCGCAGCGGCGAGCCGTAGGAGCGACCTGAGATTGGACGGATGCGTAAGGATGTACTGTGGTGCCTCCGCGACCAGCCAGTCGAGCTGAACCGCCACATCCTCACGGATATTGAGGCTCACGCCGGGCCCTGTGTGGAAGACGTGTTCGGTCGCCGCCCCCCACGTGGCCGACCGTCCGTTTTCGACGTTGCTGCGGATCGCCGACAGCTTGCCGGAACAGTCACGCCCTTGCCAGAGGTGCTCCCGCAGGGTGAAGACCCGCCAAAAAAGCCGGGTGACGTCGGTCTGGAGATATCGCACCGGCATCCCCGTGGAGCCAGACGTCTGGCCCCGATGAACGCCGCCGTGGGCTGCACCCAGCCGATGATTCCAAAGCGCCTCGCCCATCTGCTGAACAGTCGGCCTGGTCAACACCGGAATCCGTGTGAACAGGTCGCCTTCGAGTGGCAGCCCCTCCCTGACTCCGGCTGCGCCGAGCCTCTCTTTCCAGACGGGGATCGCCCGCATCGCCTCACCAACCAGCACCTGCAGCTGCCGCACCTGGGCCGCCCGCAACTCCTCGGGCGACAGCCACTGGCTACGGTCCAGTTGAAACAGCAGGGCGAGAGACTGAGCTCCGGCATCGGTGGGGATCGGGAGCCAATCGCAGGACGATATGCGGCCACAGATGGTCGGCGCAGAAGGTTTTTTCTCCAGCGACCGATCAATTCCACGCGACTGCTGCTGTCGATGTCTCATGCTCGAAATCCCGCTGTAGCCCGCTCCGAAGACGACGTGCCACTCGCCAGTCACGCGGGGCATCGGTCCTTCGAGCAGGCCCGTCGAGCATACCCACGGGGGCTACCTTGGCGGGTCCAGTTGTGCCGACTGTACCTGAGATACCGAACGCTGACCAATCGGCAAAATTTTGCCGATCGAACCTCCGATCTCCTCCAGCGGCCGGCGAGTCATGTCAGGAGCACCCTTTCATGCGCGCCCCTTCCCGCGCCCTTTTGCTGGTAGTCACCACCCTCACCATCCCACTCGACATCGCCGCCGCGGCCTCGGCCGCCCGCCAGACGGGCTTCGACCCGCGGGTCGTTGCGCTTGGCGACGCCCGCGAGGAGATCAAGAGCACACCGATCGAGCAACGTCCCTACCGGCCGCTGCACGTCTACGGCAACACCGTCCGCCGGCGACACTACCGCGGCCCTTCCCAGCCTCAGCAGCCGTCTCGGTCCGGCGATCGGCGGTGATGCCAGCTGCCGCCAGCGGCTCGGCGAACGCCAGGGCATGCACGCGATACTCGGCCCCGGTTGTCTGCTCGACGCACATATAGCGGGTGCGCACCCGGCGACCGCGGCAGAATACTTTCTTGTTGGCGACGCGAAACAGGCCGCCCTGCGGGATGTCTTCGACTCGATGCCGCGATGCCGACGCGGTGTCGTACCGGGCCAGCGCCAGCACGAGCCCCCGATCGCTACACGTCATGGCGGCGGGGTTGCGCATGTATGACTCAAGCGCTGAGGCGACGTCGCCAGGAAGCCATTGGGCGGCAACGACCGGCGCGAGGATTGCCGCAAACTCGCTCTTCCACTCCGGTCCGTGCGGCCGGGGCCGTCGCCGCCGCCCAACATGCTTTGCCCACACTTCGACGTGGGCGATCTCATGGAGGAGCGTCGTCAGAAAAGCGTAGGCGTTCAGGTCTTCATTGATGGAGATCCGGTGGACCGGATGGGCCGGCCGCGGCGGTCGATGGTCCCCGAGTTTGGTGAGTCGCGGCCGGCTCACCCGCAGCACGACGTCGCGGGTTGCGAGCAAGTGACCGACATACGCCCCCGCCTCGGCAGGCAGATGCCGCTGCAGGATGTCATCGATGATGTCGTTGCGTGTCGGCATACCGACAGCCTATTTCACGGCAATCCAGTACGACTACGGCAGTTGCGGGAGACTCCAGAATCGTGACCCTCGCCTGTTGTCGGCCTGCGCAGCGATGGAGTATTGTTTCTTGTCGAAGCCCCAAGCACGGCCGCAATGGCCTCAGGCGCGTGACACCCTGCGGGATTTTCCATGGCCTCCCGACGCCGTCTTTTTTTCACCGCATGGCTGGGCCTCCTTGCCGCGGGCAGCCCCGCTCGCGCTGGTGAGTGGCCGCAGATGCTGGGGCCTGCTCGAACGGGTGCTGCCGCGGCAGACGAAAAGCTGGCCGACTCGTGGCCTGCCGGCGGACCTCCGGAACTGTGGCGGCGGGATGTGGGCCGCGGATATTCCGGCGTCGTGATCGCCGCTGGCCGCGGAGTGCTGTTTTCCCGTGTAGGCGACCGCGAAGTGGTGGAGGCCTTCGATCCTGCCACTGGAAAAACACTCTGGACCGATGGACACCCGACGACCTTTCGACCGCAGGTCGGCGGCGGCGACGGCCCGCTCTGCATGCCGCTCATCCACGGTGGCCGTGTCATCACATTCGGCGCCCAGGGTGTGCTCTCCTGCCACGATGCCGCCAGCGGCAAACCTCTCTGGCGCCGCGACACCCACCGCGAGTTCGAAGCCCCGGAAGGCTACTTCGGCGCGGGCTCGAGCCCCATCGTCGTAGGCGAAGTCGTCGTCGTGAATGTCGGTGGCAGCCGGCAGGAGGCGGGGATTGCGGGCTTCGCGATCCATTCCGGCGAAACGCTCTGGACAACTTCCAGCGAGCCGGCGAGTTACTCGTCGCCGGTGGCAGTTAACCTCGGCGGCGAACCGCATGTCGTGATGATCACCCGCTATGCGTGCCTGCTGCTCGAGCCACGGACAGGTGTCATTCGCTGGAAATTCCCCTTTGGCATGCGGGGGCCGACGGTCAACGCGGCCCTGCCGGTCGTGCGGTCTGACCAGGCAGGCCATGCCCTGCTCGTCACGGCTGCCTACGGGATCGGCACGGTGGAAGGAACGTTCACCCGCGAGGCGTTCGCGAAGCGCTGGGACGGCGTCGATGCACTCGCCAGCCAGTACTGCACGCCGATCGCAATCGGACCGCACGCCTACTGCATCGACGGCCGAGACGACCTGCCTCCAGCCGACCTGAAGTGCATCGAGATTGCGACCGGCCGTGTACTCTGGGCGGAGAAGAATTTTGGCTACGGCACGCTCATCGCGGCGGATGGCAAACTGCTTGCAGCGAAGACCGACGGCGAACTCCTGCTCATGCGGACGAGTCCGGAGGCCGCGAGGATTCTTGCCCGCCATCGCCCGCTGCCTGGCACACTCCGGGCACTGCCGGCGCTCGCCGACGGCCGGCTCTATGTGCGCGATGACGACACGCTCGTCTGTCTGAACCTCGCCCCGTAGCACCACTGCCCAGGCGGAGGCCTGCGGCGAACGCCGCCCTACGCGAGCATCGCCTTCACCACGTGGCCATGGACGTCGGTGAGCCGGAAGTCGCGGCCCTGAAAGCGGTAGGTGAGCTTCGTGTGATCGAAGCCGAGCAGGTGGAGAATCGTCGCCTGCAGATCGTGGATATGCACCATGTCGTGGGCCACCTTGAAGCCGAGGTCGTCGCTCGCCCCATGCACGTATCCGGGCTTCACACCACCTCCCGCCATCCACACGGAATAGCAGTCGGGATAGTGGTCGCGGCCGAGAATCCCCCCTTTGGCTGTTCGCCCCTCGCGAAACGGTGTCCGGCCAAACTCGCCCGTGCAGAGCACGAGCGTGTCCTCCAACAGGCCCCGCTGTTCGAGATCCTCGATGAGCGCCGCTGCCGGCCTGTCGAACGTGGCCGCCTTTTTCGTGAGGCCGTCGCGGATGTCTTCCTGTGGCCCGGTGCCATGAAAATCCCAGCCCCAGTCGAAGAGGTGCACGAAGCGCACCCCTTCCTCCACGAGCCGGCGGGCCAAGAGGCAATTGTTGGCAAGGCTTGCCTCACCCGGCTTCGCCCCGTACGCGTCGAGCACGTGCTGTGGCTCCTTCGTGATATCCATCACGTCGGGCACGCTCGCCTGCATCCGGTAGGCAAGCTCATACTGGGCGATTCGGGTCACCGTCTCGGGATTGCCGAGTTCCCGGGCCTGGAGTTCGTTCAAATCCTTGAGGGTGTCGAGGCTCTTTCGCCGCATCGCCCGGTTCATGCCCGGCGGATCCGACACATAGAGCACGGGATCCCCCTTCGACCGGCACTGCACGCCCTGGTAGACGCTCGGCAGAAACCCGGAGCCAAAGCTGCTCGTGCCGCCGTTGGGCTGCACGCCCGATGAGATCAGTACGACGAAGCCGGGGAGATTGGCGTTTTCCGTGCCGAGTCCGTAGGTCGCCCAACTGCCCAGGCTCGGCCGGCCGGCCCGGGGGCTGCCGGTGTAGACCATCAACTCGGCCGGGGCGTGGTTGAACTGGTCGGTGAACATGCTGCGGACGAGGCACATCTTGTCGGCGACCCGGTGCAGATTTGGGATCGCATCGGACAGTTCCGTCCCGCTCTCGCCGCACCGCACCCACTTCCGCGGCGTGCCGAGGAGCTTGGGCGTGCCGCTGGTGAAGGCAAACTTCTTCCCGGCAATCGTCTCGGCCGGGCAATCCTGGCCGTCGCGTTTGGTCAGCTCCGGCTTGTGGTCGTAGAGGTCGAGGTGCGGCGGCGAACCCGTGAGGTGGATCACGATCATCCGCTTGGCCTTCGCCGGCAGAGGCGGCTGCTTCGCTGCCATCGGGTCGGCCATGGGCGAAGGGCCCGCGGGACCCTTCGTCGCCCCGAGCAGGTCGTGCATAGCAATCGCCCCGATGCCACCGGCCATACTGCCGAGCAGGTGGCGGCGGGTCACAAGCAGCCTGTGTTCAAGAATTGGATCCATGTCGCTCCTCACGGGCACATGAAGGTTTCGTCGAGGTTGAGGATCACGTTCGCCACGACCGTCCACGCGGCGAGATCGGCGAGGTCGACGTCGAGATCGGCCGGCACTGGTCCAAGTGGATCGGTTGCCATCTGCCTGGCGTCGGCGAGGGATGCGGTGAACTCCGCCAAAGCCTCGCCGTGAAGCCGCACGAGCCGATCCACCTCGGCGGCCGATGGATAGCGGGCGAGCACCAGCCGGAAGCCCTGAATCGCCCGGTCGGCCGCAGTCGAGCCCCCATCCCGCACCATCCGTCGCGCGAGCGCCTGGGCGGCCTCGACATACGCCGGGTCATTCATCGTCACAAGCGCCTGGAGCGGCGTATTCGTGCGGGGCCGGCGAATCGTGCAGACCTCCCGCGACGGTGCGTCAAACGTGGCCATTGACGGGTATGGATTGCTGCGTCGCCACGTCGTGTAGAGCGCCCGGCGGTAGCGGTCTTCGCCAGTGCTTGTCTTCCAATCAATGCCACCTCCAAAGGCTGCCCGCAGGCCGAGGTCGGGCTGGGGCGGGTGGACGCTTGGGCCGCCCTTCTTCTGCGAAAGCAGCCCTGCGGCGGCGAGGGCCTGGTCGCGAATCACTTCTGCCGAGAGCCGCACCCGAGGACCGCAGCCAATGAGGCGATTCTCCGGATCACGGGCCACGAGGTCGGGTGGGCATTTCGATGTCTGTCGATAGGCCGCACTCGTCACGATCAGCCGTTGGATCGCCTTGAGATCCCAGCCACTCTCTACCAGTTCACACGCCAACCAGTCGAGCAACTCGGGGTGGATGGGCAATTCACCCTGGCTGCCAAACTCCTCGCTCGTCGACACGATGCCGATGCCGAAAAACCGCTCCCAGATGCGATTGACCACCACGCGGGCCGTAAGCGGATTGGCCGGATCGACGAGCCACTTCGCCAGCGCGAGCCGGTCGGCCCGCCCCCCCTCCGGCACGGCGACGCCGTGGAACACCTCAGGCACGCCCTCGCTCACCTCGTCACCAAGGTTTTGCCAGTTGCCACGAAGTTGAATCTTCGTCACACGACGCTTGTCGCCGGCCAGTTCCTCAAAGACCGGCACCGTTGCCGCCGGCGTCGCAGCCAGCTTCTTCCGCAGCTCGCCGATGATCTTTCGAGCCGGCTGAAATTCTGGCGGTTCGGCGCGATCCTTCGGGACCGGCGCTTTCAGCTCCGGGATCCCCGCCTCGATCGCCGCGATCTTCTGTTCGATCGCGGCCCGCTGCAGATCGATCGGCTCCCACGGGACGCGCACGGTTGGCGTCTCGTCCTTGCGATCCGCATCGGCGGTGTTGTTGAGAATCGCGTAAAGCTGGAAGTATTCCTTCTGGGACAGAGGATCGTATTTGTGGTCGTGGCACTGGGCACAGGCCATCGTGGTGCCCATCCAGGTGCTCATCGTGGTGTTCACACGATCGATGACGGCGACCGTGCGAAACTCCTCATCGATCGTGCCGCCTTCGTTGTTGGTGAGCGTATTGCGGTGGAAGGCGGTGGCCACCTTGTCGTCGAGCGTGGCGTCGGGGAGCAGGTCACCGGCCAACTGACGGATCGTGAACTGATCGAACGGCATGTTTGCATCAAACGCCTCCACCACCCAGTCGCGCCAGCCCCAGATCGTCCGCGGCGGATCGTCGGCATAGCCGGCGCTGTCGGCGTAGCGTGCCAGATCGAGCCACTGCCGGGCCATGTGTTCGCCGTAGCCATCGTGAGCGAGCAATCGATCGACGAGTTTCTCCATGGCGTCGGCCGCAGGATCGGCGGCGAAGGCATCGATTTCCGACAGGCTCAGCGGCAGGCCAGTGAGATCGAGGGCCAGCCGCCGCGCGAGCGTAAGGCGATCGGCCTCAGGCTGCGGCGAGAGTCCTTCAGCCTCGAGCCGCGCGAGGATGAAGCGATCGATGTCGTTCTTCGCCCACGCGGAATTTTTCACGGCCGGCACGGCTGGCCGTCGGGGTGGCACATAGGCCCAGTGAGGCTCGTAGGTTGCTCCCGCCGCGATCCACCGACGGAGCAGGTCAATATCTTTGTCGGCAAGCCGCTGGCCGGCTTCCGGGGGCGGCATTACAAGATCGGGATCGGTCGACGTGATCCGAGCGATCAACTCACTCTCGTCGGAATTGCCGGGCACGATCGCGGCATGGCCGCCGAGGTCGGCCGTCGCGCCGGCAAACGTGTCGAGCCGCAGGCCGTCGTCGCCGCCCCCGTGGCGGTCCTCGCCATCGGGGCCATGACACCGCACGCAGCGGTTGGAGAGCAGTCCCTTGATGTCGCGGGTGTATGAAGGAGTGTCGTCGGCGGCGACAGCGATGAGGCCGCCCGATGCGATTCCAAATCCCGCAAGAACCGACAAGCCGAAGTGTCTCATGGAACCTGATTCCTGAATGACACCCGCGTCGCCGTCGGAGGCTGCCGGCCCTCGACGCGGATCCCGCGGCCGGAGGCGGCCGGGATCGATCGGCGGTTTTCTGAAGTATATATCGGTCACCGCCGCTGCCACACGCCACCGGCTGCCCAGACGGCCCCCGTCTTCACAGGGAATTACGGTTTTACAGGATGAGCGAGCGAAAACCGCGGGTGGAGGAGCCGACCGGTGTTGAGGCGG